>NZ_CATKQM010000057.1:0-255345 GCF_949768225.1 Pseudomonas sp. IT-P44 | reverse complement strand
TGGTGCGTGGCTTCCCCGCGAAGCTTTTTCAGGCGACCGGGATTATTGGCACATCCAGGGTTTCGCCCCCGCTGAACCGTGCAAAAGAACCGGCAATGGACTCATGCGGCACACCTTTCGCCACTTCGCTGATGCCATCCAGCCGCGACAACTGATCGGCACTCAACTGCACATCCAACGCGCCCAACGTCGCATCCAATTGCTCACGCGTACGCGAACCCAGAATCGGAATCAGCGCCGTGGTCGAGCGTTTGGCTTTTTCCCGCAGCCAGGCAATGGCCACGTGCGTCGGGCTGGCGTCCAGCTCCGCCGCGACCGCGAGCAAGGTGTCGAGCAGGGCGGTTTCGCGGGCACTTTTCTCGGCGTGTACCAGCATGCCCAGTTTGGCGGCTCGGCTGTTCTCGTCGTTGGTGCGGTATTTGCCGGTCAGGAACCCGCCACCCAGCGGCGACCATAAGGTCGCGGCCAGCCCCAACGCTTCGGCCATCGGCAGTTGTTCACGTTCGGCTGTGCGCTCGGCGAGGCTGTACTCGACCTGAATGGCGGTAATCGGCGCAAAACCGCGAACTTCAGCCAGCAGATCGGCGCGGGCGATGCGCCAGGCCGGGAAGTTCGATAGCCCGGCATAATGAATCTTGCCGGCGCGCACAAGATCATCAAAACCACGGAGGATTTCTTCCATGGGCGTGACACCGTCGCTCATGTGCGCCCAGAACAGGTCGATGTGGTCGGTCTTGAGCCGTGTCAGGCTTTCTTCCACGGCGCGGACCATGTTCTTGCGGTTGTTGCCAGTGTGGGAAATACCTGCGGCCGGTGTAGTCCCCAACGTGTATTTGGTGGCGATGACCAGGCGATCGCGCTCAGCGGCGATGAACTCACTGAGCATGGCTTCCGACTGGCCACCCTGATAGCCATTGGCGGTGTCGATGAAATTACCGCCGGCCTCCAGGTAGCCATCAAAGATGCGCTTGGCTTCATCGCGCTCGGCGCCATGACCCCAACCGGTACCAAAGTTACCGGCACCCAGCGCCAGTTCCGCAACGCGCAAGCCGGTTTTTCGGCCGAACACTTTGTAATGCATGGGATGACTCCTGAAGGAAGACGCTGCGGATTAATATAAATGTCGTAAGACATGTATTTAAGATGATGCCAGTCATGTATTCAGTCAAGGTGCTTTTTCATGAGTGGCAAAACGGGCCCGTGGTTACTGCCACTTTCTGACAGGGGGCTCTGCTAATCTGCGAGATCATTTCTGCACAGAGCCTGCCGATTGTGTCTCGTACCACGCGTTTACTGACCTTGTTGCAAGTGCTGCGCGGTAAAAGTCGTCCGGTCACGGCGGCGACACTCGCCAGCGAGCTTGAGATTTCCGAGCGTACGCTCTATCGCGACATCGCGGAACTCACCGCACTGGGCGCGCCGATCTACGGTGAGGCGGGGATCGGTTACGTGTTGCGCAGCGGTTTGTTCCTGCCGCCGTTGATGCTCAATGCCGATGAAACCGAAGCCATCGTGCTGGGGCTGCGTTACGTGGATCAGCGCGGCGATGAAGTGTTGAGCAAAGCGGCGGCCGATGCGCTGGCCAAGATTGCTGCGGTGCTGGCGCCCGAAGCGCTGGACGCACTACGCAACCCGACGGTAATGCCGGGCCCGCCCGGTTATGGCTTCGCGCCAAATGCCGTGCCGCTGAATGCGTTTCGCCAGGCGATTCGCGATCAGGCCAAGCTGCACATCGACTATGCGGACGCACAGCAAGTGCCGAGTCAGCGGCTGATCTGGCCGCTGGCGCTGGGGTTTCTCAATGAAGTGCGGATCATCGTCGCCTGGTGTGAGTTGCGCGGCGCCTATCGGACTTTTCGTACCGACCGGATTTCGGCGGCGAGCGAGCAGGGCGAGCGTTATCCGGGGCGGCGCAGCGACCTGCTGCGCACCTGGCGCAAGCAGATGCAACTGGATGAAGCCGGGCGTTTCACTCCTGACAAGAACTGACACAGGCGTGTTCTAGCATGGCGTCAGAATCAACCAACAAGGAGCTGTCACCATGTCCCATCCTGCCTCTGCACTGGCGCCCGCCATCGCCGCTTACATTGCTGCCGCCAATGCCCGCGACACCTCGACGGTCGCCAGTTTTTTCGCTGAGGACGCCAATGTGTTCGATGAAGGTCAACACCGGATTGGCACCCAGGCTATCGCCCAATGGATGCAAGACACCGCCCGGCGTTACCAGCCAAAGGTCGAAGTGCTCGACGTACAACAGCGCACCGGCAAGGTGCTGGTGCACAACCTGATCTCCGGGACGTTTCCCGGCAGTCCGCTGGAATTGCGCTACATGTTTCGCCTGAACGAGCAGGGCAAGATCGCCCGGCTGGACATTTCACTGTAGACGTCGCGTCACGATGGCATACTGCCGCGCATGAATGCCGACTCCCCGTTAAGCGCCTGGCAACACGCCATCGAACAGAAGGGCTTCGTCCAGGACGAAGCCCAGGAACATGCCGTCTGGGCGTTGCAAAAATGCCATGAAGCGTTGCATGAAGGTCAGACGCCGGTCACGGGCGTGTACCTGTGGGGCCCCGTCGGGCGTGGCAAGACCTGGCTGATGGATCAGTTTTACCAAAGCCTGCAGGTCCCGGCCCGGCGCCAGCACTTTCACCATTTTATGGGGTGGGTGCATCAACGCTCGTTTCAGCTGACCGGCACCGCCGATCCGCTCAAAGCCCTGGCCCGCGAGCTGAGCGAAGAAGTCCGCGTGTTGTGTTTCGATGAGCTGTTCGTCAACGACATCGGCGACGCAATCATTCTCGGGCGCTTGTTTCAGGTGATGTTCGAGGAGGGCGTGGTGGTGGTCTGCACGTCCAATCAGCCGCCGGACATGCTGTACGCCGATGGCTTCAACCGCGACCGCTTCGTGCCCGCGATCGAGGCGATCAAGCAGCACATGCAGGTGATCGCGGTGGATGGCGGCGAAGACCATCGCCTGCATCCCGGCGCTGGTTTGCAGCGCTATTGGGTCGCCGCGCCCAGGCAACCCGGCGCGCTGGAAGATGTGTTCAAGGCGCTGACCGCCGGCCAGTCAGTCTCCAGTGAACCGATCAAGGTCGGTTACCGCTCGCTGAATGTGGTGCAGGCCAGTGAAACCGTGCTCTGGAGCCGATACGCCGACCTCTGTGAACAACCCTTTGCCGCCATGGATTTCATGGCCCTGTGCGACACCTTCAGGGCTATTCTGTTGAGTGACGTGCCCAACCTCAGCGCGCAAAAACGCGCCGGCCGCATCGCCCGTGGCACCGAAGACGGGGTCGAGCGGGTGGTGGCGGGTGATCGCGAGTTGCCGCAATTGTCGGTGCACGACGACGGTGTGCGGCGCTTCATCGCGTTGGTGGACGAATGCTATGACCGCAAAGTGCCGTTGTACCTCGAAGCCCAGGTGCCGATGGAATCGCTCTACACCGAAGGCTATCTGGAATTCCCGTTCCGCCGCACACTCAGTCGCCTACAGGAAATGCAGCTGCAACGTTTCGCCGACGCTTGAACCCAAGGAGCCGCGAACATGAATCAGCCCTTGTCCCACCATTTGCTGACCATGGCTTATCAGAATGCCTGGGCCAATCATCGACTGGCCAAGGCCTGGAGCCAGTTGAGCGCAGAGGAGCTGGCGGCGCCGCGCGTCAGTTTCTTCCCCAGCCTGCGTGCGACCCTCAACCACATCCTGACCTGCGACTGGTTTTACATGGATGCGCTGGAACGGGAGTTGCGTGGCGATGTTCCGCATCCTGAATGCACGGTGTTCTTCAACAAAGACGAGCCGTTCACCACTGCCGCTGACCTGCAGCGCGAACAGGCCCAGGTTGACCGCCGCCTGATCGCCTATTGCGAGCAAATGCGCGACGCCGACCTGGGCAAGATTGTGACAATCGCCCGAGACACGCCGCAATACGACAGCCGTTTGCGCCTGCTGTCTCATCTGCTCGAGCATCAGATCCATCATCGCGGGCAAGTACACGCCATGCTCAGCGGCACGTCGGTCGCGCCACCACAATTGGACGAGTTTTTCTGCGCCGGGGAGTCGGGCCTGAGGGCGGCGGATTTCGCCGAGCTGGGGTGGACCGAAGCATTGATCTGGGGCACCTCTGTTTAAAGATTGCGCGATGAACGGGACTCGCGATAGGGTCGCTGTGCCCTGCGGCGCGATCTGCGCGCCGGGGCAATTCATGTGTAATCGAGGTGGAAATGGAATCCGCAGAAATTCTAGTGCTTCAGGCCAGTTACACCAATCCGGTGCATGCCGAGGCGATAGGTCAGGTGTTGAATCATTACGCCGAGGACCCGATGGGTATCGGTCATTCTTTGCCGGCCGAGGTGCTGGAGCACCTTCCGAGGGAACTCGCCAAACGTCCCCATGCGTACAGCGTGCTGGCGTTCGTCGGGGGTGAACCGGCAGGGCTGGTCAATTGCTTTGAAGGTTTTTCGACGTTTGCCTGTCGGCCATTGGTCAACGTGCATGACGTGGTGGTGGTGAAACAGTTTCGCGGATTGGGCCTGAGCCAGAAGATGCTGCAAAAGGTCGAGGAAATCGCCCGTCAGCGCGGCTGCTGCAAAATCACGCTGGAGGTGCTGGAAGGCAATGCCGTGGCGCAGTCGTCCTACGCTAAATTCGGCTTCAGCGCCGGCATGTTCGATCCGGAGCACGGCCGGATGCTGTTCTGGACCAAGGCGTTGTAGCATCGCGCTCTTCGTAGGAGCCAGGCTTGCCGGCGAAGGCGTATTTGAAATCGCCTTCGCCGGCAAGCCTGGCTCCTACATCTAGCGTTTGTAATGCTCGGTCACTTGCGCCGTTTGATCGTCCGGAACCCGGACCTCAGCGGTTTGCTGGCTTTGATTCTCCTGTTGGCTGAGCCGCAGGCTTTCGTAGTAATAGCGCATGCGTTCTGCGCCACCTTCGGCAAATGCGCTGACCGAAACGAACGTCATCAGGCTGGCAACGATCAAGGGTGTACATTTCATGGTTCGCCTCCCAAAACGGATATCGGGTGCTTTTCATCCATGAAGCAATGTCGCGAGAACATTATCTGCCGATTTCGTCGATTGGGAATTAACTGCGCCTAGAGTTTCCAGTCCAGGCTCAGTGTCACCGTACGCGGATCACCCCAATATGAAATCGCCTTCGCCGGCAAGCCTGGCTCCTACATCTAGCGTTTGTAATGCTCGGTCACTTGCGCCGTTTGATCGTCCGGAACCCGGACCTCAGCGGTTTGCTGGCTTTGATTCTCCTGTTGGCTGAGCCGCAGGCTTTCGTAGTAATAGCGCATGCGTTCTGCGCCACCTTCGGCAAATGCGCTGACCGAAACGAACGTCATCAGGCTGGCAACGATCAAGGGTGTACATTTCATGGTTCGCCTCCCAAAACGGATATCGGGTGCTTTTCATCCATGAAGCAATGTCGCGAGAACATTATCTGCCGATTTCGTCGATTGGGAATTAACTGCGCCTAGAGTTTCCAGTCCAGGCTCAGTGTCACCGTACGCGGATCACCCCAATACACACCGTTATAGAAACCGACGTTGTCGTAATACTTCTTGTCGAACAGGTTCTCGACGTTGAGCGAGGCGGACAGGTGCGGGTCGAACTCGTAACGTGACATCAGGTTGACCACGGTGTACGCGCCTTGCCGGATGTTTGTGCGTTCAGTTATCACATTGCCAGCGGCGTTGCGTCCGACCGGGCGATTGGCGGCGCGGTAAACGTCACTTTGCCAGTTCACTGCACCGCCCACGGTCAGGGCCTGCCAGTCGCCAGGCAAGCGATACGAAGTCGACACCCGAAGCAGGTTCAGCGGCTGACTGGTATTGGTGCGTTTTTCTTCGCCATTGACCGAGTGGGTGTAGGTGTAACCGGCGGTCATGTTCCAGTGCGGCATGACCTCGCCGGAGAGCTCGGCCTCGAACCCCTGAACCTTGTTGCCCTTACCGCTGGAGGTGTAGAACTCCTCGCCAGTAACCGGGTCCGGCGGCACCGAATCGTCGCGTTCGGCGACATTGTCCTGTTTGCTCCAGAACACGGCGGTGGCGAGGTTCAGTCGCTCTTCCAGCAGGCTGCCCTTGAGGCCAAGTTCATAGTTGCTGCCCACCACCGGTTCGAGGTACTTGCGGCTACTGTCGCGGTTGGTTTGTGGCTTGAAGATATCGGTGTAGCTGATGTAAGCCGTGTATTCGGGTGTCAGGTCGTACAGCAGTCCGGCGTATGGCGTCCATAGGTCGTTGTGTTGCTGGCGGGTAACTTCAGACTCGCTCAACTGCAGATTGTCGGTGTAACTGTTAGCCGTTTTCGACGCTTTCCAGCTGCCATAGCGGCTGCCGAGGACGGCGTGCAGATCGTCGGTCAACGTCAGGCGAGTGGCCAGGTAACCGGCCTTTTGGCGGGTGTTGTCGCTGGAGCCACGCAGGCTGGTGACGGTGTCGGGGAATTTGGGGATGCCGCCCATGTACTTCCAGTCGGGTACGTTTTCGTAGTCCTTCGCGCGGGCGCCATCGACGGTGTGTGGGCTTTCGTCGCTGCGTTCGGCTTCGCCATACCCGAGCATCATTTCGTGCTCACGCCCGAACAATGAATAGGGTCCGGACACGTTGAAGTCATAAGCCTTCATTTTTTGCGTGCCGATCATGTGGCTGACGTTGGCGATCATGCCGCTGCGATCCGCCTCGGGGAAGCCGCCACCGCCGTAGTAAATCTTGCCGTCGGTGTCGCTTTCGCGATGGGTGTAAGCCGCCTTGAGGTGCCAGCCCATCCCCAGTTGCTGATCCAGCGTGGCGAACGCGGTCTTGTCTTTCAGCGGCCAGGAACTCCAGGGGGTGGCCATGTTGGTGGAGCGGCCGAGGTTGGCTTTGCTGCCGTCTGCGTTCCAGTAGGGCACGGTTCCCCAGGAGGTGCCCTGCACCTGCTTGTCCTGATAGTCATAACCCACGGCGAGCAGCGTATCGTCGGTCAGATCGGCTTCGAGAATCCCGTAGCCGACTTCCCGTTGCAGCTGATACTTGTCGCGTACCGAATGACTGTCGCGGTAGGCCAGCACGCTGCGCCCGCGCAGGCGTCCGTCGAACGCCAGCGGCCCGCCGACATCGACGTAACTGTAGTAATCGTCATAACTGCCGCCGCTGACACCGGTTTTGGCTTCCCACTGCGCCGTCGGACGCTTGCGCACCATGTTGATGGTGGCCGAAGGGTCGCCTGCGCCCGTGGTCAGGCCGGTTGCACCGCGCACGACTTCGATGCGGTCATAGATGATGGTGTCGGAATCGGACTTCATGTAGTTGAAGGTGTTGAGCATCCCGTCGATCTGGAAATTGTTGATCGTGTAGCCGCGGGAGGAATAGACGACCCGGTCCGAGTCGTTGTGCTGAACCACCACGCCCGTGGTCTGGCGCATGGCGTCGGAGAGCGTGTCGAGTTTGAAGTCGTCCATTTGCTGGCGCGTGATCACGGACACCGATTGTGGCGTCTCCTTGATCGACAGGTTCAGGCGGGTGGCGGTGCTCATGGCGCCGGTGGTGTACGACCCGGTGTTTTCGGTGGTGCTGCCCAAGCCTTGGGCCGTGACGCTGGTGGCACCGAGTACCAGGGCGGAGGGTTGTTTGTCCGGGTCGGTTTCAGCCAGCAGGTCCGGGCTTAGTACGGCACTGCAAAACCCAAGGGTAAAGGTCATGGAACGGGTGATAGGCGCGAACATCGCGGCCGACTCCTTGTCGTCAATGAAAAAATTCCGTTTGTTCAAAGACGAAGGAGGGCGGGGGTATTTAGCAATAAACGAGAATAATTATTATCTTTCGGAGAAATTGTAGGAGCGAAGCTTGCTCGCGAAGAGGTCGGCAGATTCAACATCTATGCTGACTGGGCCAACCCCTTCGCGAGCAAGCATCGCTCCTACAGATCTACTGCTGAGCGACTGCCGGGGTCGGCTTCACCTTGGGTTTGATCAGGCTGAAGTCGATCAGCGCTTTCTGCTCGCGCTCATAAGGATTGCCAATCAGCAGTGGGCGCGGCTTGAAACTGTCGCTGACCACGCTCTTGCTGCGATCCAGTTCATCGAAGCTCAAGCCCGCCAGATCGGCCCAGGTATGGATCAGGTGCGAGCTGCTGTACGGCCGCCCCAGATCACCGGCAAAGCTCCAGTCATGGTTTTCGCGCCATTTCGGCGAGGCCCAGGCCATGAATGGAATGGTGTACATCGGCGCCGTCGGCTTGGCCTCATTGCGACCCAGCGTATTGTGACCAGCAGAGTCGAAAACGTCTTCGCCGTGGTCGGAGAGGTACAGCAGGAAGCCGTTAGGATCGGTCTTGGCGTAATCCTTGATCAGGCTCGAAACCACGAAATCGTTGTACAGCACCGCGTTGTCATAGCTGTTGTAGGTCGGCAACTGATCGTCACGCACGCCAGCCGGAACGCCGTTGCGGTCCTTGAACTTGTCGAAGGTCGATGGGTAGCGGTACTGATAGCTCATGTGTGTGCCGAGCAAATGCACAACGATCAACTTGCGTGGCGCCGCGTCCGCCAGGGCCTTGTTGAACGGCTCGATCACGTCGCCATCGTACTGGGCGGCGTTCTGGTTGCGGTTGTTGTTCAGGTACACCTGCTCGTCGGCCTGCTCGGAGAAGGTCGTGAGCATGGTGTTGCGCTTGGTCATGGTTTGCTGGTTGGTGATCCAGAAGGTCTTGTAGCCCGCCTGTTTCATCATGCTGACCAGCGACGGCGTCGACAGGAACAGGTCCGGGTTTTCTTCGTCGGCGAACGTCAGGACCTGCTGCAATGCCTCGATGGTGTAAGGGCGCGGGGTGATGACGTTATTGAAGACCGCCAGTTGGTCCTTGAGCTTGTCCAGTTCCGGCGTGGTTTCACGCGGGTAGCCGTAGAGACTCATGCGCTGACGGTTGGTGGATTCGCCGATCACCAACACCAGGGTGGCGGGCTGATTGGCCATCGAATCCTTGAAATTGTGCAGCGGTGGAATCTTGCTCGCGCTGTCGAGCATGCCCTGCATGTCGGCCAGGGTGTCGAGGTAGCGGTGATAGGCCACGGCCATCTGCCACGGCACTGCCGGTTCGATACGGGTTTCGAACTTCTCGAAACCACTGGCGAAACTGCCGGTGTGAACGGTCTGCTTGGCCAGCGGATAACCCACCACGGCCACCAGAATGGCGGTCGCGGCGACCAATGCGCGACCACGGGGCATGTACACCGGGCGCAAGCGGGTCCACAGGAAATAGGCGAACAGCGTGTGGGCAACAAATGCCGCCACCATCCACCAGGCAAAATACTGGGTCATGTACTCGCCGGCTTCAGAGATGTTCGACTCGAACATGATGAAGATGACGCTCTGGGAAAATTCCTGCTGATAGATGAAGAAGTAACCGAGACTGGCCATGGAACAGGCCCACAGCACCACGCCGATCAGCGCCGCCAATACACGCGTCTTGCGGGGAAACAGCAGCATCGGCGCCAGCCAGATGGCGCTCATGGTGAAGGCTTGGCGGAAACCGCTGAACCCGGAGGTGCCCGTCAATTGGATCAGCAGTTGGGTAATGCCGGAGAAATACCAGAAGAACAGAAACAGCCAGAGAAACCCTGCCCAATCAAACTTGTCCGCAGTCGAATTGCTGCGTTCATACAAAGCCATTGCGTGCTCCAGCCAGAAATCACTTCCACCGCCGGGACGGGAAGGTCGCCGACGAACAGGCGCCGCGCAGATACCGGGCGGCCATAAAGGACCGAAGTATCAACAAGGGCGTGTGAAAGTTTTGTGAGCTGTTGAACGCGGGTAAATCGTGATGGCGTATCGGAAACAGCGATTGGCTGCTTCCGATTCAGGCGAGGGGATCAGGCGTGGGGAGCGCGCAAAGTGACAGGCATCGGCTGAGCCTGGATACCTTGCGTCAGCAGGCGCAATTGCTCGACTTCCTGTTTGAGCTGGTCGCGTTCGTCTTTCAACTGGCGCAATTCATCACGACGGATCGTGACGTAAAGGGTTTGTGCTGGCCGTGCTGCTTGTACTGTGCCCATTGCTCACCTCGCAAATGGCTTGCCTCAACTGTAAATCCGCCCCGACATCGGTGCTGATTTACTATCGGCGCTGATTTTGATTTCTTTTGTCCCGGAAGGGAACTTTTTTATTTTTCGTGGTCGTTGTGTCTTCGGCACGATTCCCGACGTTATCAATCAGGATCGGGCACAATGCCCGGAAACTTCATGCCAACGCTCTGGACTAACCCTCATTAGTCGCGTTGGGCTATAACCTTTGACACACATTTATTTGTAGTAGGGAGCATCAGCACATGCAACTCGGGATTATTGGACTGGGCCGCATGGGCGGCAATATTGCGCGGCGCCTGATGCTCAACGGGCATACCACCGTTGTTTACGACCGCAATACCGCCTTCGTCGACACCCTGGCCGCCGAAGGCGCCAAGGGCGTCATCGACCTGCCGGCCCTGGTCGCCGGCCTGGCCAAACCACGAGCGGTCTGGATCATGCTGCCGGCAGGCGCACCGACCGAAGACACCATCGACACCCTGAGCACCTTGCTTGAAGCCGGCGACACCATCATCGACGGCGGCAACACCTTCTATAAGGACGATATTCGCCGGGCAAAAAACCTCTCGGAAAAAGGCCTGCACTACATCGACGTCGGCACCTCCGGCGGCGTCTGGGGCCTGGAGCGCGGTTACTGCATGATGATCGGTGGCGAAGCCGAAGTGGTTAAACGCCTCGATCCACTGTTCGACAGCCTGGCGCCTGGCATGGGTGACATCCCGCGCACCAAGGACCGCAAGTCGGACGACGATCGCGCCGAACGCGGTTATATCCACGCCGGCCCCGCGGGTTCCGGCCATTTCGTGAAAATGATCCACAACGGCATCGAGTACGGAATGATGCAGGCCTTCGCCGAAGGCTTCGACATCCTCAAGACGAAGGCCAGCACCAACCTGCCGGAAGACCAGCGCTTCAACCTGAACGTCGGCGACATCGCCGAAGTCTGGCGTCGTGGCAGCGTGGTCTCGTCGTGGCTGCTCGACCTGACCGCCGATGCCCTGGCTGCCGATCCGCAGCTCGATAATTTCTCCGGTTCCGTTGCGGACAGCGGGGAAGGTCAATGGACCATTGAAGCGGCCATGGAACAAGCGGTACCGGTGCCGGTGCTGTCGAACTCGCTGTTCGCCCGCTATCGCTCGCGCGGCCAAGGCACTTTTGGCGACAAGATCCTCTCGGCCCAGCGCTTCGGCTTCGGCGGCCACGTGGAGACTGCGAAAAAATGACCCGTTTGATCCGCAATAAATCCAAGGCAGAACCCGCACCACCGACCACGCTGTTCCTGTTCGGTGCCCACGGTGACCTGGTCAAGCGCTTGCTGATGCCGGCGCTGTACAACCTGAGTCGCGACGGTCTGCTTGGCGATGGACTGCGGATCATCGGCGTCGACCACAACGCCATCACCGACGAAGCGTTTGCCCAGAAGCTCGAAGACTTCATTCGGGCCGAAGTGGCAAGCAAGGTCGGCAAGGGCGATCAAGCCCTTGACCCGGCGTTGTGGGCCAAACTGGCCAAAGGCATCAGCTACGTCCAGGGCGACTTCCTGGACGACAGCACCTATCAGGCGCTGGCGGCGAAAATCGCCGCCAGTGGCACCGGCAACGCGGTGTTCTACCTGGCCACCGCGCCACGTTTCTTCAGCGAAGTGGTGCGTCGTCTCGGCGCTGCCGGTTTGCTGCAAGAGACGCCGGAAGCGTTCAGAAGGGTAGTCATCGAAAAGCCGTTCGGCTCTGACCTGCATACCGCCGAAGCCTTGAACGCATGCTTGCTCAAGGTCATGACGGAAAACCAGATCTACCGGATCGATCACTATCTGGGCAAGGAAACCGTGCAGAACATTCTGATCAGCCGGTTCTCCAACAGCCTGTTCGAAGCGTTCTGGAACAACCATTACATCGACCACGTACAGATCACTGCCGCGGAAACCGTCGGCGTGGAAACCCGTGGCAGTTTTTATGAACACACCGGCGCCCTGCGGGACATGGTGCCCAATCACCTGTTCCAGCTATTGGCGATGGTGGCCATGGAACCGCCGGCTGCCTTTGGCGCCGATGCGGTTCGCGGCGAGAAAGCCAAAGTGGTGGGGGCGATCCGTCCCTGGTCCACCGAAGAGGCACGGGCCAATTCGGTGCGTGGCCAATACGCCGCCGGCGAGATCGACGGCAAGCCGTTGGCGGGTTATCGCCAGGAAAACAATGTGGCGCCCGACAGCACGACCGAAACCTATGTCGCGCTCAAAGTCATGATCGACAACTGGCGCTGGGTCGGCGTGCCGTTCTACCTGCGCACTGGCAAGCGCATGAGCGTGCGCGACACCGAGATTGTCATCTGCTTCAAACCGGCGCCTTACGCGCAGTTCCGTGATACCGAGGTCGATGAGCTGCAACCGACCTATCTGCGGATTCAGATTCAACCCAACGAAGGCATGTGGTTCGACCTGTTGGCCAAACGCCCCGGCCCGGCGTTGAAAATGGCCAATATCGAACTGGGTTTTGCCTACAAGGATTTCTTCGAAATGCAGCCGTCCACCGGCTACGAAACCCTGATCTACGATTGCCTGACCGGCGATCAGACGCTGTTCCAGCGCGCCGACAACATCGAGAACGGCTGGCGTGCCGTGCAACCGTTTCTCGATGCCTGGCAGCAGGATGCGAGCGTGCAGACTTACGCGGCGGGCGAAGACGGGCCGGCGGCGGCAGAAGACCTGCTGACCCGCGACGGTCGCGTTTGGCATAGCCTCGGATGAGTGACGAAACGCAACAACCCATCCGCTTTTTGCTCAGTGACATGGACGGCACCTTGTTGCTGCCCGATCACAGCCTCAGTCAGCGCACCATCGAGGCGGTCCGTTCGTTGCGTGAGTCGGGCGTGCTGTTCAGCCTGGCCACCGGCCGGCCGCCGAAAGCCATGCTGCAGCAGATCGAAGCCTTGGGCGTCGATCTGCCGACGGCGGCGTTCAATGGCGGCACCATCGTAAACCCCGACGGCAGTTTGCTGGTCGCGCATTATTTGCCGGCAACGGCCGCGCTGACCACGTTGACACAGTTTGCCGATCTGCCGGACATCGAGGTGTGGGTGTTCAGCGGCGGCGACTGGCTGGTGAAAGACTCGAATGGCCCCATGGTGCCGCGGGAACAGCACGGCCTGGGGTATCCGCCCGTGGTGGTGGAGAGTTTCGAGCCCTATCTGGAATACATCGACAAGATCGTCGCGGCGAGCAACAACACGCAGTTGTTGATTGAGCTTGAGGCGCAGTTGCTGCCCAGGGTCGAGGGCCAGGCGCAGGTGTCACGCTCGCAGCCGGTGTACCTCGACGTGACCGCGATGCAGGCAAACAAGGGGGACGCACTGGCGACACTGGCGGAGTTTCTCGGCGTGTCGCTCGGGCAGACCGCCGCCATGGGCGATGGCGGCAATGACCCGGCGATGTTTCATCGCGCCGGATTGTCGATTGCCATGGGGCAGGCGGAGGAGGCGGTGAAGCGTCAGGCCGACGTAGTGACCGGGGCCAATACCGAAGACGGCGCAGCGCAGGCGATCGAGCGGTACATCCTCAACGCAGGTTAACCGCGTTATCGTTCTTCGCGGGCAAGCCTCGCTCCTACAAGTTAGCGGTGAATCTGTAGGAGCGAGGCTTGCCCGCGAAGGCGTCAAACCTGCCAACTCAAAGCCAGAAACTCACCGCATACCACCCCAGCACACCCATCACCACCGTATACGGCAACGCCATCCACACCATCCGCCCATACGACAGGCGAATCAGCGGGGCAATCGCCGACGTCAGCAGAAACAGAAACGCTGCCTGGCCATTCGGCGTCGCCACGCTCGGCAGGTTGGTGCCGGTGTTGATCGCAATCGCCAGTGTCTCGAAATGCTCACGGCTCATGTGGCCGGAGATGAACGCCTGTTTCACTTCGGTGATGTAAATGGTCGCGACGAACACGTTGTCGCTGATCGCCGAGAGCAAACCGTTGGCAATAAACAGCATGCCCGGTTGCTGATTCGCCGGCAGCGCCAGCACCCACTGGATCAGCGGCGTGAACAACTGCTGGTCGTGAATCACCGCCACTACCGCGAAAAACACCACCAGCAGCGCCGTGAACGGCATGGCGTCCTTGAAGGCGTTGCCGATGCGGTGCTCGTCAGTGATGCCTGTGAATGCGGTAATCAGCACGATCACCATCAAGCCGATCAAACCGACTTCGGCAATATGGAACGCCAGGGCGGCAATCAGTATCAGCGCCGCCAGCCCCTGAACGATCAGCGCAGCGCGTTGGTGTGAGGTGCGTTGGGCGTTGTCTTCGGCGGCGTAATTGGCCAGCACCGCGCGCACGTTGTCTGGCAGGAGCGTGCCGTAACCGAACCAGCGCAGTTTCTCCAGCAGCACGCAGGTCACCAGGCCCGCCACCAGCACCGGCATGGAAACCGGGGCGACTTTCAGGAAGAACTCAGAGAAGTGCCAACCCATTTCGTGGCCGATCAGCAGGTTCTGCGGCTCACCGACCAGCGTGCAAACGCCACCCAGTGCAGTGCCCACGGCGCCGTGCATCAGCAAGCTGCGCAGGAAGGCACGGAACTGTTCAAGGTCCCCGTGATGCAGCGTTGGCAGGTGCTGGTCATCGTTGAATTCGCTGTCCTGGCGCGGATCATTACCCGAAGCGACACGGTGATACACCGAGTAAAACCCCACGGCGGCACTGATGATCACGGCGGTCACGGTCAAGGCATCGAGAAAAGCCGAGAGGAACGCCGAAAGAAAGCAGAACATCAACGCCAGCATGGCTTTGGAGCGAACGCCGAGCAGCAGGCGCGAAAACAGAAACAGCAGCAGGTCTTTCATGAAGTAGATGCCGGCCACCATGAACATCAGCAGCAGAATCACCGGGAAGTTGTGCAGCAGTTCGTCATACAGCGCCTGGGGCGTGGTCATCTTCAGCAACAGCGCTTCGACCAGCAGCAAGCCGCCCGGCATCAGCGGATAGCACTTGAGCGCCATGGCCAGGGTGAAGATGAATTCCAGCACCAGCAGCCAACCGGCCGCTACCGGACCCACGGTCCACAGCACCAGGGCATTGAGAATCAGGAAACCGACAATACTGGCCTTGTACCAGCGAGGTGAGTGCCCGAGAAAATTATGCGCGAACGCCTGGGCCATTGAGCCGGACATCGGCTGCTCCTTGTATTAAGAAGCGCGCAACTTGCCGCAAGCGGTACGGAAGATCAAGCGCAGGAAAGCTCGGCAGGCCTATCCCAGATAGCGAGCGACGATTGCCCGGTAGTTGCCATCCAGCGAATAGCCGCCTACGACAATGTTGCCGTCGTCCTGCACGGCCAGCGACGTTGCGGTATCCAGGCTGCGACCCAGGCGGGTACGGACCCAGCCGATGCCTTTGCCAAACAGCTCGTCGAGTTGTCCGTCAGGACGATGCCGGGCCAGGATGAAGTCGGCTTCGACACCACCGATGGTCGCGCCAACGGTCAGCACACGCCCGTCTGCAAGGGCGTGGGCGGCGGTCCACTGGCAGCCACTGTGGCCGATCCCCAGCAAATGCGGCTGGCCACCGTTGCAATGGATGTCCGGGCGACCGTTGCTGTGTACTTTCAAGGCCATGCAATGCATCGGGTCGCGGCTGCTGCCAAAACAGTGCAGGTCGCCGTTGGCCTGCTGGACGACCTGGCTGACCTGGGCGTGACGCCCTTGTGCCAAGAAACTCATGAAGCCATCCACGGCGAAACGGTCGTCCAGGCTGCCGTCGCTTAGATAGCGCGCAAGCAGGCCTTCTTCAGGGAAGTTGATCGAGCCGCCCACCAGAATCCGGCCGTCGCGTTGCACCAGCAGGCTGCTGAGCCAGGTGTTCATCAGCAGGTGTCTGACCAGGACGAAGCCACGACCGTTGAAGGTGTCGTCCAGCGAACCGTCGGGGTTTAGTCGCACCAGCAGGCCGACGTGATCGGCCAGTTCAAAATGATGATTGGCCAGCAGGACCATCCGGCCGTCTTCCTGCACGCACACATCACAGGTTTCGGCGCCCGGTACGCCGGGGGGAAGCCAGGCATCCCGCACGCCCCGGGAAAGATTGCCCGGCAGGCGTACGACAAGGCGTCCGTTGTCGCCAAAGTCGGGGACCGGTTTGCCTTGCTGATCGAACAAGGCGAGGGCAGGCAGTGTCTGGTGCTCATTTTCATAGTGCAGGCCGGCCAACAGAATGCACCCGTCGGGCCGGATCAGCACTTTGCCACCCATGGACTCGAAGCCGGGTTCGAACTGGCTGATGACACTGCCTTGTTTGCCGAACGCCAGATCCGCCGAGCCATCCGCAAGCAGGCGGGCCAGACCGAAGCGGCTGCCGCTCGGGGTTCCGACCTTGGCCGCGACGAGCAGCCGGCCTTGTGAATCAATCGCGACGCCGGTGGCCATGCTCGACGTGCTGCCGGCGAAATACACCTGGGTTTTGCCGGCGCTGGCAAAGGTTTTGTCGAGCTCCCCGGCGGCGCTCAGCGTCGCAGGCAGGACCACAGCGGTCTGGGTTGACATGCACGCATCTCCTTGCGAGTCGTCTTGATCCAGGAGTTGGGGGGGCGACTTATAGTAGAAACATTCAATCCCTGAATGATTGGTTGCACAACTGTAATAACTAACAGACGGAGGGTCGTTTTGTGCCAGAACAGTGTCTTTTCGACCCACTGACAAGCCTGCCAAGTATTTGGCCGCGTTCAGGTACAAATAAATGTTGTGCGTGTTGTCTGCTGGCAAGGCCGGCAAACTAACGATCATGGAGGAGGGTGCGGATTACCGATAAGTAATCCGCAAAAAGATTAGTGCGGCATCGACCACGATTGCAGCGTGTAACCTTCCTGGCTCAGCTCTTTACGGGCTTCTTCCAGAACATGTTCCAATTGTGCCGGGTCGGTATAGGCACTGCTTGGGATCTGCTTGCGAATGCAGGTGTTGGTGCGGTCGATGACGGTCAGGCTGAGTTCGCCGTTGCCGTCTTGTGGGGCCCAGGCCACGCATTGAAATGGCTTGAACGCGCGGTCGGCAATCAAAAGAGCTTCGTTGATACGGAGCGGGGCGGTCATGGGGTCTTCTCTCTGTATGCCCAATCAAGTGATGTGCCGTCGGTTGGGCTTACCGTTCGGCTGGTTACTTGTACTGATGCCCGCAACCGGTGGGTGGGTCACATACAATTAAAAGAATTTTCAACTTTCTTTCATCGGTTCGAGGTTTCGACGGCTTTTGAAAGCTGGGTGAAAGGTTCAAGTCGTTAGGTAACTAATAAAGTTGCTTCTTATAACTGCTTGCGCGCACTTCCTATAGTCAATCGATACAAGACAGTGTCAAATTCTTGCTAGTGTTACAGCCAGATCCGCCAAATGATTGTTTTTAATAAAATTTCATAAAATTTGGCGTCAAGGAACAGTCATGATCGAAGCGCCTGCGTTACGACGTCTGTTAGTAGTGGACCCTTGCGACGACTGTCATCGCCTGCTGCCAGGTCTGCGTTCTGTAGGTTGGGACGTTGATAGCTGTACGCTGGAAAATGCCGCTGACCGAACCTGCGACGTCGGCCTGTTGCGGCTCCAGCCTTTTCATCTGGAGCACCCCGATGCGGTCAAGGAACTGATCAGCCGCAGCGGCACCGAATGGATCGCTGTGCTCAACCAGGAAGTCCTGCGGCTGCAAAACGTCGGGGACTTCGTCTGCGAATGGTTTTTCGATTTCCACACCTTGCCGTTCGATGTCTCCCGGGTTCAGGTGACGCTGGGTCGGGCGTTCGGTATGGCGCGCTTGCGTGGTCAAGGCACGGTTCACATCGATCAGCCCGAACACGAGCTGCTCGGTGACAGCAAACCGATTCGCGAACTGCGCAAACTGCTGAGCAAACTGGCGCCAACCGAATCTCCGGTGTTGATTCGCGGCGAGAGCGGGACCGGTAAAGAACTGGTCGCCCGCACCCTCCATCGGCAATCCCAGCGCCACAGCAAACCCTTTGTCGCGATCAATTGCGGCGCAATTCCCGAACACCTGATCCAGTCCGAATTGTTCGGCCACGAGAAAGGCGCCTTTACCGGCGCCCATCAGCGTAAGGTCGGGCGGATCGAAGCGGCCAATGGCGGCACTCTGTTTCTCGACGAGATCGGTGACCTGCCGCTGGAGCTACAAGCCAACCTGCTGCGCTTTCTCCAGGAAAAACACATCGAACGCGTGGGCGGCAGCCAGCCGATTCCGGTCGATGTGCGGGTGTTGGCGGCGACCCACGTCGACCTTGAAGCGGCCATCGAGAAGAAACGCTTCCGCGAGGATTTGTATTACCGCCTCAACGTGCTGCAAGTGGTCACCGCACCGCTGCGTGAGCGGCATGGCGACCTGTCGATGCTGGCCAACCATTTCTCCCATTTCTACAGTCATGAAACCGGCCGTCGTCCGCGCAGTTTCAGCGAGGACGCACTGATCGCCATGGGCAAGCACGACTGGCCGGGCAACGTGCGGGAGCTGGCCAACCGTGTACGTCGCGGGCTGGTTCTGGCGGAAGGCCGGCAGATCGAGGCGCGTGACCTCGGGCTGATCAGCCAGCATACAATCGCCGCACCGATGGGCACCCTCGAAGACTACAAGACCCGCGCCGAACGGCAGGCGTTGTGCGATGTATTGAACCGCCACAGCGACAACCTGAGTGTCGCCGCCCGAGTGCTGGGCGTGTCGCGGCCAACCTTCTACCGACTGCTGCACAAGCACCAGATCCGTTAGGGCGGGGCTAAACGAAAAGGCCCGCTGCGATGAACCTCGCAGCGGGCCTTTTTCATTCAGGTGTAGCGGTTAGAAGTAGTACGGGAATTTCAGGCTGAAGGAAAAGTCTGGCGCGTCGTCGGTCAGGCCGATGGCCAGGTTGGGGACGATCGTCAGGTTGTCGGTGGCTGCCATGGTCATGCCGATGTTGAAGTTGGCCGCGTTGTAATCGCTGTTGGAAATTGATTGCCAATCGCCGCCGTCGGGCTTGATCTTGCTCTTGCGGGCGAACTGGTCGGTGAACGAGAACGACATACTCATCTTCTCGTTCAAGGCGAATGCAATGCCGGCGCCGACTTGCCAGGAATCGCCCAGTTTCACGTCCCCTTTCACCTTGGAGCCGACCTGAGGGCTGATGTCGCTGAAAGAGTCCTCCATGTTGTAGGTGTAGGCCAGGGTGCCGAACAGCACGGCCGGGTCGAAGGTCTTGACCAGCGAGATACCCGGGGTGATCGACCAGACACCATTGCCGGTAGGCAAGTCCTCGGGGACCGCGAGGTTGTCGTTGTTCGGGTCTTCGACCAGTTTGATGCCGTAAGGGTCCTTGCCGGTCGGTGCCTTGACGCGCAGTGTAAAGACCGCGTCTGGCAGACTGACCGACTCATCCAGAAACTTGTAAGCAACGCCAACGTTCACATCGCCGATGGTCGGGTCGCGGGTGACGGTTGCGTCCGACGTCACGGGGCCAGCGCCACCGGCGCCACCGGAGGAATACGTCGACTCGCGATACACCACGGGGACGTTAATGTCGAACTGCCAGCGTTGCGCCACGTTGTAGCGGGCGGTCAGGTCCAGTGTCCAGTTGTCGGCCTTGATGCGGTCGAGGTTGATGTTGCCGAGGAAAATCGAGTCCAGTGCCAGAAAACCATTGAGCGTCAGCGCGCGTGTATCGAAGTGCGTGTAGGTGAGGCCGGTTTCGACACTGAACTTGCCGCCGCCGAAGAACCCGCTGGCTTCGTCATACAGGTTGGACACGCTTTGCGCAGGCTCGGCATCCTCTTTGAGCGATTGGCCGTATGAACTGCCTGTGGTGCCCGGCGCACCGGCGGCCACCGTCTGGCCACCCCTGGTCGGCTCGGCAGGGGATTTGGTCAGGCGTTTGGGGGCCGGTGTCGCAGGTGCTTCTTCTACTTGGCGAACGCGCTGTTCAAGTACCATCAGCGCGTTCTGTTGTGCTTCGTAACGCTGTTTCAACTCCATGAGTTCTTGTTTTAATGCTTCGACCTGGGGGTCCGGTGCTGCGTACAGCAATGTGGCCGGGGCCAGGCTACTCAAACAAACGATAGCTCTGAGCGTTATAGATCGGTGCATGGGTTAGCCGTCCCTTCTGACTGCATCTAATGAGACTGAGCGTAGATCAGAATCCTAGAGTGCGAACTCCTTTGAGTTGGTCCAGGTTGCCGTTCATTGAGCCGGTTGATGGCAGGTTGTCGCGCAGTACAACGTTGATCGACATCATGTTTCTGACCTGGTTACCACCGCCAAGCAGGGTCGCGTTTTGCATCAGCCCGCCTTGGGCAAGGCGCTGCACGGTGTTGCCCTGGTTGTTGTTGGCGATGATGTTGAGCTGCACGCCCGTGCCGGTGGCGGAAATACTCATCGCGCCGGCACCGTTGGTGTGGTTCAGGGTTGAGCCCGAGGCCAACGCTTGCCCCTGGTTGTCCATCTGTGGTGCCTGGCTACCTCTGCTGACGTTGAGATCAACGTTGTTGTAAGCGCTGTTGTTGTCGCCGGCAGCGCGCACAACCTGAGTGACGCCCTGGGTAGTGCTCAAACCGTTACCGCCGCTGACGGTCCCGGTGCCCTGAGAAACCGCCGAGCCATCGCCATTCCGATCGATCATCGACACATAGAACTGTGGCTTGATGGTCGTTTGTTGAATTTGCATCGAGGAGGTTGCCCCGATCACCTGACCGTTGGCATTTTGCCAGGTGCTGGTCATGACAATCCCGAAACTGATGACGCGCCCCGGCATGACATAGCGGCCTCGCAGGTTCGCCAGTTCCTGATCGCTCAGTTCAATAGGTTTGAACGTCTGTGCCTGGGTTGGCAGGCTGGCGGCCAGGCAAGCCAAGGCCAGCCAGATTGGAGTCTTCATTAGATGCTCCCGGAGCGTCATGCTCCCTTGTTATTAGAAGAAGTCGCTTCGGATAAATCCGAAGTCCAACAACTCTGCGTCTTGCACCGGGCTGAAGGTGTCGAGGCGGTTCTTGGCGGTCAGTGGCACGGGAGGGTCGAGCAGCGCGTTGGTTTTGTCGTAGCCCTGGCCAATGACAGCAAAGATGATGCCGTTCCAGCCTTTGACAAAGTCGTCGACTTGGTAGCGTTTATGACCGAGTACCGGATCTCCGATGTATACCCAGCCCTTGTGGACTTTTTGCAGGACCACAAAATGTTTGTAGCCACGGATATCCATGAGGACCACGACCGGAATTCTGATGTCGTTCAGCGTTTCCGGCGCCACCCGGTAGCCACGGGCCCGCATGCCGATACTTTCCACGTAACGCTTCATGTCGAGCATGGAGAAGCCCTGAACGCGGACAAGGTCTTGATCGGCGTATGCCAGCATGCCTTCGATGATCTGTTCTTCGTTCACGTCCAGCCAATAGGCCTGGCGCAATATGGTCGCCAGCGCAGCTGCGCCGCAACTGAAGTCGGTTTTCTGTTGCACCAGGTCGGCAAATTTACGCTCGCGTATGCTCTGGATCGGCTTGTACACCACCGCGCCGCCCGGCAGGACGGAAAGCGGCATTTGTGCAGCCTCGATCACACTGGACACACAAAGCAAAAGTACCAAGGCGATAATGCGCATGGTGGGACGCCCTCTGGTTGTGTTGAAAAAGGCCCCCGTGAGGGGGCCTCCAGAGACAGCCATCAGAACGATTGGTTGGAAATGGCCAACGAGTTGCTTTGTTGGTTACCCACACCGGCAGCCACGTTGACGCCGAGGTTGCCACTGCCGCCATTCACCGAACCGCTAAGGGTTGCAGTGTTGGTGACAGGGTTAGCCCAGCCATTTGGGGTCAGGATTTGATAGGAAACAGTGTTGCTCAATTCCCATGCATTGCTTTCGCTGTAGCCCTTCTCTTCGTGTTTGGTAGAAGCGGACGATTTCTCGCCTGATTTCTCGAACGAAGAGTCAAACGATTTTGAGAACGAAGAATCGAACTTCTTCTCGAACGAAGAGTCGGTCGATTTTGAGTGTTCTGTATCGATAGATGCTTTAAGCGATGCGTCAACCGATAGGTCGACAGACTTGCTGCGAGTGCGATCGCCATAGCCGTTATTATGAGTAACGGTTTTGGTAACATTCGCATCTGCGGTCAACATAGCTTCCACAGCAGCATGGCTGGTGGAGCTCTTGTCGGTGCTTTTTGATCCGATTGCTTCAAAGTGCTTGGTGCCACTGACGTCAAAACTGCTAGCACCTTTCTTGGTCCAGTTGCTGGACGCGCTCTTATCAATGTTCAACTCGGAGTTATGACTGAAAGAGGAATTACCGCTTTTGGTTGTGGTTAGCGTCACCGTCGTCAGGGCGAAGTTCCGATCGGCGTTGTTATTCACTACCAGACCAGGACCATTCTGATCGGCGGAGGCGGTGGCTGTTGCGTTACCCAGCGGCGAATTGGAGTTGGCAATCGCCATGGTGTTTTTCTGTTGGTTCAGGTCGCCACCGGCAATGTTGATCCCCATATTGCCGTTGCCACCATTGCCCGATGCGCTCATCACGGCAGAGGCTGTGGTGTTGTAGTTGTCGACCTTGTTGTGGTTGCTGTACTGCTTGACGCTGGCAGTGGCAGTGGCAACCCCGAACACGAAGGAGTTATCCAGAGCGGAAGTGGCGCCAGCGTTCGCGATGGCGGCAGCGTTGTCCTGTTGGTTGCCGTCGCCTGCCGCCACGTTGATACCGACGTTGCCGTCGGCGCCTGTGGCAGAGTCGGTCATCTCTGCCTTGTTAATAGTCCCTTCGTTACGGATGCGATTGTTGGTGCTGCTTTGTTTGTCGTAGGCATTGGCAGTCGCGTAAACAGGGATCTTCATTGGAGGAGGATTGTGGTGACCGTTGTTATGATGGCCATTGTGGTGGTCATCGTGACGCCGATCGTTTTGCCCAGCTTGTACAGCAACAGCCATGACCGCAGCAATTGCGAAAACCAGAGGCTTGAGTGCCGTCGAAGGTTTCATGGTGATTCTCCGTACTTATTTTAGGTTAAGTGTTGTTCCTAACTGTTTGGGTCAATCCGCGACCCGTACGTTCAGGGTGTTGGCCATTCGGTTTCCCACCCCGGCGCTCTGATTCAACTGAATCACCCCGCGGCTACCGGTGAATGCCTGGTCACTGGTAGAGACCTGGCGATAGCCTGGTGCAGAGTCAGTCGGATCGGAGTTTTTGATCAGCGCCACGTTCTGTTGCATGAGGACGCTGTCGTCGATACTTTGCGGTTGATTGCTGATGCTTATCCGCAGGGCATTGGCTTGCTGAGTGCTGGCACCGGCGCTCTGGTTGACACCCAGTACGCCGTAGCCGCGGCTGAAGGAGTCGCCCTGAATGCTGGCTCGAGCATCCATCCTGGGGTCGACTTCGGTATGCAATCGTTGGCGAATCTGCGTGGTCGCGCTGGCGCCATGGCCCATGGCGATGGCCCGGGCATTAGCCTGTTGCTGCTGATCGCCGGCAGCCTGGTTGACCGCGAAGTTACCTTGGTACTGCGCGCCCGAATTACTGATGTCGGCATTATTGATAACGGGGGGTTGAGCAAAGCTCGATGCGCTGCAAAACATAGCGATAATCAGCAGCTTACGATTCATCTCAACGGCCTCCCGTAATGACGTTCAGACCGCTCAGGCCACGCTGGACGCTTGAATTGACCAGGTTGGAAATACCGTTGCCCGAACCTCCCGAACGTCCGGCGGGAAGGTTGGAAAGCTGATTCTGGGTGGTGATGTTGCCGCCCAGGTTTGTGTTGCCTAACGTGACGAGGCGGGAGATCCCGGCACCACTGGCGACGTTGGCAAAGTCGCCGTCGTTCAACTCGTTCGTTTGCCTGAGGATTTGTTGGCTCGGGTTGGCATTTGCGGTCGTGGGGTTGGGGTCGGGAGCCACCGGCGCTTGCACGGCGTTTCGTGTCTGGACATCACGCTTGATAATGATGATGCCGTCGTCGGCCTGGACACTTGAGCCCAATGCGCATCCGATCAGGAGGAGGCAGGTAAAGCCTTTATTGAAAGTATTGAAAGTCCCCACAGTGGCAATTCCTTCTTTTTGTGGGCTGGCCCTAGTCAGCGATGTGAAGGAGAGAGCGAATGCTGTGCCGTTTTTTGAATTTTGTTTTAATTCAACGGGTTAAAAATTTTGTCCGGGAGGGCGATGTCGGTGCTGTTTCACGTCTGAGACGGGCGCTGGCGCTTTTGCCCAACAAAAGCGGTTGCAGTGCTCTAGATCAATGCTTTGCGCCGAGGTGTATTGGGGGCTTAACAGCTGACGGGCGAAGAGGGTGCAGACCGCTGAAACGGCCTGTTTGGGGTGGGGTGGGTGTAACAGGTATGGACACTTTTGCCCCCAAAACAGGGGAATTACTGGGTGAAAACCCCTAAAAACGGGTCAGGGGTTCAGCAGCAGGGTGACGGCTTGCAGTGCCTGAAATCGCCGTTCCGCCCAGTTTCCCTGCAGAATTTGAAAAGGCTGTTGATGGGTTTCAAGCCATGTCAGGGTTGCGTCGAAAAATGCCCGGCGCTCGCTCAAATCGGGTTGGCAGCGTTGGCCATCATCCTTCCAGTCGACCTGTTCGGGAGACAGCAACAGATGCAAGTCGTACTGGCGAGCCAGCAGCGCCTGCTCGATCCACGCGGGGCAATCGCCAAACAGGGTCTGGCTCCAGAGGATGTTACTCAGCAGGTGGGTGTCGAGAATCAGCAACGATGGCTGTCGGGCGCGGGCCTCGTCTTCCCATTGCAATTGCCCGCGGGCGATCTCCGGAATGTCGGCCAGGCAGGTATCACGCGGGTTTTGTTCGATGAACCAGCGGACATATTCGTCGACCAGCATCCCGCCGAAATGCGCTTGCAACTCGGCCGCGAGCCAGCTCTTGCCGCTGGATTCAGGGCCGGTGAGTACCAGGACTTTCATGTGCGCAATGCCGGGTCAGTGCGCCATTCCCGCCAGCCTTGAACCGCGATCACGGCAAACAACGCATAGAGCCCGGCGGTCAAGTACATGCCCTTGTAGACGAAGAGCCCGACGAAAATCACATCCAGGGTGATCCACAGTGGCCAGCATTGAACGCGCTTTTGCGCCATCCAGACCTGCGCCACCAGGCTGAACCCCGTCAGTGCCGCATCGAGCCAGGGCTGCGCGGCATCGGTCCAGTGCGCCATGGCCGCGCCGAGCAACAGACTGCCGATGGCACCGATGGCCAGACCTGTCGCGATCGATTTGCCCTTGAGTTGGCTAACCTGCCGCCCTTGCCGCGCAACCCCCGCGCGGGTCCACTGCCACCAGCCATAGAGCTGCAACGCGGCGTAGATCACCTGCAACAGCATGTCCGAATACAGCTTCACTTCAAAAAAGACCCAACTGTACAGCGACACCATGACCAGACCGATCGGCCAGCACCAGGGGTTCTGTTTGACCGTCAACCAGACGGCAATGACACCGAGGGCGGCGGCAAACAGTTCAAGCCCGGACATGGAGGTTCCTTGGAGCAGACGAAGAGGGGAGCGAATTGTACCCGGATTGCAGCGGATGAGGCTGTGCTGGCGAGGGAGAAAACACCCGTTGACCTGTAGGAGTCCGGCTTGCTGGCGATGGCGATTTCATGGGCGCTATCGCCAGCAAGCTGGCTCCTACGGATCGCGGGGGTGTTGGGGATTGTGGGTTCACCCAAAACCTGTAGGAGCCCGGCTTGCTGGCGATGACGGTTTCACGGACGCCATCGCCAGCAAGCTGGCTCCTACGGATCGCGTGGGTGTTGGGGATTGTGGGTTCACCCCAAACCTGTGGGAGCCCGGCTTGCCGGCGATGGCGATTTCATGGGCGCTATCGCCAGCAAGCTGGCTCCTACAGGTCGCGGGGGTGTTGGGGATTGTGGGTTCACCCCAAACCTGTAGGAGTCCGGCTTGCCGGCGATGGCGATGTCATGGGCGCTATCGCCAGCAAGCTGGCTCCTACGGATCGCGTGGGTGTTGGGGATTGTGGGTTCACCCGAAACTTGTAGGAGCCGGCTTGCCGGCGATGGCGATTTCATGGGCGCTATCGCCAGCAAGCTGGCTCCTACAGGTCGCGAGGGTGTTGGGATTGTGGGTTCACCCGAAACTTGTAGGAGCCGGCTTGCTGGCGATGGCGATTTCATGGGCGCTATCGCCTACAAGCCAGGCGCCTACACGCGGAATTGTTTGAGCAATCCATTCAACTGCTCACTCAGTTCCTTGAGGTGGACGCTGGCCACGCTCGACTGTTCCGCCGCCAGCGCCGTGCTGTGGGACAAACCGGCTGCCTGGGTCACGTTCTGGTTGATGTCTTCGACCACATGGGCCTGTTGCAGGGTGGCGCTGGCAATGGAAGCGTTCAACCCGTTGAGGTTGCGCAGTGCCTGGCCAATGGCATTCAGGCTTGCACCGGCGAGGCCGGCCTGTTCGATGGTCAGTTGCGAGGCGCGGCTGCTGTCGCCGATGACCTTGACCGCCGCTTCGGAATGGCTTTGCAGGCGTTCGATCATTGCCTGGATCTCGGCGGTGGACTTCTGCGTGCGCTGGGCCAGCAGGCGCACCTCATCGGCGACGACGGCAAACCCGCGACCTTGTTCACCGGCACGAGCGGCTTCGATGGCCGCGTTGAGGGCCAGCAGGTTGGTTTGCTCGGCGATTGAGCGGATCACTTCCAGCACGCTGCCGATCTGAGTGCTTTCGGCGGCGAGGGTACGGATGACCTCCACGGCCTGATCAATCGTTGAAGACAGCTTGTCGATTTGTTGCAGGCTGCTGTCGATGTTGACCTGGCCCTGCTGCGCCTGAGACTCGGCATCGCGCATCTCGCTGGCGGCGTGCTCGGCGTTCTTCGCCACGTCCTGCACGCCATAGGTCACTTCATTGATGGCCGTGGCCACCAGTTCCATCTGTTGCGATTGCTGCTGGCTGCGTTGCTGGGCCTGGACGGCGTCGTTGCCCAGTTCGCTGGACGACTGGCCCAGGGCGCTGGCGGACACCTGCAATTCGCTGATCACCAACCGTAGCTTGGCGGTGAACGCATTGAAGTGGTGTGCCAACTGCGTGACTTCGTCCTGACCGTGGGTGTCGAGGCTGCGAGTCAGATCGCTCTCGCCGCTGGCAATGTTGGCCATGGCGTTCACGGTGTCCTGCAGCGGACGGACGATGCTGCGGGCAATCAGGATCACCAGCAGCGCCATGAAGGCGGCGATCACCAACCCGACCACTGTCGCTTTCCAGACCTGGCCCATGAACTCGGCTTGCATGTCATCTATATACACGCCCGAGCCGATCACCCAGCCCCACGGTTCGAAGAGTTTGACGTAGGAGGTTTTTGCGACCGGCTCGCTGGCGCCCGGTTTCGGCCACCGATAGTCGATCGGGCCGGCGCCCTTGGCCTTGGCGAGGGCGACCATTTCATTGAACACCGCAAAGCCGTCCGGGTCGCGGATCGCCGAGAGGTTCTGGCCATCGAGTTTGGGGTTGGCCGGGTGCATGATCATCACCGGCGTCAGGTCGTTGATCCAGAAGTAGTCGTTCTGGTCATAGCGCAGGCCGCGAACGGCGGTCAGCGCCTGTTTCTGCGCAGCTTCGCGGGTCAGCGTGCCGGCAGTTTCGAGCCCGTGGTAATAGGTCAGAATGCCGCTGGCCGTCTGCACGACGTGCTGGGTTTTCTGCGCCTTGGCGTGATACAGGTCCTCGTGAATCTGCTTGAGCATCAACACGCCCAACGTCAAAAGCATCATGACGGCCACGATCAAAATCAACCACAAACGCCGGCTGATCGACATATTGCGCAAGCTGTTCATAACGCTGTCACTCCTGTTTCTTTTTCTTGTAATAAACGACCGCCAGCATCCAACCACATTTTGCCGATCGGGCATATCCGACCCAAGTCCAATAACGTGGCAGCGTTATTCAGCCTTGTCTGATAGGATTTCGGCCCCGCACGGAAAAACCTGAATCCAAGTTGATTTTTCACGGAATTTTTACGGTTTCGTCTGGATTCTGTGCGCGTCTGGCTGCAGCTGCGCTGATCGCAGTCAATGTTTTGAAAAATATTAACGGGGCATGCCGTGGCGCATCGCTTCTTGGGGGATTGATGGATCTTTGGACCGCCTTTCAGGCATTGATACTTGGCGTTATAGAAGGGCTGACGGAGTTTTTGCCCATTTCCAGTACCGGACACCAGATCATCGTGGCCGACTTGCTCAATTTCGGTGGTGAACGGGCCATTGCCTTCAACATCATTATTCAACTGGGTGCGATTCTGGCGGTGGTGTGGGAGTTTCGTCGCAAGATTCTCGATGTGGTGACCGGTTTGCCAACGCAGCCCGGCGCCCGACGCTTTACCGCCAACCTGTTGATTGCCTTCATGCCGGCCGTGGTGTTGGGGGTGATTTTTTCCGACTTGATTCACCACTACCTGTTCAACCCGATTACGGTCGCGTCGGCGTTGGTGGTGGGCGGGATCATCATGTTGTGGGCTGAAAAGCGTCAGCATGAAGTGCATGCTGAAACGGTCGATGAAATCACCTGGCAAGATGCGCTTAAAGTCGGTTTCGCCCAGTGCCTGGCAATGATTCCCGGTACATCGCGTTCCGGCTCGACCATCATTGGCGGGTTGCTGTTTGGCCTGTCGCGCAAGACCGCTACCGAGTTCTCCTTCTTCCTGGCAATGCCGACCATGGTCGCTGCGGCGGTGTACTCGGGCTACAAATACCGCGACCTGTTCGTCCCGGCCGATTTCCCGGTGTTCGCCATCGGCTTTGTCACTGCGTTCATTTTCGCAATGATTGCCGTACGGGGCTTGCTCAAGTTCATCGCCAGCCACAGCTATGCGGTGTTCGCCTGGTACCGTATTGCATTTGGCCTGGTCATTCTCGCCACCTGGCAGTTTGGCTGGGTTGACTGGACAGCGGTCAAGCCATGAATGACACCCGCGCACGCAACAATCCCGGACGCCAGTCCGGGGGCGGAATCCAGAACCCACGGCTGAAACTGCTGGTGTTCGCGATGGTGTGTGCGCTGCCGTTGTTCGGCTCGATGTCGTTCTGGCTGCGAGGGGTTTCGCTGATTCCCCTTGCGGCCTATGGCATCGTCAGCGTGCTGGCGTTCTTCCTTTATTGGAGCGACAAGCGCAAGGCCCGGACCGACCGCTGGCGCACGCCGGAAAACGTGTTGCATGCGGTGGAACTCGCCGGCGGCTGGCCGGGCGCGTTGCTGGCCCAGCAGGTGTTTCGGCACAAGACCCGCAAAGTGTCGTTTCAGTTGCTGTTCTGGGTGATCGTGCTGCTGCATCAAGTGTTCTGGATCGATCAACTGTTCCTGGGCGCCAATCTGGCACTGCTTTAAAGCAGCAGCCCGACCTGCGTGCGTTTGGGCAGTTTGCTCACCACCAGTTGATGGGAACGTTGCAGCAGCCCTTGCAGTTCTTCGCTGCCCAGCGGGTAGGGCGTTTGCATGATGATCCACTGGGCCCGGGCCAGATACGGCGCCGGATGAATGCCCGGGCGGTCGCAATGCCCCAGAAACAAGTCCTTGTCGACCTTGAACGCCAAAGAGTCGCCCCGCAGGTTCTGCAGGGCGAACATCTTGTTTCCGGCAATCGAAAACACCCGCACGCCACCCCACTTGTAATCTTCCCGCGCACCCGGCAGCGCGAGACAGAATTGCGCGACATCCTCTTCGCTCATACGCCCAGCCTTCATATCAGTCGGTCCCCACAGGCATTGAATGATTCGATCAAATGGTCGAGCCAGGCGCGAACGGCCGGCATCACTCCGCGCCGATGAGGGTAGACCGCTTGCAGCCAGCCGCCAGGCAAAGACCAGTCGGGCAGTAACTGCACCAGCGCGCCGCTTTCCAGTTCCTGCTCGCAATACATCATCGGCAGCATGGTAAAACCCTGGCCGGCGAGGGTGCAGGCCCTGCGCACGATAAAGTCATCGATGCCCAGTCGCGCTTCGAGCGCGAGTTCATGACTTTTACCCTGTTGGTCGAGCATGCGGATGTGCACCATACGGTCCGCTTCCAGAGCGCCGAGCACCGGCAAGCCCTTGAGGTCTTCGGGATGATTGATTGCTCGTCCATGAAGAAAACCCGGACTGGCCACCATCAGCATCTGCGCCTGACGCAGGCGCCGGGTCACCAGCAGCGGGTCTTCATCACCCGGTTCGCGAACTCGCAACGCGACGTCGACGCCCTCGGTCACCAGATCGACCCGGCGGTTTACCAGCATGACCTCCAGCTGGACATGAGGGTATTTCTCGAGGAATTTGCTGATCACCGTTGGCAACATTTCGTGAGCCAGCCCGACGGGTGCGGACACCCGCAAGCGTCCGCGCGGTTCGCTGGACATGCTGGCCACGGCCTCATCGGCCATCTCGGCTTCCAGCAACATGGCCTGACAGTGGCGCAAATAGCGCTCGCCCACAGCGGTTAACTTAAGCTGCCGGGTGGTGCGTTGCAGCAGGCGCGCACCCAGGCGTTCTTCCAGTTCGGCGATGCGGCGCGACAATCGTGATTTGGGAATCCCCAGCAAACGCCCGGCTGCCGCGAAACCGCCGGCTTCGACCACTTTGGCGAAGTAATAGAGGTCATTGAGGTCTTGCATGGTGTTAACTCGATTGTTCTATCAGTGAGACGAACTATCGCATTGTTGCAGTCTAATCAGCTATTGGTTTCGTCTGTAGGATTGTCTCCATCAGATCGCCTCGTGGCGGTCCTCACCTGGAGATCCCATATGAAACTGCTGCATATCGATTCGAGCATTCTTGGTGACAACTCGGCTTCCCGTCAGCTGAGCCGCGAAGTCGTCAGCGCCTGGCAAGCTGCCGAGCCGACCGCCGTCGTGACCTACCGCGACCTGGCCAGCGATGCCATCAGCCACTTCTCCGCCACGACCCTGGTCGCCGCCGGCACCTCCGCTGAACTGCGCAACGCCGCCCAGCAGCACGAAGCCGAACTGAGCGCCTCGACACTGGCCGAATTCCTCGCCGCCGATGCCGTCGTCATCGCAGCACCTATGTACAACTTCACCATCCCGACCCAACTCAAGGCCTGGATCGACCGCATCGCCGTTGCCGGTCAGACCTTCCGCTACACCGAAGCCGGCCCTGAAGGCCTGTGCGGTGGCAAGAAAGTCGTGATCGTGTCGACTGCCGGCGGTTTGCACGCAGGTCAGGCGAGTGGCGTTGCGCACGAAGAGTATTTGAAGTTGCTGTTCGGTTTCCTCGGCATCACCGACATTGAATTCGTCCGTGCCGAAGGCCTGGCGTACGGTGATGAAGTCCGCACCAAAGCCATGAGCGCTGCTCGCACTCAGATCAGCGAGCAACTGTTCGCCGCCGCGTAAGGCTTGCGTAAAGTTGTAAATCAGCTCGGGCAACACCCCAAAAAACTCTGTATTCTGATCCCGCAAGGTCAGATACGGAGTTTTTTGTTTCTGATCATTGCGTAATCTTTCATGTTGTGGCCCAGGTTATGCAGTCGAGGGTTTAACGTCCCCGTTCTGTAACGACCTTGGTGGCCGCAATTGCTGGTACAAGGCCGCTTCCTCGGTAATCGATGGAGAACGGGCTTCCCGGTCAAGTAACAAAGGTGGGGCATCCCATGGTGCGTCTTTGGGCAACGTTACTGATTTGCCTGCTCAGCAGCCTGAATTCAGTGCACGCCGCGCCTGCGCCACATCCTCACTGGAGCGTCGGTTTCCATGAGATGAGTTTTCTCGACCCACTGGACCTGCAACCGATGCGCGCCATCGCGTTCTACCCCTCCAGCGACCGCGAACACTCCAGTAAACTCGAGGGCTACACGGTCGAAGCGGGCGAAGACACCCGCGTCGCCATTGGCCGCTTCCCGATGCTGATGCTGTCCCACGGCAACACCGGAACCCCGATGGCCCTGCACGACCTCGCCACATCGCTGGCGCGCAAGGGTTTTGTGGTGGTGGCGGTGATTCATCCCGGCGACAACTCGAAAGACCACAGCCGCCTCGGCACCTTGAGCAACCTGTATGGGCGGCCGATCCAGATTTCCGAAGCCATTACCGCGACCTTGGGCGACCGCATGCTCGCGCCGTTCGTCAATGCCGATCAGGTGGGGGTGATCGGTTATTCGGCCGGCGGGGAGACGGCGCTGATTCTGTCGGGGGCGACGCCGGATCTGGATCGTCTGCGTCGCTATTGCCAGGAACGTCCGGACGACCACGATGCCTGCAACACCCAGGGTGAACTGATTGTCGACCGTGATGACCTGCAACCGGTGGCGGATCCACGGGTGCACGCGCTGCTGCTGATGGCGCCGTTGAGCCTGAAATTCGGCCGTCATACCCTGGCCGACGTGCATGTGCCGGTGCTGCTGTACAGCGGTGACGGCGACAAACTGGTGGCCTTCGACAAAAACGCCGCCGCGTTGGCGCGCAAACTGCCGACCGCACCGGACTTCAAGCTACTGGCGGGGGCAGGGCACTTCGTGTTCATGGCACCGTGCAACGAAGAACAGATCAAGGCGATGCCGGCGCTGTGCACCGATGCCGACGGTGTCGATCGCGAGGACATCCATCGCAACATGATCTCCGAAGCGGGGCGCTTCTTCTCCCACGCACTGGGCAAACCGACCCGCGCCGGCATGCAAACCGCCGATCAATAGGATCCACACACCACTGTAGGAGCCGGCTTGCCGGCGATGGCGCCCATGAAATCGCCATCGCCAGCAAGCCGGGCTCCTACAGGTCTGCGGCGCCCCCACAAACCCCGGCACCCCCGAATCCGTAGGAGCCGGCTTGCTGGCGATGGCGTCCTCGGAATCGCCATCGCCAGCAAGGTTTGTGTTGATCAGGCTGTAGCGCGGCGTTTCAGTAGCAGAGTCAGGGCCAGGCCGGTGATCGACAACATTGCCGCACTGAAGAAAATCCACGAGTACCCCATGTTCAACGCCACCGCGCCCATCAGCGGTCCGGCAATCGCCAGCGCCAGATCGAAAAACACCGCGTAAGCACTCAAACCCGCGCCGCGACTGGAATTGGGCACCTGTTTAATGGCTTCTACCCCCAGCGCCGGGTACACCAGCGACAGGCCAAACCCGGCCAGACCCGCGCCAATCAGGGCGAAACCGGTCGACGGCGCGAGCCACAGCAGCACCAGGCCCACTGTTTCAATGCTCATGCAGACAATCGCCGAGGTGAATCCACCAAAACGACTGATGCTGGAAATGAACAGCAGTCGCGCCAGAATGAAGCAGACACCGAACACCGTCAGGCAGTACGCGGCGCCGGTCCAGCCACGGTTGACGTAATACAGGGTAATAAAGGTGGTCAACGTGCCGTAGCCGATCGACGCCAGGCTCAAACTCGCGCCGAACGGCGCAATACGCCCGAACACCGCCCAGAACGGCAGGCGTTCACCGCGAACCACTGGCACCGACGGTTTATTGCGGATCAGCAGCAGCGCCAACGCAGCCAACAATGACAGCGCAATGCCCAGGCTGGCAAAACCATACGCGGCCACCATCACGACGCCCAATGGTGCACCAATCGCGATGGCGCCGTAGGACGCGATGCCATTCCACGAGATCGAGCGCGCGGTGTGTTCCGCGCCGACCTGGCCCATGCACCAACTGATGGTGCCGACGCCGATCAAGCCCTGAGCGATGCCCAGCAACAAACGACCGGCGATCAGAATCAACAGGCTCGTCAGCGGAAAGCTTTGCAGCAGCGTCGACAGCAACGTCAGCGCGCCGCTCAAGACAATCCCCGCCAGCCCGTAAACAATCGATCGTTTCGTGCCGATGCTGTCCGACATGCGCCCGGCCATCGGGCGGCTGAGCAGGGTGGCGAGGTATTGCGAACCGATGGTCAGCCCTGCGACGACAGCGCTGAACCCGAGTTGTTCGTGGACATAACCCGGCAACACAGCAATCGGCAGGCCGATGCAAAGGAAGGCAATAAAGGTATAGAAAACGATGGAGACGATCTGCAGGGTGATCGCCATGGAGCTTTGCGGTGGCAGTTGCTGCGCAGACATGAGGGCTCGTTCGCGGGCGGCGGTGGGAGAGGTCCATCATGGCGTGGGTGTGGAATAAAAGAAAGCAGGCTAACTATATTCGTTGAGCCCGAGGGCCTCTTCGCGGGCAAGTCGGATCGCCGCACCGCTCGCTCCTACAGTGTTTTTTGTCGATCCCGAAATTCGCGTACGACTCGATACTGTAGGAGCGAGGCTTGCCCGCGAAGAGGTCTTGTGCACCAGCAATTTCATTGGCCATGAAATGCAAAAAGCCCCGTCACATGGACAGGGCTTTTCATTTATAGCGAACGCTTAGAACACAACGCCTTGGCTACGCAGGTAATCATCATAAGTACCGCTGAAGTCGATCACGCCGCTAGGGCTCAACTCGATGATGCGGGTGGCCAGCGACGATACGAACTCACGGTCGTGGCTGACGAAGATCAGCGTGCCCGGATAGTTCTCCAGCGCCAGGTTCAGCGCCTCGATGGATTCCATGTCCAAGTGGTTGGTCGGTTCGTCCATGATCAGCACGTTCGGTTTTTGCAGGATCAGCTTGCCGAACAGCATGCGACCTTGCTCACCACCGGAGATGACTTTGACCGACTTCAGAATCTCGTCGTTGGAGAACAGCATGCGGCCGAGGGTGCCGCGAACCAGTTGCTCGCCGCCCTGGGTCCACTGGCCCATCCAGTCGAACAGGTTGCAGTCGTCTTCGAAGTCGTGCGCGTGGTCCTGGGCGTAGTAGCCCAGTTCCGCGGCGTCGGTCCACTTCACGGTGCCGGCATCCGGGGTCAATTCGTTGACCAGGGTGCGCAGCAGGGTGGTTTTACCGATACCGTTCGGGCCGATGATCGCAACGCGCTCGCCAGCTTCAACCTGGAAGCTGAAGTCCTTGAAGAGTGTCTTGCCGTCGAAGCCTTTGGCCATGCCCTCGACGATGACCGCTTGACGGTGCAGCTTCTTTGTTTGTTCGAAGCGGATGAACGGGCTCACACGGCTCGAAGGCTTGACCTCGGCCAGCTGGATCTTGTCGATCGCCTTGGCGCGGGAAGTGGCCTGCTTGGCTTTCGAGGCGTTGGCCGAGAAGCGGCTGACGAACGATTGCAGCTCGGAAATCTGAGCCTTCTTCTTGGCGTTGTCCGACAGCAGTTGCTCGCGGGACTGGGTCGCCACGGTCATGTACTCGTCGTAGTTGCCCGGGAACAGGCGCAGCTCGCCGTAATCCAGGTCAGCCATGTGGGTGCACACGCTGTTCAGGAAGTGACGGTCGTGAGAGATGATGATCATCAGGCTGGAGCGCTGGGTCAGCACGTTTTCCAGCCAGCGGATGGTGTTGATGTCCAGGTGGTTGGTCGGTTCGTCGAGCAACAGTACTTCAGGATCGGAGAACAGCGCCTGCGCCAGCAATACACGGAGTTTCCAGCCTGGGGAAACCTCGCTCATCGGGCCAAAGTGCTGCTCGATGCCGATACCCAGGCCCAGCAACAGTTCGCCGGCACGGGACTCGGCGGTGTAGCCGTCCATTTCGGCGAATTCGGTTTCCAGCTCGGCCACGGCCATGCCGTCTTCTTCGGTCATTTCCGGCAGCGAGTAGATGCGGTCGCGCTCGGCTTTAACCTTCCACAGTTCTTCGTGACCCATGATCACGGTGTCGATCACGGTGAATTCTTCGTAGGCGAACTGGTCCTGGCGCAATTTACCCAGACGCACGTTCGGCTCGAGCATGACCTGACCGCCGGAAGGCTCGAGGTCGCCACCGAGGATTTTCATGAAAGTCGACTTGCCGCAGCCGTTGGCGCCGATCAAGCCGTAGCGGTTGCCCGCGCCGAATTTGACCGAAACGTTTTCGAATAGCGGCTTGGCGCCGAACTGCATCGTGATGTTAGCTGTAGAGATCAAAGGTTTTTCCTGCGAAGCATTCAGAGTAGCTAGGGTTGCGGCAGTACCGATTCAGTACCCGTTTCCGGTATTCAAACCACGGGAAATACATCCCGATCAGAAGCGGAAGGTCCATCTGGCAATAAGTGGACAGCAGCAGTTGGAGCGCTTGGCCCGAGTCGAAGTGCGCTGAGACGGGGTTCATTCCCGTCATCAACCAAGGGGGGCGCGTAATGTTTGGCGGCGATTGTACTGGTCTGGCTCTTTAAACGATAGGGCGTTTAGGCCGCACGGATGCTTTGGCGGTACAAGTGGACAGATTTTCACAGTTGAACGCTAACTATTTGTTACAACTCGTGGCTAAAATGCCATCTTTCAACCGGATGCCGACCGCCGGCATGCTCAAGGACGCGCCTCAGGGACGCTGTTTCGTATTCAGACGCTGCACAAGACCCTTGGGCCGTCGGGCCTGTCAGGGGACGCAGTTTGTTCACTTCTGACGTGTGACGATTTCCGTGAAACTCATCATTGCCGCTATTTATGTTGTATCGATTGCGTACGTCCACCTGCGCGGTCGGGTGCGCCACAAGCTGGGCCGCCAACTGAGCGATCACTCGACGTTTCTCGCGCCGATCAATTGCTTCCTGTACCTGTTCTCGAAAATTCCCAACAAACCGTATCTCGATCCGGCCGACTTCCCGGACCTGAGCCCCTTGCAGACCCATTGGGAAGAAATCCGCGCCGAAGGTCAGAACCTGCTCAAGGCGGGTGAGATCAAGCGCTCGAACCAGTACGACGACGTCGGCTTCAACTCGTTCTTCAAAACCGGCTGGAAGCGCTTCTACTTGAAGTGGTACGGCGACAGTCATCCTTCGGCAATGAAGCTTTGCCCGCGCACCACCGAACTGGTGCAGAGCATCGGTTCGATCAAGGCGGCGATGTTCGCCGAACTGCCGCCCGGTTCGAAACTGGTACGTCACCGGGACCCGTATGCCGGTTCCTACCGTTATCACCTGGGCCTGGAGACTCCGAACGACGCCGGTTGCTACATCAACGTCGATGGCGAGAACTATCACTGGCGTGACGGTGAAGCGGTGATGTTCGACGAGACCTTCATTCATTACGCCGAAAACACTACGCAGCAGAACCGCATCATTTTGTTCTGCGACATCGAGCGCCCCATGAAGTATCGCTGGGCAGCGGCGTTCAATGGCTGGTTCAGCCGCAACGTGATGTCGGCGGCCGGTGCACCGAACGAAGTGGGCGACAAGACGGGTGGCATCAATCGACTGTTCACCAGAATCTACAAGATTCGCCTGCGCGGCAAAGCGTTGAAGAAGCGCAACCGCACACTCTATTACCTGGAGAAGTGGGCGATTTTTGCCGGGTTGCTGGCGATTTTTGTCTGGATCTGATTGACGCGTCGCGGCTGCCCATGGCCCGGCGCAAAGTTTTCAGCGGCGTACAAGCCAGTCCTGGCAGGGGATCAACTTCGTGTTACATGGTTTTGGTTAACAAATCCGAACCCTCGGCGTAGCGTGCTATCGAAGGCTGTATCACCTCGAGAGGCTGGCCATGAACCGATTAGCGTTTGGCATCATCACGATGGCATTGACGGGCGTGCTGAGCCAACTGGCCCAGGCCGACACCCGGTTATCCGCATTCCCGATGCTGTTGGCCCAGAGCCCGACGGGCGCCGCCAGCAATCCTTACAACAGCCCGATTCGCCGGGCCAACCCCAATAGCATGCAAGGCACACAACCCAGTGCGCCGGTTATTCGCGGGCCCAATACCGTGCCTGTTCCTCGGCCGCCAACGCTGGACAACGGCGGCATTGGCAACCGCTATCCCCAGGATCGATCGGCGCCTGTCAGCCCACCGAAATTCATCCCTAATCCACCCCCTCGGGACACAGGCACCAGCAATCGTTGAGCAGCAGGACGCACGTCTTGCCAGCCATTCAGTCGACAAAAGGAATCGTGCATGTTGCGTAAAACCCTCCTGGCTACCGTTTGCGCCAGCGCCCTGATCAGCACCGCCGCGCCGGTTTTCGCGGCGTCCGTGCAAGCGCTGAAAAGTGAACAGGGCACCCTTGAGGTCACGGCCATCGCCAAGGGGCTGGATCATCCGTGGGCCTTGGCGTTTCTGCCGGATAGGCAAGGGATGCTGGTGACCGAACGGCCCGGCAACCTGCGCGTGGTCAGCGTCGACGGCAAACTTTCGGCACCGCTCAGTGGCGTACCGAAGGTCTGGGCCAAAGGGCAGGGTGGCCTGCTCGACGTGGTGCTGTCGCCCGATTTCAAACAGGACCGCACGGTCTATCTGTCCTACGCCGAAGGTGGCGGCGAGGGAAACAAGGCCGGCACGGCGGTCGGTCGCGGGCAACTGTCGCAAGACCTGACGGCGATCAGGAATTTCAAAGTGATCTTCCGTCAGGAGCCCAAACTCTCGGTCGGCAATCACTTTGGTTCGCGACTGGTGTTCGACCGTGACGGCTACCTGTTCATCACCCTCGGCGAGAACAATGACCGGCCAACCGCGCAGGATCTGGACAAGCTGCAAGGCAAGGTCGTGCGGATCTACCCGGACGGCACGGTGCCCGACGACAACCCCTTTGTCGGCCAGGCGGGCGTGCGTCCGGAAATCTGGTCGTACGGCCAGCGCAATCCACAAGGCGCGGCGCTCAATCCCTGGACCGGCGTGCTCTGGGAAAACGAACACGGCCCGCGTGGCGGTGACGAGATCAACATCATCGAACGTGGCAAGAATTACGGCTGGCCGCTGGCGACCCATGGCATCAACTACTCCGGTCAACCGATCCCGGAAGCCACGGGCAAGACCGCCGAAGGCACTGTTGCGCCGCGCCACGTCTGGGAAAAGTCTCCCGGCCTGAGCGGCATGGCGTTTTACGACGCTGACCGCTTCAAGGCGTGGCAGCACAACGTGTTCATCGGTGCGCTGGTCAGTCAGGAGTTGATACGCCTGCAGTTGGACGGCGACCGGGTGGTTCACGAAGAGCGCTTGATGGGCGAGCTGAACAAACGCATCCGCGACGTGCGGCAGGGGCCGGATGGGTATTTGTATGTGCTCACCGATGAGACGGATGGAGCCTTATATAAGGTTGGTCTGAAGTAAGCCTTCGCGAGCAAGCCCGCTCCCACATTTGACTGCGATCCAATGTGGGAGCGGGCTTGCTCGCGAAGGCAGCGGTAGACTCGACACAAAATGCAGTGATTACCCCCGGCGATAAAGAATCACCGCCGCCCGCAACTTGCCACGCCCGAAACTGCACATCTTCTCGAACTCCCCATGGCTGACCGGCAAATGCTGGCAGTCCATGGGCTGACGATGCTGGCTATGGTCGACATCCGGGTCGTGCAGGTACACAAATTCCTCATCGCAATCAGTGACGATCACCCAGTGCGGCGACTTGGAGCGGGTCAGCCGATAACTGCTGATCAGCACCAGCGGCTGTCCGCCGTCGTTCAGTAACCGTGGCAGGTCCAGCGGACCACCGAGCACCTGTTCGACGTCAATCGTTCCCAACTGAGCCATGAACTCCTCGTGCACCAGGCGCATGACGTCTTTTTTATGCTCATCGCGCACGCCATCGAGAAACAACGGCCCGGCCATGCTCACTTGCAGGCGCACACGAAACCCGCGTCGCGCCGCCGCCAATGCCAGACCTTGAGGGCTGCACCCGCCGTGGCCAGAGGTCATGAACACGGTGGTTGCTTCGCGCCAGATCTGCAGTTCTTCGCGGCGCTCCAGCACTCGACCGGTTTGCAGTGCGCCCATGGCCATCAACAGGCACGCGGGGCCGCAGGTGAAATCGGTGGTCTGGGCGTACCAGGGCACGTTGATGTTGCGCGAGTCATGGTGCTGAAGGATGCGTTTCTCCAGGCGCAGCGCATCGGCATGGTCCTGGTAATAATCATGGATCAGCGCGAAGCGCCGGTAACCGTTGCGCTCATACAGGGCGATGGCGGCGGGGTTGTCGATGCGCACTTCCAGCCGCAGGTACGCGCAGTCGTGTTCCAGGGCGCAGGCCTCGATGCGTTCCAGCAATTGCTTGCCGAGCCCACTGCCGCGAGCCTGTTCGGCGATGGCAATCGAGTAGAGCCGCGCCAGCGATGTGCCCCGGTGAAACAACACCACCGCGTAACCCAGCAATTGCTCGCCACGCTGGGCCACCAGCAGTCGTCCGTGAGCGCGGCTGATCATCCATTGAAAGCTGCGGCTGGTGAGCCGGTCCGTGGTGAAACATTGCTGTTCAAGTGCCAGCAACGCGGGTAAGTCTTCAACTACCGCCAAGCGAAAGACAGGATTCATATGACCGCCGTAAAAGTTGCGTAACGAAACGGGACTTTCGAAAAAGTTCGTGCTTAATAGGAAAGGTCTTGTTCTCCAACGGATCAATCACTATGTCAGCGGTACAAGGTCATTGGCGCGAAGTATCCGAGCAAAGTTTGCCGGCAGCAACTTATTTAAATGACACGGTTAGAACTTCAAGTCAGTTGATTATCATCGTCGAACGCAAGGAAGACTGGGCGTCCTACTTTCCCAGCGAAGACATCGTCACGGCTCAGGAATACCTCGAGCAGACCCGCGACAACGAGCAGGGCAAACGGGTCCAGGTGATCAACCTGTGTCGCAGCTACAAGTACCTGGGGCACGGTTATTACTGCTCGCTGCTGGCAGAGGCGCGGGGGCACAAGGTTATTCCATCGGTGCGCACCATCAGCGAACTGACGCGCAAAGCCCTGTACGGCCTGGCGCTGGATGACCTGGATAAAACCCTGGAAAAAGCCCTCAGTCATCACCTTTACAGTGACACCGAAGGTTTTACCCTGACCCTGTATTTTGGAAAAACGCATATAGAGCCGTTGCAGGATTTGGCGCGACAGTTGTTTGAAGTATTTCCGTGTCCGATATTGTTAGTTGAGTTTCGTCGAACTAACGGCTGGCACATCGAAGGGATAAAGTCTGGCGCCTTGCACAAGTTGCGCGAAGATCAGGAAGATCAGTTCGCCCACTCACTCGATACGTTCAGTCGCAAGATCTGGCGTGTGCCACGGTCGCGACGCCTGGCCCGTTATGACCTGGCGATCCTGCACGATCCGCAGGAAGCGTTGCCGCCGTCCAACCCCAAGGCGCTGGAAAATTTCGTACGCGTGGGCAAGACCTTGGGCATTGATGTGGAGCTGATCGAGCGCAAGGACTACGCGCGCATCGCCGAATACGACGGGCTATTGATCCGCGAGACTACAAGCGTCGACAACCATACCTACCGTTTCGCGAAAAAAGCCGAGAGCGAAGGGCTGGTGGTGATGGATGACCCGGCATCGATCCTGCGCTGCACCAACAAGGTCTACCTGACCGACCTGCTCAATAGCCATCAATTGGGTATGCCCGCCACCGAAATCCTCTACAAGGAACGACCGGAAGACTTCGAACGGGTCGGCGAGCGCCTGGGTTTTCCGCTGGTGTTGAAGATTCCCGACGGCTGTTTCTCCCGTGGCGTGATCAAGGTCGAAAGCCAGCAAGCCTTGCTCGAAGCGACCGCCGAACTGTTCGAACACTCAGTGCTGTTGCTGGCTCAGGAGTTCTTCTACACCGAGTACGACTGGCGCATCGGCGTGCTCAACCGCAAACCGATCTTTGCCTGCCAGTACTTCATGTCCAAGGGCCATTGGCAGATCTACAACCACAAGGCCAAGGGGCAAGACATCAACGGCGAATGCCGTACCCTGGCGGTTCACGAAGCACCGCGTGCGGTGGTGGAACTGGCGGTGAAAACCGCGAACCTCATCGGTGACGGCCTCTACGGCGTCGACCTCAAGCAGTCCGGCGACAAGGTGGTGGTCATCGAGGTCAACGACAACCCGAACATGGACGCCGGCATCGAAGACGCGTATCTGCAGGACGATTTGTACTCGTTGGTGCTGGAAGAATTCGTCCGCCGACTGGAACTCAAACGCCGCGGCCAGGCCTGGTGAGCGGCCGATGATCAAGAGCTTTCAACTGACCCACGGCGTGCTGCATGCGGTCGAACGGCTGGACGCCGAAGTGATGCTGTTCAGCAACCCCGATGCGGCCGAGCGCGACTTGCTGCACAGCCATTTCAAACTCGATGAACACGCCCTGGCGTCGGCGCTGGACCCGGACGAGGTATCGCGCATCGAGTTTCACCCCGACAACCTGTTTCTGATCTGGAAGCGCCCGGAGAACTACTCCGGCGCCGGCAGCCTGGCTTTTGAAGTGTCGTCCTGCGGCTTGCTGTTTTCTACCCAGCGTTTGCTGGTGATCGCCACCGACGACTCGCCGCTGCATGGGCTCGGCACCCGGCAGAAACTGAACACGCCGTTGGATGTGTTGCTGGATCTGCTGTTCAACAACATCCATCACTACCTGGGCCACCTCAAGGTGATCAAGCTGGTTGCGCGGGAGTTGCAGCAGAAATTCAACGCGTCGATGCAGAACCAGCACCTCATCCAGATGTTCAACCTCAGCGAAAGCCTGATCTATTACATCAACGCGATACACAGCAACGGCGCGGTCCTGACCCGGCTGCGCAACCACGCGGAAAAGGAGCACTTCGGCGCCGAGGCCATCGGCCTGATCGACGACCTGATCATTGAAAACAACCAGTGCTACAAACAGGCGGAAATCTATTCCACGGTGTTCTCCGGGCTGATCGACGCCCGGGGCAATCTGATGAACAACAGCATGAACAACCTGCTGCGCAAACTGACGCTGATCAACGTGGTGTTCCTGCCGCTGAACCTGATTGCGAGCATCGGCGGCATGTCCGAGTTCAGCATGATGACGGCGGGGACGCCGTGGTGGGTGTCGTATCCATTGTTTTTGACGGCGATGATGCTAGGGGCGGGAGTGATGGTGTTGGGGCTCAGGCGGTTGGCCAAATGATGTGGTGAATGTCAGGCCGTAATCGCGAGCAGGCTCGCTCCCACAATGGTCCGGGTTGAACTCAGGTTTCCTGTTCAACACAAATCTCCTGTAGGAGCCGGCTTGCTGGCGATGGCGGCCTCAACACCACCACACACTCAGGATCAGACTTCTTGCGTGGCACCCACAGACCTCTTCCGCTCCTGCAACCCGCGAACCACCAGATACAACAACGGCCCAATCGACACAAAAATCGCGGTGAGCAATAGATAGGGAATGACGGACAATGCCGACAGCCCACGCTTGCGCGCATCGCTGTACATCCACACCCCGGCCAGCGTCGCCAGCAGGTAAAGATCAATCACCACCTGCGCCGTATCAGGTCGCGACATCAGGCTGATGCCAAATTCGATCAACGATTGTTCCGCCTGGAGCATCACCGCAACGGTGTAGCCAGCGAAGGCGAGCAGGGCAATCAGGGGCAGGGCGATGGACTTCATGGTTTCCTTCCTTGGACGATGAGCAGAACAGCGAGCCTACACAGGCCGGGAAAATTTGGCCATTGACTTGCCTGTCATGCCCGGCTAATTTCCAGCCATGACTTCCACCGTATTGCGCTGCCAGCCAAGCATTATTACCGCCATTCCTTATTTGGCGGGCTAGCTCACGACTGCAGCACCCAACCCGCCCTAGAGGCGGGTTTTTACTTTCTGTCTCTTGGGTTCTGATCAACGTCAGGAGACGACCATGAACAGCACACCCGCCCAGCAGAGCTTGCTTGAGCATTACGTCAAAAAGATCCTCGCCGCGCCGGTGTACGAACTGGCGGTACGCACGCCGTTGCAAGCCGCGCCGGCGCTGTCCGAAGCCCTCGGCAATCAGATCCTGCTGAAACGCGAAGACTTGCAGCCGACTTTTTCCTTCAAGATCCGTGGCGCCTACAACAAGTTGGTACAGCTCAGCGATGAGCAGAAGGCGCGCGGTGTGATCTCCGCCTCGGCAGGCAACCATGCCCAGGGCGTGGCGCTGGCGGCGCGTGAATTGGGGATTGCCGCGACCATCGTCATGCCCGCCACAACGCCGGAATTGAAGGTGCTTGGAGTGCGCAGCCGCGGTGCCGATGCCGTGCTGCACGGGGAGAGTTTTCCGTTTGCCCTGGCGTACGCCTTGAACCTGGCAGAACAAACCGGCCGCACCTTCGTTTCGCCCTTCGACGACCCGGACGTGATCGCGGGGCAGGGCACCGTCGCCATGGAAATCCTCCGTCAGCACCAAGGATCGCTCGACGCGATCTTCGTGCCGGTGGGCGGTGGCGGCCTGATCGCGGGCATCGCCGCGTACGTCAAATACCTGCGACCTGAAATCCGCATCATTGGCGTCGAGTCGGAACATTCCGCGTGTCTGCGCGCCGCCTTACAGGCAGACGAGCGTGTTGTCCTGCCCAACGTCGGTACGTTCGCCGATGGCGTCGCCGTCGCTCAGATCGGCGCTTATGGTTTCGAGGTCTGCCGATTTTGCGTGGATGAGGTGCTGACCGTCAGCAATGACGAACTCTGCGCCGCCATCAAGAACATCTACGACGATACCCGCTCGATCACCGAACCTTCCGGTGCGTTGGCCGTGGCGGGAATCAAGAAGTACGTGGCGCAGACTGGCGTGCGTGGTCAGACGCTGGTGGCCATCGACTCCGGCGCCAACATCAACTTCGACAGCTTGCGCCATGTCGCCGAGCGCGCTGCGCTGAGCGAAGCCCCGGCGTGAGCACGCTTGAAATGCCGCCGCCCAATCCCCTGTGGGAGCGGGCTTGCTCGCGAAGGCGTCTTCAAATTCAACATTAATGTTGACTGATAGACCGCTTTCGCGAGCAAGCCCGCTCCCACAGGTTCTGGATCGAAGTTATTCCTGAACAGCTTTTTCAACCGTGCTCGACGCCGACCAGATCCGATAACGCACTTCAACATCCTTGGGCACATACAGCACGATCGGCAGCTTGCTGTTGTAACGCAACCTGAAGCCGTCACCGACCACCGGGACGAAGTCCTGTTTGCTTTTCCCATCCGGGCAGGCCATCAGCGTGCTCATCGGGCCGATCACTTTTTCCAGTCGGTAGAACGGGTAGCCCCAGCCTTCGAGGTTTTTCTCCTCGAGCATGCCGCCCAGGCGTTGGCGATTGCAGTCAACGGTCAAGGTCTTTCCGGCGAGAATTTCGACCTGGTAGTTGTCTTCACCGGCTTGCGGGGCTAGGTGAATGACCTGGCGGGTGAAGCCGTTTTCGGCTTTGGGAAACGGTGCAACGTCTTCGAGTTTGGCTGCGTGAACAACGGTCGATAGCCCGGCAACAATCAGGCCGACGGTAGTGATTCGGGTCAATGAACCCATGATGCCTCCTTGCGTGTGAGTAGGGTCAGCGGATGTTAAAGGGAGTGGCCGCATTTTTACTGCCATGGGCGGCCAATGCAAACCCGGACTCATCAGGTTGCAATTTGCAGGGGCGAGAACCTGCGTTCATGCAGACTGCATGAGTGCATTTACTTGAAGACACATTAAACCTTTGAATTACCGATGAGCTGCACGGCGAAATCCGGGGCATGTTTTATGCTTCATCTGGTCCTGAAGCTGGCCGCGAATGAGTTGAGTCGGCATTGATAGCTGATTGGCAATCTCACATAAGGAGAGGGTCGCCATGTTTCTTTCTGCCTTGGAACTTCGCAACATCATCGAAAGCAGTTTTCTGCCGAAACGTTGTCAATGCACGCTGACGCCCGACCTGTCGATGACGATCAAGGTGTATTCAGATCTTGAAACCGATCAAGTGGATCTATTGAAGACTGGCATCAATGCCAAGTCGCTCAATGGGTGTCGTGAAATCAATGACCTGATTGCCGGGCTGCGCACCGAAATCCAGCATCGGGCAGAACTCCAGACGCTGCACCCCGATCGGCAAGCGCTTTAATTCGCCGTCGTCACATCACGGGTCTGGCCAGGAAGCCAGACCCGTGTTTGTTGTTTCCGATCAATTCTGATAACTGCACGCATCCGACCATTTGCGATACGAGATCTCTGCGGGTTTTCCCGACGTATCGATGTACTTCATCTCAGCCGTAATGACTTTGCAGTCCAGCGTCGTAGGTTCGGTCAGCGCAACCACCTTGGCCACGTGCAGCGGCATCCCGTATTCGTAGGGCACGGCTTGTGAGGAAGTGGTGTCGTCGGCCTGGGCAAGCCCGGTAAACCCGGTGCAGGCGAGGGCAGCGGTAACCAGCAATATGCGCGTATTCATGAGCAATCTCCGGTGCGGACGGAACGAGAGTTCGACGTAGTGAACGTCGAACCTGCCGCACTGGGCGTCAGAGGAACCTGAGGGCGTGCGGTCCAGTAAAGTCTTGGACCGCAGGGTTAAGCAATGGTTAACCCGGCTGAATGCCGCCTGTCGTGAGGGGCGTTTCTGTCAGGCGTTTCGTTGGGGTGAAAATCTTCGGTAGCTTCGGCTTCGTCCTACAAGAGTGGATGCTTTGTCGACTTTCGGCTGATGGGGCGTAGCGATTACTGTTTGGGCTCGCTGCAAAATCAGCGAACAGGTTTGGTCACCTGAAAATTAAACAGTGCATACAAGTGTGACATCATTCGCTTTGCGGACATCTCTGTTCGCATGGCGCAATGCTGTGGCGGCTGTGTGCAGGACGCCTTCGGGCGAGCTGAGTTACTGTTCTCAGTTGACCAAACCTGTACACGGTCCGCCTCCCATCGTTTGGTCACGGTGCTGGCGGTTACTTCAAAACAGGCGAGTAACTAACTATGACAACGATTAATCCGTTCCCCGATCGTCACCGTTCAATCAAAAGCAGCGTCACCGAAACATCTCCTCTGGTCATCGACACCGAAGCCAACCCCCAAGACATCCTCGAAGCCGCCCTCCAGCGCATCCGCGCCTCCAGCGAGCTACTTGAAACACTCCACCTCCAATGTTTCAAGGACGGCGACGTGCAGGACATTCCGCACATCACGCACGCCCTTTACCTGCTGACGCAGGACGGTTGCGACTTGCTCAAGGTTGCGCAGCAACGGATGCTGGGCTGGAAGGCACCAGCCTGACGTTTGATCTGTACTGACAAATCCAGCGCCCGTAGGCGCTGGATTTTTTATGGGGGCGACGCAACTTGAATGGCTTCTTGCGGCTTTCAAGTTGTCAGTGAACCGTCTTCGCCTGCACCACATTCCCCGCACGATCCTGATCGGCAGGCGTCGGCACCACCGGCGGCAACTGAGCAATCCCCGTGCCCGCACCCGGCGCACCGCCCGAGTTGGCCTTCACCTCCGCCCCGCTAATCGTCACACCACCCGCATCCACCTTGACGAAACTCCCGCCAGCCTTCGCCGTCAGTTCCATCCCGCCTTCAACCACCACTTTATTACCCGCGTGGTAGTGAATCTCTTCACCCGCCTCAACAAACTGCGCCGTCCCGACCTTCACATGCTGGGTTACACCCACCGTAAGGTGATCATCCGCCCGCGCTTCAGTCTTGCGATCCAGATGCGTGATCCGATGCTCCTCAACCTTGAACTCGCTAAACACCTTCGCCTCAACCGTGTCGTGCCGCTCGTTGCCGATGCGGATTTTCTGGTCGTGTTCGATGTTTTCGTCCCAGTCGCGCTGGGCATGCAGGTAGATCTGTTCCGCGCCTTTTTTGTCTTCGATGCGGAATTCGTTGTAGCCCTTGCCGCCCGGTGAGCTGAGGGTCTTGAAGGTGCTGCGGGTTTTGTTCGCCGGCAGGTCGTAGGGGACGACGTTTTCCTTGTGGTACAGGCAGCCGGTGACCAGCGGTTGGTCGGGGTCGCCTTCGAGGAAGGTGACGAGCACTTCCATGCCGACACGCGGGATAGCGATGCCGCCATAGGCGCTGCCGGCCCAGCCGGTGGCGACGCGCAGCCAGCAACTGGTGTTGTCGTTGGCCTGGCCGTCGCGGTCCCAGTGGAATTGCACTTTGACGCGGCCGTACTCGTCGCAGTGGATTTCCGAGCCGGGTGGGCCGGTGACGATGGCGGTCTGGCTGCCGAGGACTTGCGGTTTCGGGTGTTCGAGGGCAGGGCGGTAGTGCGCGTCCCACGGAGTGGCGAGGAAGCGGTTGCGGTAGCCCTGGTGGAAATCGTCTTTGTTGTGGGTGACGTCGCTGGTGACGTTGGCGCCGAGCACTTGCGGTTGCTTGCCTTCGTGGACCACTTCCAGCAGCAGCCACAGGTCGTTCCATTCGGCGCGCGGGTGTTCGCTAAGGGCCATGAAGTGACCGCTGACCAGCGTCGGCTGGTCGCCTTTGCCTTCCGCGAGTTTGTAGTCGCTGCGGTGGCGTTCGAGGGCGCGGGTTGCCAGTTGCTTGCCACGGGCACGGTCGGTGAAACGGCCGGGGTAGTCGTAGTCTTCCAGGTCCGGAGCGAACGCACTGGAAGCGGCGCTTTCAGGCAGGATGCGCGGTTTTTCGAAGTCGTAATCGCGGCGGCTGACACGGCTGGTGCGGGTTTCCAGGCGCAGGTTGAAGCGCTTGATCACCGGTTTCTCGGCGGCCATGCCGGAGTCTTGCTGATAGGCCACGGGCGCGAGTTTGCGGAACACCGTCTGGTCATCGCCGAACACCAGTTTGTGGCCGCTGCTGCTGTGCTGGAAGTGGAAGTGAATGCCTTCTTCTTCGCACAGGCGCTGGATGAAATGCAGGTCGGATTCGTCGTACTGCACGCAGTAGACACGCTCGGGGTAGATCGCGCCGAGCTGGAAGTCATAGGCGTCGGCCAGAATGCCGCGGGCCTCAAGGACTTGGGCGATGATCTTCGGCACCGTCAAATGCTGGAAAATCTGCTGGTCATGGTTGTGGCGCAGGTAGGCCAGTTGCGGCACCAGGCTGATGCTGTAGCGGGTCAGGCTTTTGCCGGAGTCGCCTTGCTCGATGCGATAGACCAGGCCGTGAATGATGCCTTCGCCGGTGGCGCCGAAGGTCAGGCAGCCGGGCTTGTGCAGCAATTCTTCGAGTTTCAGGTCGGGGCGTGCGCTGACCAGTTCGATGTCAAAACAGAAGGGCTGATTGAGGGCTTCGCGACCGACGAAACTGAGTACCTGAAGGTCAGCGGAAACGCCTTCCAGCGTGAGGGAAATATGGATTGCGTTTGCGTCCAGCATGCCTTGAATTCCGTCCTTTGGATAAGCAGGAGCGGATGGTGCAGGATTAAACCGCCTCGTTCAAGGCGCAAATGCCGTAGATGAGGGCGTACCCCGGCATCGGGAAAACCCCTAATGGCACGGTTTCGACCAATAAACACGGGGGCTCTTCGCCTGCGGGTTCATCGATCAATTGCCCCCCGCTGGTCAGCGCCGTGCCAGAACAGGGAGTCATTTTCCGACTAAAGTCGTCTGTAGCCGGTAAAAGCCTTCTGCCATCATTGCCGCTCACCCCCGTGTGTCGCCTTCATCCTGGCCAGTTCCTGGTCCGGGGCGAAGCTATTTTCTGGCTTATTGCGCCTTGCGCAAACGCTGCACTGTTGGAGCTTTTTCATGCGTCCCCCTTTTCAACTCATCACCGCGCGCCAGTCACTTGGCTTCGGCGCTTTAGTCCTGTGCGCCGGTTTTACCGTCCAGGCTCAGGCGAGCGGTTTTCTCGATGACACCACGGCGAAGATCGAATCGCGCACGGTGTATTTCAACCGTGATTTTCGTGATGGTCATACGTCCACCGAACAGGGCGCGTCCAAGCGCGAAGAGTCGGCGCAGGGCTTCATTCTCAACCTGCAATCGGGGTACACCGAAGGCACCGTCGGCTTCGGTATCGATGCGCTGGGCATGCTCGGGTTCAAGCTCGATTCCAGCGCCGACAGCAGCAACAGCGGCTTGCTGCCATCGTCGGGTGAAAACCCGCGTGGCTCGAAAGACCAGTACGCCAAACTTGGCCTGACCGCCAAGGTGCGCGTCTCCGATAGCGTATTGAAGTACGGCGCGCTGCTGCCGGACGTGCCGCTGCTCAAGTACAACGACGGGCGTTTGCTGCCGACCATGTTCAACGGCGCGCAGCTCACCTCTAAAGAGATCAAGGACCTGACGTTCATGGCCGCGCGCCTGGACCAGTACACCGCCCGGGACTCGACCGACGCCCAGGACATCCGCGTGCACTGCAAGAACAAGCGCTACGCCTGCAACGTCACCGCCGATCACTTCGACATGTATGGTTTCGACTACAAGATCAATGAGCGCCTGACTGCGCAGTATCACTACGCCGAGCTGGAAGACATCTATCGCCAGCACTTCGTGGGTTTGCTGGCCAGTCAGCCGTTGGGTGAGGGCGTGCTCAAGGCTGATCTGCGCGTGCTCAAGAGTGCCGACAGCGGCGCCGAGCGTGCCGGTTCCATCGACAACCGCGCACTGAGCGGCATGCTCGCGTACGCCATCAGCGGCCACACCTTCAGCGCCGGTTGGCAGCGCATGAACGGCGACAACTCGATGCCGTACCTGGATGGCACCAATCCGTACCTGGTGAACTACGTGCAGGTCAATGACTTCGCCGCCGCGCAGGAGCGTTCGTGGCAACTGCGTTATGACTATGACTTCAAGTCGATCGGCATCAACGGCCTGAGTTTCCTGACCCGTTATGTGAACGGCGACCACATCAAGGTGCTTGGCAGCGATCAGGAGGGCAAGGAATGGGAGCGCGACAGCGAGCTCAAGTACGTGGTGCAAAGCGGGACGTTCAAGGATGTCAGCCTGCGGCTGCGTAATGCGACGTATCGGACCAACTACGAGAAGTTTGCGCGGGATGTGGATGAGACGCGGTTGATTGTGAGTTACAACTTTTCGGTGTTGTGACAGGGAGGCCGCCTTCGCGGGCAAGCCTCGCTCCTACAAGGTTGGCGTCGCGCCATAGAACCTGTAGGAGCGAGGCTTGCCCGCGATGGGGCCCTCTGATTCAGCCAAGATCCAACTGCTGCCGATACGGCAAATCCGGCCCGGTCTTGCTGCACGTCAGCGCCGCTGCCCGCACCGCAAACTTCAACATCTCGTCGATCTGCTCGCGCGCCAGCGATTGCACGCCCTCGACCGAATCCAGCTGCTGCTCGGTCAGCCAGGTAATCAACGCCGCCTGGAACGTATCGCCAGCCCCAACGGTGTCGGCAATCTTCACCGGACAGGCCGGCACCGACCACGAGCCGTGATTGCGGCTAAACACCGTCGCCCCTTCGCCGCCACGGGTCAGGAACACCACCTGACTGGGATGCTGCAACCAGGCTTCAATCACCTGCTGCGGATCCTGCCCGGGATACAACAGGCTCAGGTCCTCATCACTGACTTTGATCAGGTCGGCCAGCTCCACCAGCGTCGCAACCCGCGAACGCCATAGCTCGATGTTCGGTTCAGGGTTGAGCCGTACGTTCGGATCAAGGCTGATCAGGCGCTTGCCACTTTCCCGCTGCACCAGGGCCAGCAGCGTGTCGGCAATCGGCTGCACCACCAGCGAGAACGAGCCAATGTGCAAGCCGCGCACCTCTGGCCCCAGTTCCGGCAAATGCTCCGGTTTCAACTGCCGATCCGCGCAACCTTCGCCCCGAAAACTGTACTGCGGTGAACCATTGGCACCGACCGCGACCATCGCCAGGGTGGTCGGTGCGGCGAAATCCACCAGATAATCCGGGCGTACGCCTTCATCTTGCAGCACTTGTTGCAAACGCCGGCCCAGATAGTCCGTCGACAACCCGGCAAACAGCGCCGCGTCCACGCCCAAGCGGCGCAAACCGACCGCCACGTTGAAGGGCGAGCCGCCGGCAATCGCCTTGAAATTCACTTTTGAAGCCAGGCCGCTGGCGTCGTCTTCACTGAAGAAATCGAACAGCGCTTCGCCACACACCAGATACATAGTTGTTCACTCTTTAAAGGGTTGCGACATGCTGTTGATAGCGTTCATAGGCCTGCTGACAGGCCGTTACATTTTCTGCAATCGGCAGGGATTCGCTGGCCGGATCGAGCTTCACGCAACGCTCGCACAAGTCCGCGAGGCTGTCTTCGTGGCCGTTTGCCCAGGATTTGCACCATGCCGCCTGAATCGCCGCGCCGAGGGCGGCGGCTTCGCTTTGTTCGGTGCAGATCACCTTGGTGTTCATGATGTCGGCGACAATCTGGCGCCACACCTGGCTTTTCGAGCCGCCGCCGATCAGGCAGATGGTGCGGCTTTGTAAGCCATTGTGGCGCAGCAGGTCCAGCCCATAACGCAAACCGAAGGTCGTGCCTTCGACCACGGCGCGGCACAAATTGGCTTGCGTCAGGTTGGTCATGCTCAAGCCCAGCAGGCTGCCGGTGGCGTGGGGCAGGGCGGGGACGCGCTCGCCGTTGAGAAACGGCAGCATGCTCACACCTTCGGCGCCGATCGGTGCTTGCGCGACGAGGGCGTTGAACTGCTCGATATCCAGCTCGAACAGGTCGCGAATCACCCCGGTGGCGTTGGTCAGGTTCATGGTGCAGATCAGCGGCAACCAGCCACCGCTGGAGGAACAGAACGTCGCGACCGACGCGTCAGCGCTGACGGTCGGTTGATCGGCATAGGCGTACACCGTGCCCGAGGAACCGAGGCTCATGGTGATCGCGCCGGGCCGGATGTTGCCGGTGCCGATAGCGCCCATCATGTTGTCGCCACCGCCGCTGGACACCAGCGCCTTGGGGTTGATGCCCAGGTGCTCGGCGATGCCGGGCAGGATCGTACCCACCGCTTGATGGGCGTCGATCAGCTCCGGCAGCGCCGCTTGCAAGCGACCGCTGGGATCAATGTCGCGCAGCAGCTGCAAGTCCCACTGGCGGGTGCGCACGTTGAAATAACCGGTGCCCGAGGCATCGCCGTATTCGCTGCAGCTGCGGCCGGTCAGCCAATAGTTGAGGTAGTCGTGGGGCAGCAGGATGCGTGCGATCCGGGAAAAAACCTCCGGGTGCTGTTCTTTGGTCCAGAGCAGTTTTGAAACGGTGTAGCCCGGTGCGATGACCACGCCGAGGCGTTCGAGCGAGCCTTTTTCACCGCCAATATGCACCAGCAGACGGTCGTTCTCTGGAGTGGATTCGGTGTCGCACCAGAGCTTGGCGGGGCGCAGTACCTGGCCTTGATCGTCGAGCAGGACCAGGCCGTGTTGCTGACCGGAAACGCCGATGCCGAGGATGTCCTGACCGTCGACGTTTGCCGCGATCAGCGCACGACGCGTGGCAGCAGTGAATGCTTCCAGCCATTGCGATGTGTCCTGCTCGCGACGGCCATTGGCGCCGCTGATCAACGTGTGCGCGGCGGCGCCTTGGCCGAGGACCTGACCGCTTGCGGCATCGAGGATGATGGCTTTGGTGCCTTGGGTGCCGCAGTCGATGCCGAGGAATAGTTGTTGGTTTGGCATGGTAAATCCTTGGTGTGTCAGGTCTATCGGGGTGAAGCCATTCGCGGGCAAGCCTCGCTCCTACAGGGGTTGCGCAAGACCTGTAGGAGCGAGGCTTGCCCGCGAAGGCGGCCTCAAATCCACTACAAACTTATGCCAACACCCGCTCCAACGTCCGCGAAACCCCAACCTCGCGCAAACTGTTGCAACACCACTCAAACGCCGCGACAAACTCCGGCGAATGCGCAATCGCCGTACCAAAAATCTCCTCCACCCCCAGCAGCCGCTGGGCCATCAACGCATCATCGGCCACCAGCGCCTGACAAAACGCCGCCCGAGGATCGGGAATGGCGTAGGTATCACCATTCTCGTCCACACCCTTCAAATACAACGCCCACGCCGCCACCACCAGTGCCGCACGCTTGGTCTCCCGGCCATCGGCAATCAAGCGGTTGATGGTCGGAATGGTGAACTTGGGAAACTTCGACGAACCGTCCGAGCACACACGCTCCAGCTGATCGGCAATCGCCTGATTGGAAAAGCGTTCCACCAGGGTGTTCTTGTAATCAGTCAGATCAATCCCCGGCACGGGCGACAGTTGCGGCGTCACGTCCAGGTCCATGTAGGCGCGCATGTAACGCACGAACAGCGGGTCGTTCATGGTCTCGTGGACGAAGCGGTAACCCTTCAAAAAACCCAGGTACGTCAGCGCCAGGTGACTGCCGTTGAGCAGTTTGATTTTCATCTCTTCGTACGGCGTGACGTCGTCGGTGAACTGTACGCCGACCTTTTCCCAGGCCGGGCGACCGTTGACGAACTTGTCCTCCAGTACCCACTGCACAAACGGTTCGCAGACCACCGGCCAGGCATCGTCGACCGCGTGTTTGTCGGCCAGTTGCAGGCGATGTTCGATGCTGGTCATTGGTGTGATGCGGTCGACCATCGCATTCGGGAAACTGACGTTTTCGGCGATCCAGTCGTGCAGGTCTGCATCGCGCAATGCGGCGAAGGCCAGCAGCGCTTTGCGAGTGACCGCGCCGTTGTGCGGCAGGTTATCGCAGGACATCAAGGTGAACGCCGGCGTACCCGCAGCGCGGCGTTTGGCCAACGCGGCGCAGAGAAAACCGAACACGGTTTTCGGCGAATCCGGGTGCGCGAGGTCGTGCTGGATCTGCGGCAGGTGGGCCATGAATTCGCCGTTGCTGTCGTCGATGCAGTAACCGCCCTCGGTGATGGTCAGCGAGACGATGCGGATCTCGGGACTCGACAGTTTGTCGATCAACGCTTGCGCGCCGTCCTCGGCCAGCAGCATGTCGCGGATCGCGCCGATGACCCGGACTTCGGTGTCATCGGTGTCGCCGAGTTCAAACAGGGTGAACAGGTAATCCTGCTCCTTCAGGTCGTCCCGGGCGCGGCGGTCTTCGGCGCGCAGGCCGACGCCGCAAATTGCCCAGTCCAGGCCTTCGCCAGTGTTCATCAAGGCGTCGGTGTAATACGCCTGATGGGCGCGGTGGAAACCGCCGACGCCAATGTGCGCGATGCCTTGGCGGGTGTCGCTCAGGGCGTAGGCGGGCGGGACCACTTCGGGTGCGAGGTGGTGCAGGTTCTGTTTATTCAGTTTCATCACACGCTCTCTGAAATCAGGCCGCTGCGCGCAACGGGCGGGTCAGCGCCACGCCGTCGGCATCGAATAAATGGCAGTGTTCGGCGTCCAGGTGCAGGCTCAGCGCCTCGCCATAACGGCTGGCCAGATCGCCACGAACCCGCATGGTCAGCGCTTCACCGGAGGCGGTCCGGACGTGGCAGAAGGTGTCGCTGCCCAGTCGTTCGCTGACGTCGGCGGTGACCTGCAAAGTGCAGTCGCCGGTTCGTGCCAGTTCCAGATGTTCCGGGCGAATGCCCAGCGTCACCGCACCACCGACGCTCAGGCTGGCGCCGCTCAGCGGCAGCGTGATGCGGGTGCCGGCATCGAGCGCCACTTCGCAGCTTTGGCTGTCGACACGGGTGACTTTGCCTTTGAGGAAGCCCATCTTTGGTGTGCCGAGAAAGCCTGCGACAAACAGGTTGGCGGGCTGGTGATACAGGTCCAGCGGCGAGCCGACCTGCTCGATCTTGCCACCATTGAGCACGACGACTTTGTCGGCCATGGTCATGGCTTCCACCTGGTCGTGGGTCACGTAGATCATCGTGGCTTGCAGTTCTTTGTGCAGGCGCAACAGTTCCAGGCGCATCTGTACGCGCAGCGCCGCGTCGAGGTTGGACAGCGGTTCGTCGAACAGGAAAATTTTCGGGTTGCGCACGATGGCGCGGCCGATGGCCACGCGTTGACGCTGACCGCCCGACAGTTGCTTCGGCTTGCGCTCCAGCATCGGCCCGAGCTCAAGGATGCGCGCCGCCTCGCCGACTTTCTTCTCTACTTCGGCTTTCGGTACGCCGGCCAGATCGAGGGCAAACGACATGTTTTTGCGCACGCTCATGTGCGGGTACAGGGCGTAGGTCTGGAACACCATCGCCAGGTCACGCTTGGCCGGGCTGACTTCGGTGATGTCGCGGCCGTCGAGTTCGATGCTGCCGCCGCTGACTTCTTCCAGGCCTGCGATCAGGCGCAGCAGGGTGGACTTGCCGCAGCCGGACGGGCCGACGAAGACCACGAATTCCTTGTCGTTCACTTCCAGGTCGATGCCTTTGATGATGGAAAAGCCTTCGAAGCCTTTTTGCAGATTCTTGATTTTCAGGTTGGCCATGGTGATGGGCCTCCGCTTGTTTTTATTCAGTTGAACCGTGATCGGGCTTTTTTTGTAGGAGCCAGCGATGCGGCGATCCGACTTGCCGGCGAAAGCGATCTCACGGACGCCTTCGCCGGCAAGCCGTGCTCCTACAGGGATCGGTTACCGGATTATTTCACCGCGCCAAACGACAGGCCGCGGACCAGTTGTTTCTGGCTGATCCAGCCGAAGATCAGGATCGGCGCGCACGCCAGGGTCGACACCGCCGACAACTTGGCCCAGAACAACCCCTCGGGGCTTGAGTACGAAGCGATCAGCGCGGTCAGTGGCGCGGCTTTCGACGAGGTCAGGTTCAGCGACCAGAAGGCTTCGTTCCAGCACAGGATCAGCGACAGCAGCACTGTGGAAGCCAGGCCGCCCTTGGCGATTGGCAACAACACGCGAACCATTTCCTGCCACAGCGTGGCACCGTCCAGACGTGCGGCTTCGAGGATGTCTTTGGGGATGTCCTTGAAGTAGGTGTAAATCATCCAGACCACGATGGGCAGGTTGATCAGCGTGTAGATCACGATCAGTGCGATGCGCGTGTCGAGCAGGCCAAAGCTCTTGGCCAACAGGTAGATCGGCATCAGCACGCCCACTGGTGGCAGCATCTTGGTCGAGAGCATCCACAGCAGCGTGCCTTTGGTGCGCTGGGTTTCGTAGAACGCCATCGAGTAGGCCGCCGGCACCGCGATCAGCAGGCACAGCGCCGTGGCGCTGAAGGAAATCACCACCGAGTTCCAGGCAAAACTGAAGTAATCGCTGCGCTCGTTGATGTGCAGGTAGTTCTCCAGCGTCGGTGTGAAGATGAATTGCGGCGGCGTGGCGAACGCATCGATTTCGGTTTTGAAACTGGTCAGCACCATCCAGAAAATCGGGAAGAAGATCAGGATCGCGATGGCCCAGGCCAGCGTGCCGAGCAGCACACTTTGCAGACGACGGGATTGTTGAAGGGTCATGGCGCGGGCCTCAGGCTTTGTCTGTCAGGTTTTTGCCGATCATGCGCACCAGCACAATGGCCGCGATGTTGGCGATCACCACCGCAATCAAACCGCCGGCGGACGCCATGCCGACGTCGAACTGCACCAGCGCCTGGTTGTAGATCAGGTAGGCGAGGTTGGTCGAGGCGTAGCCGGGGCCGCCGTTGGTGGTGGTGAAGATTTCGGCGAACACCGAGAGCAGGAAGATGGTTTCGATCATCACCACGACGGCAATCGGTCGCGCCAGGTGCGGCAGGGTCAGGTGCCAGAAGATCGCAATCGGCCCGGCACCGTCGAGGCGCGCGGCTTCTTTCTGTTCCTGATCGAGGGACTGCATGGCGGTCATCAGGATCAGGATCGCGAAGGGCAGCCATTGCCAGGACACAATGATGATGATCGACAGCAGCGGGTAGTGCGCCAGCCAGTCCACCGGTTGCGCGCCGAACAGTTTCCAGACGTAGGCGAGAATCCCCGACACCGGGTGGAAAATCAGGTTCTTCCAGATCAGCGCACCGACGGTGGGCATGATGAAAAACGGCGAGATCAACATCACCCGCACGACGCCGCGACCGAGAAAATCACTGGCCTCCAGCAACGCACTGATCAACACCCCGAGCACCACACTGATCAGCAATACGCTGCCCACCAGCAACAAGGTGTTGGTGGCGCCGGGCATGAACCCGGAGTCCGTCAGGAAGTAGGTGAAGTTCTCAAGCCCCACGAACTCGTTCTCGCCCGGGTTGAGCAGGTTGTAGCGGATCATCGAGAAGTAAACAGTCATGCCCAGCGGCACGATCATCCACAGCAGCAACAAGGCCACCGAGGGGCTGACCAGAAACCAGCCGGGGTTGGCCAACCGGCTTTTACGCACCGGCTGGGGAATGTCCATGTGAGCTTTGGCAGTTGAAATATTCATGGCGTTAAAACCTTAAGAACAAGCAATGAAGATCCCCTGTAGGAGCGAGGCTTGCCCGCGAAAGCGATGGTTCTGGCGAAAGATATTTGTCGGATGTACCGACGCTTTCGCGGGCAAGCCTCGCTCCTACAGGGGGCTTTGCGGGGTTACTTGGGGTAACCCGCGCGCTTCATCTCACGCTCTGTGGTTTGCTGGGCGGCGGTCAGGGCCTGGTCGACCGTGGTCTGACCGATCAGTGCCGCCGAAAACGACTTGCCTACCTGAGTGCCAATGCCCTGGAACTCGGGGATGGTCACCAGCTGAATGCCGATGTAAGGCACAGGCTTGAGCGTCGGCTTGCTTGGGTCCGCCGTTTTCAGCGACTCGAGCGTGACCTTGGCAAATGGCGCGGCGCTCATGTACGCCTCGCTGTAAGTCGAGGCCCGCGTGCCTGGCGGTACGTTGGCAATGCCGTCCTTTTCCGCGACCAGTGCGCCGTATTCCTTGGAGGTTGCCCAGGCACTGAAGGTCTTCGCCGCGTCCTTGGCTTTGGAGCTGGTTGGAATCGCCAGCGCCCATGAATAGAGCCAGGCCGAGCCTTTGTCAGTGGTCTGGTGCGGCGCGTAGGTGAAGCCCACGTGCTCGCTGACCTTGCTCTGGGTTTTGTCGGTGACGAACGAGCCGGCGACGCTGGCATCGACCCAGATCGCGCATTTGCCGCTGTTGAACAGCGCCAGGTTTTCGTTGAAGCCGTTGCTCGACGCGCCCGGTGGGCCTGACTTCTTCATGGTGTCGACGTAGAAATTCAGGGCGTTTTTCCACTCGGGGCCGGTGAATTCCGGTTGCCACTTCTCATCGAACCAGCGCGCGCCATAAGCATTGGCGACGGTGGTGATCAGCGCCATGTTCTCGCCCCAGCCGGCCTTGCCGCGCAGGCAGATGCCGTACTGCTCTTTATCCTTGTTGGTGAGTTTGCTGGCGAATTCGCCGATCTGTTCCCAGGTCGGATGTTCCGGCATGGTCAGCCCGGCGTCCTTGAACAGGTCGGTGCGGTAATAGGTGATGGAGCTTTCGGCGTAGAACGGCAAGGCATACAGCGAACCCTTGACTGACAGGCCCTCACGTACCGAAGGGAACACGTCGTCGAGGTCATAAGTGGCCGGCAAATCCTTCATCGGTTCCAGCCAGCCCTTGGCGCCCCAGAGTGCAGCTTCGTACATGCCGATGGTCAGCACGTCGAACTGCCCGCCCTGAGTGGCGATGTCGGTGGTCAGGCGCTGACGCAGGACGTTTTCTTCGAGCACCACCCAATTGAGCTTGATGTCCGGGTGCTCGGCTTCGAAGGTTTTCGAGAGCTTTTGCATGCGGATCATGTCGCTGTTGTTGACGGTGGCGATGGTCAGGGTCTGAGCGCCGAGGCTGACGCTGCTGAGGGTCATGCAGGTGAGGGCTAGCAGAGCTTTTACAGAAGGTTGCATCGTGCACTCCTTTTCTGCACCCGGAGGGGACAGAAGGACGGTTATTGTTTTTGTGTCTTCCGGGGCAGGAAGAATGTGCGCTGATTACAGCCTTCAATTGAGGATGAGACAAATCATCCATCGCACTTGAATCGATACTATTTTGCACTGCTGTCAGGGGTGGGGGATGCAGGGACAGGCATCACAGCGGTGTGCGGGGATAGAATTTGTACAGGTTTTGAGGGCCCATTCGCGGGCAAGCCTCGCTCCTACAAGAACCTGTAGGAGCGAGGCTTGCCCGCGAAGGCGATCTGGAAATCAACGCATGACCCGAATGGATTAACCCAGATTCTGCTCAGTCAACCGCTGCACCGCCAACCGCCGATAATGCGATGGCGTCATGCCTTTCAACTGCTGAAAACGCCGATTGAAATTGGAGATATTGTTGAAGCCCGACTCGAAGCACACATCGGTCACCGGTTTGTCGCCGTCGGCCAGCAGTTCACAGGATTTGCTGATGCGCAGCCGGTTGACGAACTCGATGAAGCAGCGCCCGGTGGCTTGCTTGAACACGCGACTGAAATAGGTCGGCTTCATGCCCAGGTGCTCGGCGACTTCCTCCAGCGGCAGTTCACGGGCGTAGTGGGCAAAGATGTAATCCACCGCGCGGTTGGTGCGATCGATATTGTGTTCATCCGCCAGTTGCGGCGTTGTGGCACCGGACAGCAGTTGGTAGTCGTCGGTGGCTGCGAGCAGCTCCAGCAAAATGAAAAAGTGCCCGAGGCGGGTCATGCCTTTGGTGTCGGCGATCCGCTGCATCAAGGTCATCGCCTGGCGGATGGTGTGTTTGCAGCGAAATTCGATGCCGTACTGCGCGCGCTCCAGCAAGGGCGCCAGTGTCTTGAGTTCGGCAAACACCTGATGGCCGCTCTCGAACAACTCGTCGGTGAAATTGACCAGCATGTCCCGCTTGGGCACCACTTCGTCCTCGGCGACCTGGCTGATCCAGTTGTGGGGCAGGTTGGGGCCGGTGAGGAAGAGAGTTTCCGGATAGAAGTTGCCGATGTAGTCGCCAATGAACACCTTGCCGGAGCTGGCGACGATCAGGTGCAGTTCGTATTCCTTGTGAAAATGCCAGCGTACCAAGGGGCAGGGGAAACCGTGCTGGCGATAGATGATCGACAACCCGTTATGGTCGTCCATCAGTTCGTAGGAAGGATCGGTGACTCTGGCAGTCCGGGTCATATCAGGGCGCTTTTATTGTTATTGCGCCCTGATCATGCCTCTTTACCGGCCGACATTGCCAGCCTGGGGCATGTCGACCGACGTCATGCGCCCGGTTACGGATGCAGGTCGCCGCCATAAACCGCCTTCATGCTCGACGCGCTCCAGCAGTAACGCACGATGTCTGACTCATCGAAAAAGTCGGTGCTGACAATGCTGCATCGCGTCACCCAGTCCCGGGTCGGGTTGAACCAGGCGTTGATCTGGTTCTTGATGTCCTGAGGCCCGCCCAGAAAACCGTAGCTGGTGGCCGATAACGACCAGAGAAAGCTCTCGAATGGTGCGTCTTGCAGCCCGTTGGCAATGTGCCGTTCCAGTTCCGCCGTGTCGGTGAAGGTTTCGCCGCTCCATTTGTGCGGGATGCGTGGCCAGAAGTAATCATCCTCCAGCCCCGCCACAACGTGCGCTGCCAGCACCAGCCTGCGGCGGGTGCTCATGCGTTTGAGTTGGCCCACCGTTTTCGACGCGTCGTAGGACGGTATGACTCGGTGCCCGAGTCGACTCACCAGCAGGTCATTGAGTTTCTTGTGGTCAAAACGCTTGGCACCGTCGCCCATTTGGTGGAAGTCGAAGACGATGAACTCGTCCGGGTTTTGATCAAGGAACGCGGTTGTCGCGTCGATCAGCTCATCAAGGACACGATGAGACTGAAAGCCATTGTGATGAAAGTAGAAGATCGATTGATCGCGCCCCTCGGTGTAACCAAGTCGGATATCAAATGCCCGTGCACCATTGGCCAGTTGCCACGCAAATGAATCGTTTTGGCACGTGGTCCAGTTACCAATGACAACATCATAGTTGGGGGCTTTTTTGTCCATGCCGCTGTTGTGAGTGCCTGGCCAGATCAAGTCAGTCAACTTCAGGCGATCGATGTCGAGCACATTACTCATCCATTTCTTTTTGTCGAACGTACCTTGTAAAGATTGGGTCATTGTCATTCCTGATAGTGGCTTCAGCCCATCCGTGGGATGAAGTGGATATATGTAGTTTCAAGCATAGGGGTGCGTTCCAGCATTGCCAGTGACGGAAACATCTGCACAAATTAATAGTGTCAGGCGTTGGCTTTGATCAGATTGGCCATCCGGCAATGGCTGACCAGATTCGATGTTTCAAAAAAGTCTGCATTGATAATGCTGCACCTTAGAATCCACTCGCTGACGGCCGGGTCAAACCATTGATCAAGCTCTTCGCCGATGTTCACCGGACCGCCTACGGCGTGGTAACTGGTGGCGGAGAGCGACCATGGCATGTCGCTGGTTGGCGGGTATCGCATGACCTGCGTGATATGCGCGTTGAGATCACTGATGCTGGTCGTCCCGATTCCGCTCCATTCGTGCGGAATGTACCGGCAAAACAAGGTGGCATCGAAGCTCGGGTGATATTCGGCGGCAACCAGCACGCGCCGGGCATGACTGGCCCGTTTCAATTGACCGAGTGTCAGGTCCGCATTCCTGTAAGGAATTATCCGGTCACCCAAATGAGTCATCAGCAGGCGGTTGAACTCCCGATGGTCAAAGGCCTGGTTGCCTGCATTCAACTGATGAAAATCCAGCACGATGAATTCATCGGGGTTTTCCTGCAGAAACCGGATCACGCTCGTGATCAGGTCTTCCAGGGAGCGGGAGGAGCGAAAACCGTTGTGCTGGCACCAGAAGGTTCCGACGCCATTGCGACCGATTTCATACTCCAGCCTGACATCGAGCGCGCGGGCGCCTTGGGTCAATTGATAATAGAACGTATGAGTCTGGCAAGCGGCCCAGTGACTGATGCCCGGCGCCGCATACGAGGCCTTTTTGTCCACGCCGGCATTATGCGCGCCAGGTAAAACCAGTTCCGCAAGCGAGAGTGAATCAATGACCGGAAGTTGGGTCATCCAACTATTGGTTGTAAATGATTGGTTGTTGTAGATGAAATTAAGCTTAGTTGCTGTTAGATCGTTATTCATTGTGCGTCCTTGCACAGTAGGTTAATCGTCAGAGGAGACGATTCTAACGATCAAGTGTCATCTTTAGTTCTGTTTTTCGCTTCAATCCATTGCGCCATGTATTGAGTGCTTTTATGTTGGTGGTGGCGCAACATGCTGCCGGTAAAGTTGTCCCGTCTTAGTGTCGACAGGTGCTGTTGGCAATACTCGAGTTTTGCAATCAACGCCGGGCCGTGGGTGTGCAGCTGATAACGTTCGGCCAGCAGTTCCAGGCCAACAGCCTGGGCGTTCAACCATTGGGCCTGGTCTTTATAGAGTTGCACCGCGCTATCGGCAAACTCGCGTGCCGTGCGGGTCACGGCGCCCGGCCAGGGGCCTTGGCCATACATCGCTTCGGCACCGATCGGCGTGGTGACATTCGGCGTACCGCAAATCATCGCATCGACGATTTTGCCCTTGATGCCCGCACCGAAACGCAACGGCGCCAGGCACACGCGAGCGGCCGACATCACTTGCAACGCGTCTTCTGCCCAGTTCATTACATGGAAACCTTGCGCCGCATTGTGCAGCGCGGTCGCCTTGGGTGGCGTGTAGGCTCCGTAGATGAGCAAACGAGCGGTGGGCAATTGCTCGCGAATCAATGGCCAAATGGTGGTTTTCATCCAGAGCACCGCATCCCAGTTGGGCGCGTGACGGAAGTTGCCGATACTGAGGAAGTCCGCGCGCTCCTCAAAACCCGCCGGCGGCGCGCTCGGTGGATCGACCATCAACGGGCACCAGTGCAGCAGGCTGCGCGGCACCTTGAACTGCTCGACCAGCAACTCGATTTCCGTTTCGGAAATCATCAGGTTCAAGTCGCAGCGATACAGCGCAGCGATTTCCCGTTTCGCCAGGTCGGTGTCGGCCATCAGTTCGAACTCTTCACGCAAGGCCGGTGCGAACAGCCCGCTGAAGTCATTGTCGTCGTCGCTGGCCTTCAACCGGTCCTTGAGCCGTTGATGCCGGGCATGGCGCAGGCTTTGCAAATCCTGCGTTCCGAGCACGCGCAAGGCATCGGGGCAGTGCTTCTCGACACGCCAGCCGAACTGTTCTTCCATCATGAATTGCTCGAACAGCACGATGTCCGGCGCCAGTTCGCGGACAAACACATCGAAACTGCTGTTGTTCAGTTCGATCGGCACTTCACGAATGCCCAGCGCCGTCAGGTCTTCCTGATGTTCGCCAGCACCGGCGGGGCTGCTGAAGGTCACGTCCCAGCCTTGTTGCAGAAACGTCCCGAGCAGTTGCATCACATACCCACCCGCCGCGGAAGAGCGTGGCTCGGGCCAGACGTAGCCGATAACCAGGACTTTGGTGGCGCGGGGCAGACTCATGCAGGGAGATTCCTTGAAGCGGGCAGGGGAATAAAAGCGGGGCGCAATTAAACCACAGCCGAGGACGATTCCTCAGCCCGCTCAACGACGGCTAGGCATTACCGAGAATGCCTTTGACCTTGTCGCGCAATTGATCAATGGAAAACGGTTTGCCGATCACATGCATTCCGGCGGGCACCTCAATATTTTCTGCGTAGCCGCTGGCAAACAGGACGGGCAGTTCCGGGCGAACCATGCGCGCCTGCGTGGCCAGTTCGCGGCCATCCATGACCGGCAAACCGACGTCGGTCATCATCAGATCGATGTATTGATCTTCATCATTGAGAAATTCCAGCGCCTGCTCGCATCCGTTCGCCTCCAGAACCTTGAATTCCAGCTCCTCCAGCACATCGACGATCAGCATGCGCACAATGTCGTCGTCTTCAACGACCAGGATGATGGATGTTTCAGCGGACATAATGGGGGTTCTCAACAGTTGAATTCGCAGTGACCGGCCGATCAAAAACGCCGGGCTCTAGCATGAGTAAGTAACGGACCCCGACAAGTTCCCGACCCCACTGGAAAAAGAATAGCCGTACCAGGGCGGACAAGGATAACCGCTCCTTTGCGCTGGGGCAGTTGAATGTAGGATTTAGCGCACAATCACGTCAGAAAATTGGATCAAAGCGGCAGATTTGAGGCAGACTCCCTGCATTCCAACAGTTCGACAAGGCCCTCCCATGACCACTGCGTCTTCGGTTGACGAGCAACGATTTCGTAAACTCCTGAGCCGCAACGTCAGCCTGCCGTTGGGTGTCGGTGTGCTCAGCGCGGTGTTCTTTGTCTCGCTGATCACCTATCTGCTGTCGGTGATCCAGTGGGTCCAGCACACCGACCGGGTGATCAATAACGCCAATGAAGCGGTCAAGCTGACCGTCGATCTGGAGACCGGCATGCGCGGTTTCCTGCTCAGTGGCGACGAGAGATTTCTTGAACCCTACGAAACCGCCAAGCCGAGAGTCGCGGTAGCGGTCAAGACCTTGCTCGAACTGACGGCGGACAACCCGGTGCAAACCGACCGCCTGCAACGGCTCCAGGCCCTGCAGAATGAATGGGCGGCTTACGCGCAGAACATGATCGACTTGCAGCATGCGGGCGGTGACTACCGCAGCGTCATCAAGGCCGGACGCGGCAAACGCCTGACCGATGAAATCCGCAAGCAATTCGAAGACGTGATCGACATGGAGCAGCAGTTACGCGCCACGCGTAACGAAGAAGTGCGCCGCAGCACGATCTGGAGCATCAGCCTTTATCTGCTGTTCATTGTCGGCATCAGCGGGTTGCTCGCCTACATTGGCCGTCGGGATCTGCTCAACCTTTCGCAAAGCTACAGCGCCAACCTGGCCGCGCAGCAGGCCAGTGCTCATCGACTGGAACAGCAGGCCTGGCTGCGCAATGGCCAGACCGAGCTGGCCGAGCAAGTGCTGGGGCAACTGTCGCTCAATCTGCTGGGGCGCAACATTCTGCAGTTTTGCGCGCAATACCTCGGCACGGCGGTGGCGGCTATTTATGTACGTGAAGAACATGGCGGCCTCAAGCGCATTGCCTCTTACGGTTTTTCCCGTGAGCAGGAAGCCCTTGAACAACAGATTTACAGCGACGAAGGGATTGTCGGGCAAGTGGCGCAACAGGCGAAGCTGATACGCCTCGACAATGTGCCAAGCAACTATTTCAAGGTCAGTTCCGGCCTTGGTGAAGGCTTGCCGCACAGCGTGCTGGTGGTGCCGACCAGCGATGACGATCGGGTCAACGGGGTCATCGAACTCGGCTTCCTGCGCCCGTTGAACGACCGCGACATCGAACTGCTCGAACTGATTGCCGGCAACATCGGCACTTCCATCGAGGCCGCGCGCTATCGTCAACGCTTGCAGGAAGTGCTGGCCGAAACCCAGCAACTCAACGAAGAACTGCAAGTCCAGCAGGAAGAACTCAAGACCGCCAATGAAGAGCTTGAAGAACAATCGAGGGTTCTCAAGGAATCCCAGGCGCACCTGGAAACCCAACAGGTCGAGCTGGAGCAGACCAACGAACAGCTTGCCGAACAGGCCCTGACTCTGGCCGAGCAACGCGATGCCATGGACCTGAAGAACACCGAACTCAATCAGGCCCAGGCCCAGCTCGAAGAGCGCGCAGAAGAGTTGCAGCGCTCTAGCAAGTACAAGTCCGAATTCCTCGCCAACATGTCCCACGAATTGCGCACGCCGCTGAACAGTTCGTTGATCCTGGCCAAGTTACTGGCGGAAAACCCGCAGGAAAACCTCAGCGCCGAACAGGTCAAATTCGCCGAGTCGATCTATTCGGCCGGTAACGATTTGCTGAACTTGATCAACGACATTCTCGACATCTCCAAGGTCGAGGCCGGCAAGCTGGATATGCGTCCGGAAAACACCAGCGTCGCCCGTCTGGTGGACGGTTTGCGCGGGATGTTCCAGCCACTGGCGACGGACAAGCAGCTGGATTTCCAGGTCGATGTGCAGCCCGGCGCACCGATGATGATTTTCACCGACCGCCAGCGTCTGGAGCAGGTGGTGAAGAATCTGCTGTCCAACGCGGTGAAGTTCACCGAGAAAGGCGCGGTCAGCCTGACCGTCGCCAGCCAGCCCGGCGACGGCATTGCCTTTATCGTCCGCGATTCCGGGATCGGTATCGCACAAGAGCAGCAGGAAAGCATTTTCGAAGCGTTCCGCCAGGCCGATGGCACCACCAATCGCCGTTACGGCGGCACCGGGCTGGGCCTGTCGATTTCCCGCGATCTGGCGGCACTGCTCGGCGGTTCCATCAGCGTCACCAGCGAACCGGGGCAGGGCAGTGTGTTCACCCTGGTCTTGCCGCAGCAATACGTTGAACCGGGCGAGACACCGCTCGAGCCGATGCAGGCCTCACCGGTTGCGCTGACGCCGAGAGCACCGGCACCTGCCCTGGTGCCGCTGATCGCCGAAGTCGATATCCCGCGTTTCGACGATGATCGAGGCAAGGCACCTTTCACCACTCGCTGCATTCTGGTGGTGGAAGATGAGTCAAACTTCGCGCACATCCTCTACGATCTGGCCCACGAACTGGGTTATCAGTGCCTGGTGGCCCACGGCGCCGACGAAGGTTATGACCTGGCGAAGGAATACATTCCCGACGCCATCCTGCTGGACATGCGCCTGCCGGACCACTCTGGCCTGACCGTGTTGCAGCGCCTGAAGGAACACGCCGAAACCCGACACATCCCGGTGCACGTCATCTCGGTCGAAGACCGGGTCGAAGCCGCGATGCACATGGGCGCCATTGGTTACGCGGTCAAGCCGACCACCCGTGAAGAACTCAAGGACGTGTTTGCCCGCCTCGAAGCCAAGCTGACCCAGAAGGTCAAACGCGTGCTGTTGGTGGAAGACGATGACTTGCAGCGCGACAGCATTGCCCGGTTGATCGGCGACGATGACATCGAGATTACTGCTGTCGGCCTCGCGCAGGATGCGCTGGACCTGCTGCGCACCACCGTTTTCGACTGCATGATCATCGACCTGAAACTGCCCGACATGTTGGGCAATGATCTGCTCAAGCGCATGTCCACCGAGGACATCTGTTCGTTCCCGCCGGTGATCGTCTACACCGGGCGCAACCTCACTCGCGACGAAGAGACCGAACTGCGCAAGTATTCGCGCTCGATCATCATCAAGGGTGCACGCTCACCGGAGCGTCTGCTGGATGAGGTCACACTCTTTTTGCACAAAGTCGAATCGCGGTTGTCCCATGAACGGCAGACGATGCTCAAGACCGCGCGCAGCCGCGACAAGGTCTTCGAGGGTCGCAAAGTGCTGTTGGTGGACGACGATGTGCGCAACATCTTCGCCCTCACCAGCGCGCTGGAGCAAAAGGGCGCAATCGTGGTCATCGGCCGGAACGGTCGTGAGGCGATTGAAAGACTGAATGAAGTGGAGGACATCGATCTGGTGTTGATGGACGTGATGATGCCGGAGATGGACGGTTTCGAGGCGACGAGCCTGATCCGTCAGGACCCGCGCTGGCGCAAGCTGCCGATCATTGCGGTGACGGCCAAGGCCATGAAGGACGATCAGGAGCGTTGCCTGCAGGCCGGCTCCAACGATTACCTGGCCAAGCCCATCGACCTGGATCGCCTGTTCTCGCTGATTCGCGTGTGGTTACCGAAGATGGAACGCATTTAGTGGAACGCAATTATTCAGTGGAGCGAAGTAGCGAAATCGAATTGCGGTTGTTGATCGAGGCGATCTACCTCAAATACAGCTACGACTTTCGTGATTATTCCGGCGCGTCGATCAAACGCCGCGTCCAGCATGCGTTGAGCCAGTTCGAGTGCGCGACCATTTCGGCGCTGCAGGAAAAGGTGCTGCACGATCCAACCGCGTTCATGCAGTTGCTGCAATTGCTGACGATCCCGGTCAGCGAGATGTTCCGCGACCCTTCGCACTTCCTCGCCATTCGCCAGGAAGTGGTGCCGCTGCTCAAGACCTACCCCTCGATCAAGATCTGGATCGCCGGTTGCAGCACCGGAGAAGAGGTGTACTCGATGGCGATTCTGCTGCGCGAGGAAGGTTTGCTCGATCGCACCATCATCTATGCCACCGACATCAATCCGCGCTCCCTGGACAAGGCCAAGCAGGGGATTTTCTCCATGGAGAATGTCCGGGCCTACACTCATAACTACCAGCAGGCAGGTGGCCAGCGTTCATTCGCCGACTACTACACGGCGGCGTATGGCTACGCGATATTCGACAAGAGTTTGTGTGAGAACGTGACCTTCGCCGACCACAGCCTGGCGACCGACAGTGTCTTTTCAGAAACTCAATTAATTTCGTGCCGTAATGTTTTGATTTACTTCAATAAAAAGCTCCAGGACAGGGCGTTCGGGTTGTTCCACGAATCCCTTTGTCATCGCGGTTTTCTGGTGCTGGGCAGCAAGGAAACCCCGGATTTTTCGGCCTTCGGCAACCAGTTCGAGCCGTTGGTCAAACAAGAACGGATCTACCGTAAATCATGAACAGTGCAGCGGATTTGCCTTCTGTGGAGGCTATCGTGATCGGGGCTTCGGCCGGTGGCGTGGAGGCGTTGCTGAGCATCCTCAGCCCTCTGCGCGAAGGCTTCGTGCTGCCGATCATCGTGGTGCTGCACCTGCCGGACGAGCGTCGCAGCCATCTCGCCGACGTGTTTTCCCGAAGAGTCGCCATGCGCGTTGTCGAGGCCCATGACAAGACGCTGATTGAAGCGGGCACGCTGTATTTCGCCACGCCGGGCTATCACTTGTCGGTGGAGCAGGACCGCAGCTTTTCCCTGAGCCTGGAAGACCGCGTGCATTATTCGCGGCCCGCCATCGACTTTCTGTTCTCGTCGGCGGCGGATGCCTACGGTCCCGCCCTGGCCGCCGTGCTGTTGACCGGCGCCAACCGCGATGGCGCCAGCGGTCTGGCCGAAGTCAAACAGCGTGGTGGTCTGACCATCGTCCAGGATCCGAAAGAAGCCCAAGTCGCGACCATGCCCCTGGCGGCGCTGGATGTTCACCAGCCAGACCATGTTCTCCCTATCAACGACATCGGCCGTCTGCTTGTCGAGCTGGAACGAATAGCATGCTAAGTAACATCCAAGCCAAACTGCTGATTGTCGACGATCTGCCGGAGAACCTGTTGGCGCTCGAAGCGCTGATCAAACGCGAAGACCGCATCGTCTACAAAGCCTTGTCCGCCGACGAAGCCTTGTCGCTGCTGCTGCAACACGAATTCGCCATGGCCATTCTCGACGTGCAGATGCCTGGCATGAATGGCTTCGAACTGGCCGAGTTGATGCGCGGCACGGAAAAAACCAAGAACATCCCGATTGTGTTCGTCAGTGCCGCCGGCCGTGAGCTGAACTATGCGTTCAAGGGCTACGAAAGCGGCGCCGTGGACTTCCTGCACAAGCCGCTGGATATCCACGCGGTCAAGAGCAAGGTCAACGTGTTCGTCGATCTGTTCCGCCAGAGCAAGGCCATGAAGCAGCAGGTCGAAGCGCTGGAGCAGAGCCGCCGCGAGCAGGAAGCGCTGCTTAAACAGTTGCAGAGCACCCAGCAGGAACTGGAGCAGGCGGTGCGCATGCGCGATGACTTCATGTCCATCGTCGCCCACGAAGTGCGTACGCCGCTCAACGGCCTGATCCTCGAAACCCAGCTGCGCAAGATGCACCTGGCGCGCGACAACGCCGCAGCGTTCACCCTGGAAAAGATGCACGCGATGGTCGACCGCGACGAGCGGCAGATCAAAAGCCTGATTCGCCTGATCGAAGACATGCTCGATGTGTCGCGCATTCGCACTGGCAAGTTGTCGATCCGACCGACACGCTTCGATCTGTCGGCGCTGGTGCGCAACTTGTTACAAAATTTCGCCCCGCAGATCGATGCCGCCGAATCCTCGGTCACCCTGGACGCCGAGCATCCGGTGGAGGGCAATTGGGACGAATTTCGCATAGAGCAGGTGATTTCCAACCTGCTGACCAACGCCTTGCGATACGGCGCGAAGAGCCCGATCACCGTGAAGGTGTACAGTGAGAGCGGTCAGGCGCGGGTGGACGTACGCGATCAGGGGATCGGCATTGGTGAAGAAAACCAGAAGCGTATTTTTCAGCAGTTCGAACGGGTTTCGGCCAAACACGCCGTCGCCGGGCTGGGCCTGGGGTTGTTTATTTCAGAACAGATTGTGACCGCCCATGGCGGTACCATTACCGTCGAGAGCCGGATTGGCGAAGGCGCCTTGTTTCGCGTTTGTCTGCCGCTGTAGGAAAACAGCCATTTAAACGCAACCTCTGATCGACCTCACGGTCGTATCAGCAGCTATTGACCGAACAAAGGCTACCCATGAGTGAAGATGCACAAGATGTCGTACTGATCGTCGAGGATGACCCTTCGATCCTGATGGTGCTGTCGGCCTACCTGTCGGGTGAGGGTTACCGGGTATTGCAGGCCGAAAACGGCGAGCAGGCCTTCGAGATTCTGGCGAGCAAGCCGCATCTGGACATGATGATCACCGACTTCCGCCTGCCGGGCGGGATCTCCGGCGTGCAGATCGCCGAACCTGCCGTGAAACTGCGACCGGAGCTCAAGGTGATTTTCATCAGCGGCTACCCGCAGGAAATCCGCGAGACCGACAGTCCGATCACGCGCACGGCGCCGATTCTGGGTAAGCCGTTTGATCTGGATGTGTTGCAGGAAATAATGCAGGACATGCTGTCCTGAGTATGGCTCGACAGGTTGTCCCGGAACCTGTAGGAGCCGGCTTGCCGGCGATGGCGTAAGTTCTGACACTGCGCGTTATCGTTCTTCGCGGGCGAGCCTCGCTCCTACAATGCTGCGTCGTGTTGCCCCGATCCTGTAGGAGCCAGCTTGCTGGCGATGGCGACCACAAGATCAGCGATGATTCAAAGCCCTTGCTGCAGGGCGGGATCATCCGGATTGAGCTGTTCGAGTTGCGCCAACAGAATCTGCACGTTTTGCAGTTGCCCGCTTTCTTTCCAGTAGTTGATCAACAACACCCGTGCCTTGCGGTCGGCCGGATGGCGCTGGACGATTTCCTGCAACTGTTTCTGCGCCGCTTCCAGCTCTTGTTCGCCATGCAGCGTGGTGGCGAGGTCGTAGCGGTAATCCTTGTTGTCCGGTTCCAGCTCCACGGCTTTGGACAGGCCGAGCAGGGCGAACTCACTTTGCCCGTGATGCAGCAACCAGAGCCCCAGGGCATGTTGCAGGTAGGCGGAATCGGGTTGAGCCTTCAATTGTTTGGCCAATAGCAGCCGGGCGGCTTCGCCTTGGCCCTGTTTGTCCAGCACCTCGATCTGCATCACCAGTGCAGGCAGATTGTCAGGTGCAAGGCGCAACGTGTTCTCCAGCGCCTGTTGCGCCGCCTTGAATTCGCCGTTGTGCAGATGCAGCCGGGCCAATTGGTACTGGTTGTCCGCGCTGTCGGGCGCACTCGTGAGCACTTGCTCCCACGCGTCGATCGCCTGCTGCAACGGCCCAAAGTACAAACCAAGGTCGTCCGGCGACAGTCCCAGCAATGCGTTCACGGCGGCAAACCGCACGCTTTGTTCGCTGTCATCGAGCAACGGGCCCAACAGCAGGCTGCGCTGCCCGCTGGGGACTAAACCGCTGATGCTTTTGATCGCAGCGATGCGCACCTCGACGGCCGGGTGTTGCAGGTCTGCGTCTGCCAGTTTCAGGGCGAGCGGGCTGGGATAATTGGGCAGTTCGGCATGCAGCCAGACACGGCGTTTGGGCGAAATGTCAGGGCGCCCCAATTGCTGGTACAAAACCCGCGCTGCGCCCGGTTGCCCGGCCCGCGCCTGGGCCAGCGCTTCGCTGAAACCGCGCTTGATCGCCTCCGGCACCACGGGCGTTGTACTGCGCAGCAACAGCCACGCAAGGCCGATGGCAAACAGGACACAGAGGCTGATGATCAGGTAACGGCGGGACTGGGGCATGCAGGAATCCGGTAGCAGGCAAGCTTTTGCAAGGTTGCCAGCTTCGGTCAGGCCGGGCTGTGAGTCAAACCCTGAGGCCATTGCGCGGCGAATAGTCAGTATTTTTCCTACAAGTGCTGTCGACACTGAAACCCTGTCGAGCCGCCGAAGCAGTGACTACGCTTGCTGGAGATGACCCGATGAGCGTTCCCATGCAACCGCTGCTTCAATACTTCAAGGCAATATTCAACCCTGGCCCAGGGGTGGTGTTGTTCGCCTTGAGAACCATTGCGGCCGGGCTGTTGACGCTGTACCTGGCGTTCCTGTTCGACCTCGACCAACCCAAGTGGTCGATCATGGCGGTGGTCATCGTCAGTCAACCATTGGGCGGAATGGCCCTGGCCCGCAGTTTCGGTCAGGTCATCGGCACCACACTCGGGGCCGTCGTCGCGGTGGTGATCATGGCCATTTTTCCCCAGGCGCCGTTGCCTTTCATCGTGACCCTGGCCTTGTGGCTGGCGTTGTGTACCGCCGGCGGCACCTTGTTGCGCTACACCAGTTCCCAGGCATTTGTCTTGAGCGGCTACACGGCGGTGGTCGTGGCACTGCTGGCAGTACCTGATCAGGACGGCACGTTCCTGTTGGCCGTGACCCGCGTCACCGAAACCTTGTTGGCGGTGGCCTGCGTGTGTGTGGTCAGCCTGCTCACCGCGCGCCCGGAAACCGTGGCCCGGGACTATTTCGCCAAAATCGATCAAGTCATCAAGCTGCTGGCCACCCATGCCGCGGCGGTCATTCGTACCGAAGAAAGCGAGGCTGACTTTCACCGTCGGCAGATGCAACTGCTGGGGGAAATCAGTGCGCTTGAAGGTGTGCGCAGGCATTTGTATTTCGACGCGCCACGGTTACGCAGCGCCAATGGTCTCGTGCAGTTACTGGGCAATCAGCTCGTGTTGCTGACCTCGCGCCTGACGGCGCTGCGTCACCAGCGAGAACTGCTGACCGAGCGTTGGCAAGGGGCATTACCCGAGGAAATCCAGCGTTTGCGCGCCGAAGAGCTGGCCTTCCTCGATCAACTGGCCCTGCAAGGGCGCTCGCTGTCGAGCGAGGCGCGGCACCATTTCGCGGCGCTGCAACAGCGTTTCGATGATCAGGCCTACAAGGCTGAACAACTCACCGAGACGATGCCTGCCACGTTGCGCTCCCTGGCCTGGGCACTGCGTTGGGAGCAGGCCCGGATGCTGGAGCAACTGGGACAGATGCTGGAACTGAGTGACGCAATCCAGGAAGAGCGGGCGGCCAGTAGCGTATTCCGCGGCCAGGAGAATCCGTTGCATCTGGACTATACGCTGGCGGCAATGAACGCAATCCGCGCCTTTACTGCATTGGTGGTGGCCGGGTTCATCTGGATCGATGCCGGTTGGGACGGGGCTCGGGGCGGGATGATTGTGGTGGGGATTCTCTGTTCGCTGATGGCGACTTTCCCTCGGCCATTACTGGCCAGCCAAAGCTTTGCCAGGGGGTTGGGTCTGTCGTTGGTGGTGTCGGCGCTCTATCTGTTCTTGCTGATTCCGATGATCAATGGCTTCGAGCTGCTGGCCTTGCTGCTCGCTCCGTTGCTGTATGCCGTCGCGGTGGGGCTGTCGAGCCCGCCAACCACGGGCACCGGCATCGGCCTCGGATTGACGACGATGCTGTTGCTGGGCCCGCAAAACGTCGGCGTCGGGCAAAACACCGCGATTCAGTGGTTCGAGTTTGCCGGTGCCTATATCAGTGCCACCGCACTTGCACTCAGTGTCTATGCGTTGATCTTCCCGTTCCGACCCGTTTTGCGGATGCGTCGGCTGTTCAATGAGAACTGCCAGCAGGTCTACGCTTTGCTGAAGACCCCGGCCACCGACGAGCAACAATTTGCGTTTGAAAGCCGCATGGTCGACCGCCTGACCATGATGTTGGGGTTGTTGCCGGCGATCAGTGACAAGCATTCCAGAGACCTGTTTGAAGTCAGCCTCGGGTGCATGGCACTGGGCGTGGCGTTGAATCAGCTCAGGCAACAGGCGCAAGACAACACGTTGCTCAGTACCGATCAATTGAACCGTTTGCTGGCGGCGGTCCGCGAGACAGGGCGATTGATTGCCGGGCGCGCCGGGATCGACCTTGAACGGTTGCTGGAGAACCTGCATGTCCTGGGTGATGAAATGGACGATTTGCATCTGGACGTTCATGAACACCTGTGGTCGGTCTTCAGGATGCGCGTGGCGCTATTGATTGTGGTGTCGTTTCTGGAGCGATATCGCGCCTGGTTTCAACCCGCCGAACAGGAAGGAGACCCCATCCTTGCCCATTGACCTGGAAGTAGGCGGCGTCTATTTGCCGCCGATCGCGCAGGCGCTGTTGCTGGCCTTGCCGATTTTCCTGCTACTGGACTGGACCTTGCGCCGTCTCGGTGTGTTGCGGTTCGTCTGGCACGAAGCCTTGTTTGAAGGTGCGTTGTACGCCTGCGTTTGCGCGACGCTGATTCTGGTGATGGGAGCCTGATGCCTTGAAGAAGATCCTTGCCCGGCTCACAACAGTGGCGGTGGTGCTGCTGGCCTTTGTGCTCGGCTGGTTCGCCTGGGAGCATTACACCCGCGCCCCCTGGACTCGCGATGCACGGGTGCGGGCTGATGTGGTGACCTTGTCCGCCGATGTCTCGGGGCGCATTGTCACGTTGAGGGTTCAGGACAATCAGCATGTCGACAAGGGCCAGTTACTGCTGGAGATCGACCCGGCTCGCTACGTCCTCGCAGTGGAGCATGCCAAGCGTTCGGTGGAGGTTTCGAAGGCCACTCTCGGCCAATCCGAAGCAGCGATTGTCGCCAGCGAAGCGCTGCTGCGCCAGCGTCAGAGTGAAGAGCGCCGGCGGCGCACGCTCAAGCAACGCTTCGCGATTTCGGGCGAAGAATGGGAAAAGTCCAGCACAGAGGTGGCGGTAGCACAGGCCGAGTTGCTGCGTAACCAGGCCAACCTGGGGCTGGCGCAGGCCAATGTGCAATTGGCCGTCGCGGCCTTGACCCAGGCGGAACTGGATTTGCAGCGTACCCGGGTCGAAGCGCCCGTCAGCGGTTACGTCACCAACCTGCTGACCCGACAGGGCGACTATGCCGCGGCCGGGGGCGCATTGTTGGCGTTGGTGGACAGCGATTCGTTTTATGTCAGCGGTTATTTCGAAGAAACCAAGCTGCCGAGAATCGGGGAGGGTGATCGGGTCAGGATCGAATTGATGAGCGGCGAAACCTTCGGCGGCACGGTGCAAAGCATTGCCTTCGCCATCGCCGACCGCGAGAACCTGCCCGGCGGCCGCCTGCTGGCCAACATCAACCCCAGTTACACCTGGGTCAAACTGGCGCAACGGGTGCCGGTGCGGATAAAAATCGACGCTGACTATGCCGGCAAGGACAAACTGCGTGCGGGGACAACGGCCACTGTGACCGTGCAGGAAACCCGCACCTCCCAAAATCACCCCTGATCCCCCGTAGGAGCCGGCTTGCTGGCGATGGTCGTTAACGATAATGCGTACGGATTGTTTCACTGCGGCGCACTTGAGACCATCGCCAGCAAGCCGGCTCCTACAATGGACTGTGTTGAGGCTGAAAATGAAGTAATCCTTAAGCCCCCCCAAAAAAAGCCCCGCGACCGAATGAGGCGCAGGGCTAAAAAAGTGGTTGGTTGCGACCAGCCAAAAGAGCTCTATAACGTGTTACTTGCTGGCGACCGTCTCTGGTTGCCAACCGCCACCCAGAGCCTTGTAGATCGCGACGATGCCGCGATAAAGATCGACTTCGGCCTGGGCCTGAGTGTCTTCCGCCGCTAGACGTTCGCGTTGGGCATCGAGCAGGACAAGGAAGTCCGCCGTGCCTTCGCGGTAGCGAATTTCAGCGAGGTCGGCTGCCGCGCGGCTTGATTCACTCTGACGAATCAGCGAAATCAGGCGTTGCTGGCGTTTGCCGTAATCACTGAAGGCGTTTTCCGATTCTTCCAGGGCCAGCAGCACTTGTTGCTCGTAGGTCGCCAAGGCGCCTTCGGCATCCGCGTCGGCACCGCGGATACGGGCTCGAACACTGCCCAGGTCAAACGCCGCCCAAGTGATACTTGGGCCCAGCGCCCAGGCGTTGGCCGCCGAGGAACCGATCTGCGAACCACGTCCGGCGGTCCAGCCGAGGAAGCCGCTGAGGCTGACCCGCGGGAACAGGTCCGCCTTGGCCACACCGATACGCGCCGTGGCCGAAGCCAGTTTGCGCTCGGCGCTGAGAACGTCCGGGCGACGTTGCAGCAGTTCGCCCGGATTACCGATCGGCAGTGCCTTGGCAATCGCCGGCAAGTCTTTCGGGCTCAAGTCAACGGTCAGTTTGTCCGGACGTTCACCCAACAAGGTGGCGATACGGTTTTTCTGCCGAACCTGTTCGGCCTGCAATTGCGGCACGCTGGCTTCGACAGACGCCAGGCGTGCGTCGGCGCGGACCACATCGAGCTGATCACCGACGCCGGCATCGCGCAGGCTTTCGGTGATCTTGCGCGACTCCTGCTGGTTGTTCAGGTTGGCCAGGGCGATTTTTTCCCGCAGTTGCGCACCGCGCAGCTGACCGTAGGCGTCCACCAGTTCGGCAATCATGGTGACTTGCAGTTGGTACAGATCCGCTTCGGCCGCTTGCTGTTCGGCGTCGCTGGATTCCAGGTTGCGCTGGATGCGACCAAACAGGTCCAGTTCCCAGGCCATGTCCAGACCCAGGTCATAGCGTTCGCTATTGACCCGTTTGGTGGTCTCGCCCGGAATCTGGCCTTTGCCCAGATCACTGCTGACGCGGCTGGTGATGGTCGGCATGGCGTCATTGCTGACGTCATCGCGGATCGCCCGGGCCGCCTTCCAGCGAGCGAAGGCGACGCGCAAGTCACGGTTGCCTTGCAGCGATTGCGTCACCAACTGGTTGAGGGTCGGGTCTTCAAACTGCTGCCACCAGATGCCTTCGAAACGCGAGCGGTCGAAGTTTTTCTGACCGGCAGCGCCATCGGTAGCGGTGGTGATGTTCGCCGGTTCGGTGGCCGGGGTCTTGTAGTCCGGGCCGACGGCACAGGCACTCAGGGCCAGTACCAGCAGGCTCGGCAGGAAGGCTTTCAGGCTCATTGTTGCGCCTCCAGTTTCAGGGCCTTGGCCGCTTTGCGTTGTTCACCGCGCTCCACAAAGTTACGAATCAACACGTAGAACACTGGCGTCAGCAACAGACCGAAGAAGGTCACCCCGAGCATCCCGGAGAACACGGCCACACCCATGGCGTGACGCATTTCGGCACCAGCACCGCTGGAGAACACCAGTGGCACCACACCCATGATGAACGCGAAGGAGGTCATCAGGATCGGCCGCAGACGCAGGCGGCAAGCTTCAAGCACCGCAGCCAGCGGGTTCATGCCTTCTTCCTGTTTGTCCTTGGCAAACTCGACGATCAGAATCGCGTTCTTGCAGGCAAGTCCCACCAGTACGATCAAGCCGATCTGAGTGAAGATGTTGTTGTCGCCTCCCGAAGCAATCACACCGGTGATGGCCGACAGCAGGGTCATCGGTACGATCAGGATTACCGCCAGTGGCAGGCTCCAGCTTTCGTACTGCGCCGCGAGTACCAGGAACGCCAGCAATACGCAGAGCGGGAACACGAACAGTGCGGTGTTGCCGGACAGAATCTGCTGGTAGGTCAGGTCGGTCCATTCGTAGGTCATGCCGTTCGGAAGTTCTTCCTTGAGCAATTTCTCGATGGCTTTTTCGGCCTGGCCGGAGCTGTAGCCTGGGGCTGCCGCACCGTTGATTTCAGCGGTGATGAAGCCGTTGTAGTGCATCACGCGGTCCGGGCCCGAGGTGTCGCTGACCTTGATAAAGGTCGCCAGCGGGATCATCTCGCCTTTGTTGTTACGCACTTTCAGCTGACCGATCTGGTCCGGTTCGAGGCGGAACTGCTGCTCGGCCTGGACGTTGACCTGATAGGTACGACCGAAGCGGTTGAAGTCGTTGGCATACAGCGAACCCAGGTAAATCTGCAGGGTGTCGAAGATGTCGCTGACGGCCACGCCGTGAGTCTTGGCTTTTTCCCGGTCGATGGCAGCATCGACTTGCGGCACGTTCACCGTGTAGCTGGTGAACAGGCCTGCCAGTTCCGGCACACCGTGGCTCTTGGTGATGATGTTCATGGTTTCTTTGTACAGCTCGTCGTAGCCCAGGTTGCCCCGGTCTTCGATCTGCAGGCGGAAACCACCGATGGTGCCAAGGCCTTGTACCGGCGGCGGCGGGAAGATCGCCATGTAGGCTTCCTGAATCCCGGCGAACTGGCCGTTCAATGCACCGGCAATCGCACCGGCGGACATGCTCGGGTCTTTACGCTCGTCGAACGGTTTCAGGGTCACGAACACGATGCCGGCGTTAGGGCTGTTGGTGAAGCCGTTGATGGACAGGCCCGGGAACGCTACCGCACTTTCTACACCAGGCTGTTTCAGGGCCAGGTCGGACATGCGTTTGATCACGTCTTCGGTACGGTCCAGACTCGATGCGTCCGGCAATTGCGCGAAGGCCACCAGGTATTGCTTGTCCTGGCCAGGTACGAAACCGGTCGGGGTACTGGAGAAACCGAAGAACGTCAGTACCATCAAGCCTGCATACAACAGCAGGGCAATACCGCTGCTGCGGATAACCCGGCCGACGGTGCCGACATAACTGTGGCTGGCTTTGTCAAAGAAGCGGTTGAACGGACGGAACAGCCAGCCACCGAAGATCTTGTCCAGCACCTTGGAGAAACGGTCTTTCGGCGCGTCGTGGCTTTTGAGCAACACGGCGGCCAGTGCCGGCGACAGGGTCAGCGAGTTGAAGGCCGAGATCACTGTCGAGATCGCGATAGTCAGGGCGAACTGTTTGTAGAACTGCCCGGTCAACCCGGAGATAAACGCCGCCGGGATAAACACCGCACACAGCACCAGCGCCGTGGCGATGATCGGGCCCGTTACTTCACGCATAGCGCGCTTGGTCGCTTCGACCGGCGTCAGCCCGAGTCCGATGTTTCGCTCGACGTTTTCCACCACCACGATGGCGTCGTCCACCACGATACCGATGGCCAATACCAGGCCGAACAATGACAAGGCGTTCAGCGAGAAGCCGAACAAGTGCATCACTGCAAACGTACCGATCAGCGAAACCGGAACCGCCACCAACGGAATGATCGAGGCACGCCAGGTTTGCAGGAACAGGATCACGACCAGAACCACGAGGATCAGTGCTTCGAAGAGGGTGTGTACCACCGCTTCGATGGAACCGCGCACGAAGATCGTCGGGTCATAAACGATGCTGAAATCCATGCCTTCCGGGAAGCTCTTCTTCAGCTCCGCCATCTTGTCGCGCACTTCGTTGGAGATTTCGATCGCGTTGGAACCTGGACGCTGGAAGATCGGGATCGCCACCGCCGGCTGGTTGTTCAGCAAGGAACGCAGGGCGTATTGGCTGGAACCCAGCTCGACGCGCGCGATGTCTTTCAGACGGGTGATTTCACCGTTGTCGCCGGAGCGAATGATGATGTTCTCGAACTCTTCTTCGGAAACCAGACGACCCTGAGTGTTGACCGACAGCTGGAACGCGGTGGCATTCGGCGCAGGCGGGGCACCCAAGGCACCGGCAGCGACTTGACGGTTTTGTTCGCGGATCGCGGTTACGACATCGGTCGCGGTCAGATTGCGCGAAGCGGTCTTGTTCGGATCGAGCCATACCCGCAGCGAGTAGTCGCCCATACCAAACAGCTGCACATCACCGACACCGCCCAGACGCGCCAGCTCATCCTTGATGTTGAGCAAGGCGTAGTTGGACAGGTAGAGCATGTCGTAGCGTTTGTCCGGCGAGGTCAAGTGCACGACCATGGTCAGGTCGGGCGATGCCTTGTCCACGGTGATACCAATGCGCGTCACTTCTTCTGGAAGTTTCGGCTCGGTCCGGGTCACGCGGTTCTGCACCTGCACCTGGGCGTTGTCCAGGTCGGTGCCCAGCGCGAAGGTGATGGTCAGGGTGATCTTGCCGTCAGCGGTGGACTGCGAGGACATGTACAACATGTTCTCGACGCCGGTGATGGCTTGCTCCAGAGGAGCGGCCACGGTTTCACCGATGACTTTTGGGTTGGCGCCCGGGAAGTTGGCACGGACCACAACGGTCGGCGGCACGACTTCCGGGTATTCGCTGATCGGCAACTGGAACAGCGAGATGGCACCGGCGATCAGGATCAGCAGCGACAGCACCGCTGCAAAGATCGGCCTTGAAATGAAGAATTGGGAAAAATTCATCGGAGTCGTTATCCCTTAACCGCGTGGGGTTGCAGCAGCCAGTTTCACAACCGAACCCGGCGCGACCTTGGCAGGTGCGACTTGGGGCAGGTTGCTGGCTTCCAGCGCTTGTCGTTGTTGTGCGAGTGCCGCGAGGGTTTGCTCGCTGGCCATCGGGATCACTTCAGGGGTGACTGGCGAACCGGGACGTACCCGTTGCAGGCCCTTGACGATGATCGTGTCGTCCTTGTTCAGGCCGTTGCGCACGATGCGCAGCCCTTCGATTTTCGGACCCAGCTCGACCGCGCGGTAGGCGGTTTTGTTGTCGGCATCCATCACCAGCACGAACTTTTTACCGAGGTCGGTACCGACCGCTTCATCGTTGATCAAAACGGCGGAGTAGGTGCCGCTGCCGACCAGTTTCAGACGCGCATAAAGGCCCGGGGTGTAAGCGCCGTCGCTGTTGTCGAACACGGCGCGGCCACGGATGGTGCCGGTTTTCGGGTTGACCTGGTTGTCGACGAAGTTCATCACGCCCTGGTGCGGGTTGCCGTCTTCGTTGGACAGGCCGAGGTAAACGGGAGTGGTTGCACCACGTTTGCCCTGGCGAGCGAGTTGGGTGTATTTGAGGAACACACGCTCGTCAGCGTCGAAGTAGGCGTAGACCTTGTCGGTAGACACGACGCTGGTCAGCGCAGTGGTATCGGCGGTCACCAGGTTGCCGGCGGTGATTTCGGCACGGCTGACACGGCCGCTGATCGGTGCGGTGACGCGGGTGAAGCTCAGGTTCAGTTTCGCCAGGTCCAGTTGTGCCTGAAGGGCACCGACTGCAGCGCGGGCTTCTTGTGCGGCACTCGTGCGCGAATCGGCCAGCTCGGCGGAAATCGCGTTGCTGGTACGCAGACGCTCACCGCGCTGGGCTTCGTTTTCGCTGCGGGTCGCATTGGCGCGCGACTGAGCGACCAGCGCTTCGAGACGGCGGACTTCGGCCTGGAAGGGACGCGGATCGATCTGGAACAGCAAGTCGCCTTTCTTGACCAGCGCGCCTTCGGTGAAGGCAACGTCATCGATCTGACCGGAGACCCGTGGACGAATCTCTACCGTTTCCGGCGCTTCAAGGCGCCCGGTGAATTCGTCCCACTCATTGACCGGTTGTTCCAGCACCTTGGCGACACTGACTTTCGCCGCAGGCATGGTCGCGGCAGACTCCGGAGCCTTGCCGCAAGCGCTCATCACCACTACGGCCAGCAGGGCCAACGGGAAGCGCAAATGTTTGAGTGACTGTTCCATGGATGCATCCGCCAATGTATTGAGATGGGCGGATGATGCTCGGCGGGGGTGGTATCGCACGAATCGAATGAAGCGAAGGTAACTATCATTCGGAATGATATAAGCGCCGGGCGAGCCCTCTAGCATGCACCTCGGGTTGGAACGCGATCAATGTGTTTGACGGCAATTCTGTGTTGCGGGGAATGCAAGGAATCGGCGTGAGACCGAGTTGCTCCCTTCGCGGGCAAGCCTCGCTCCTACAGTTGATCGCATACTCCTGTAGGAGCGAGGCTTGCCCGCGAAGAGGCCATCGGCGCCAACAGAAGATCAGAATCAGGCCAGACTATCCGGATCCCCGAAGAACATCTGAATCCGCGACCTTAACCAGCGCTCACCCGGATCATTGTCCTGCGAGCCACGCCACGCCATGTGCAATTCAAAACTGCGCACCGGCAACGGCGGATCTTCCGCCCGCACACCGCCTGCTGCCGTCAACGCGTCAGCCGTGTAATCCGGCACCGTCGCGACGATATCCGTCCCGCTGAGGAGCGTGCTGAGCCCGTTGAACTGCGGCACCGCGAGTACCACGTGACGTTTGCGCCCGAGCTTTTCCAGCTCTTCATCTATAAAGCCGCTCAAGTCACCGGCGAACGACACCAGCGCATGGGGGCGGGCGCAGAAATCATCCAGGCTCAACGGGCCCGGCACTGTATCGGCACGCAACAGTTTGGGCATGCTGCGGCGCAGCACTTTACGCTTGGCGTTGGCCGGCAGGTCGGCGGTGTAGCTGACGCCGATTGAAATCTCGCCCGAGGCCAGCAGGCTCGGCATCAGGATGTAGTTGGCCCGCCGCACCACCAGCACAATCCCGGGCGATTCGGCGCGCAGGCGCTTGAGCAGCATTGGCAGCAACGCGAACTCGACATCGTCCGACAGGCCGATGCGGAACACCGCCGTACTGGTCGCCGGGTCGAACTCTGCTGCGCGGCTGACAGCCGTGGAAATCGAATCCAGGGCCGGGGAGAGCAGGGCGAAGATCTCCACCGCCCGCGCGGACGGTTCCATGCTGCGCCCGGTTCGCACGAACAATGGATCATCGAACAGCCCGCGCAGGCGCGAGAGCGCCGCACTGATCGCCGGCTGGCCGAGGAACAATTTCTCCGCAGCGCGGGTCACACTGCGTTCGTGCATCAGTGTTTCGAAAACGATCAACAGGTTCAGGTCGACACGACGCAGGTCATTACGATTCATCTGGAGTCCTGGCAGAGTCATCAAGCTTGACGGGAGCAGCCATATGAGAACAATGGCCGGCATGAATATTACGGGGAAAGGCTGCTACTCTGCACCGAGTAATTCAGTTTTCCTACAAAGGCTGCTTCGGTTTCTTACGACATTTGAAGATGTCGCCGGCGCTGCGGAATCAATGACAGGCATGTCGACTATTAATAGCCACTGATAGTCTTGGGTAGAAAGCCCAGATAGAGTTCAGGGCATTAGAGGTTTCTTTGACGAGGTTTGCGATGTCCCGCACGATCCGTTTTCACAAGTTTGGTCCAGCCGAGGTGCTCAAATGCGAAGAGCATGCGGCCGCTCTCCCTGCACCGGGCGAAGTGCAGGTGCGCGTCGAGGCGATTGGCATCAGCTGGTACGACATACTCTGGCGCCAGAACCTGGCGTCCTCCCATGCTCGCTTGCCTTCAGGCCTTGGTCATGAAATGTCCGGCGTCGTGACGGCGGTTGGCGATGGCGTCGATGACCTGGCAGTTGGCGACAAGGTCGCCAGTTTCCCGGCTGAAAGTCCGAACGACTATCCCGTCTATGGCGAGCAAATCGTTCTGCCGCGCTCGGCACTGACCCGTTATCCGGACGTGCTGAGCCCGATTGAAGCGGCGGTGCATTACACGCCGCTGTTGATTGCTTACTTTGGTTATGCCGATCTGGCACGGGTCAAGCCTGGGCAATTTGCCCTGGTGACTGACGCGAGCCACTGCGCCGGGCCTTCATTCGTCCAATTGGGTAAAGCCTTGGGTGTACGGGTGATTGCCGCCACGAAAACGGCCGAAGAGCGTGAATACCTGCTGTCGCTGGGTGCCGAGAAAGTCATCGTCACCGAGGAAGAAGATCTGCTCATGCGGATCAACAAGATCACCGATAACCGCGGTGTCGATGTGGTGTTCGATGGCCTGGGCGGCCCGCAGATGTCGCTGCTCGGCGATGTGCTCGCGCCTCGCGGCAGCCTGGTGCTGTATGGCCTGCAAGGGGGTAACCAGACGCCATTCCCGGCCTGCGCAGCGTTCCAGAAGAACATTCAGTTCTTTGTACACTGCATCGGCAATTTCACCGGCAAGCCGGAGTTGGGCATCATTCAGGATCAGGTTGCACTGCAACGAGCCTTGCGCGACATCAACCAGATGACCGCCGATCGTGTACTGCTGCCGCTCAAGACTCGGGTCTTCCCGTTTTCCGAGTTTGTCGAAGCACACCGCTACATGGATGAATGCCCATGCCGCGAGCGGGTCGCCCTTCAGGTCGAACCTGCGTAACAGCCCCTGAAAAAGTCCGTGCCTGCACGGACTTTTTTATTGCCCCTCGCAAAACATTGAGACGTCTCATCGATCTGTCGATGGGTCAGTTCAGCAACTGAACTGGTTTTTGCTCTCGATCTGTATCTTCTAATCAGCATCTAAGCCTTGATAATTGAATGATTACTTTCATCTCAAGGAATGAGTCATGTCTGGGTGTCAGGCTGATACTTTTCAACGCACATTGTTAATAGATATCCGACCAACAGTAATTCTTTGCGCAGCTTTCAAAAAGACATGTGCGGCTTCTATCTTTATTTCTTGTACTACCTATATGTGGGACGTTGTCGGACATTTCCTAGGATGTTCTGTTAAGTCGCCAGATGCCGGTGGTACGGGGCTTTTGCGCCATCCGGCTTCGGCGCATGCAGCGTCGGCGATCAACTATTTCAAATAATTACCAAAAGTATAAGTGCTAGCCTTTGACAATGATGTCCAGCACTTCATCCATGTCAGACAATCCGCTGTGCAGCGCATATCGCTGTTTATGCAGTACTGAACTTACGAGCATCAGGTAAATAAAGATGACCCATATCCATGATCAGGCGATGAACTATGTCTATCAGCAAATGCTGCAACGCTTGCTGAGTTTTTTCTCTCGGGCCGAACGCACGGCATTGCAACTGATGATCCAGCGTCTGGTGGTCGCCGCGGGGGGCATGGAGCGCATTGGCGATTACAAGGTGCTGGCGATCCAGTCCGGCTCGCGGGACAGTTGCTACACCCTGGCGCTGCTGCGCGCCGCACAACTGAGCATTGCCGGTCGGGCGCCAGCCACGTTCCAGTTGCGCGTGGCCTCCCTGCGAATGAACGGTGCCAGCTCGATGGCCCAGGAAAACATCCATCGCAGCTACAGTTCGTTGTTTCTCTACGACGATCCACGGGTCGAAGTGCTGATGGTGGATAACCGCGAAGTGTTGCCGTTCAGCCACCCGGCACCGATCTCCGATGCCGGTCGAGAAGCCAATCGGCTCAATGTGCTGATGGTGGGCCACCGTCGAACCTGGAACGGGCCAATCGATCTGTGGGACGACGGCTATCTGGCGACCGGCGAGTTCTATGGGCAGATCGCGCGTTGGGACGGTGGCGTCGATGCCTTGGTCAGCAGTGACACGTCACGTCAGCAAAAGCAGTTTCTCGAAGGCTTGAAGCGGGCGGCGGCCAAGGCCGGGCTCAAGACCTCAAGTCCGGTTGAAACAGGCTTCGATGAACTGTTCGCCTTGCTCGATGAGATCGGCAGTGACTGCTATCGCGCGTTTTATGCCGAAAAGGGGCAGGCGGCATGGCGGCCGGCCGAGCGCTTCGAGGCCTGTCGCCGTACCACGTTCATCGACATTCAAGACATGCTGGTCAGCAACCTCGAAGAGCGCTGGCCGCTGCTCACCGAATTTCTCGGTTTTCAACCTGACGAACTGGCGGCTCAGATCAGCGACAACGAATTCGTCAGCCTTTCGATATCCGCACACGTGCGAGGGCTGCAAGCGTGCTTTGTGCACGGTCGCAGCTATGAGGCGGGTGTCGCCGAATACTTGCAACGGGCGTTGGTGATGATGCGCCGCAAGCGACTGCCGGAGCGTTTGTGCGAGCAGGCAGTGGCGGTCTTCGGTAACCCGGCGAGGCTGTCCGAGCAGCGTGGGCTGGCCGCGGCCGAGGCGCAAAAAAACCTCGGTTTGACCGAGGCTCAGCTGGTGTGCCTGCTCTTCGCACCCTTTGTCGAAAACGGTGCTGCCCTTGAGCGCTTTCTGCGTCAGTGTCATCCCGGAATGCTGGTGGCGATGCCTGATTTGCACCGGGCAATGCAGGGCAATCCGGTGTCGGAGCAGATTCTGCAATGGATGGTCGACGTCAGCGGGCTGCCCGTCGGCCTGCTCGGCACACTTTACCGGATGGGGCCGGTGCCAGGGGCCGAGGGCAGGGTGGCTGACCCGGATGCTGATGGCGTGGACCTGCCATCGGAAGGCGCCAACTTTGGCGATGATGCCGCGGTGGCGGGTGAAGGGTCAGCGGGACATTGAAAGGACCACGCGAGACTGACTTTGCTTATCAGGCGGTGTACCGATACCTGACGCACCTGATCAATGAGCCAGTCAGCGACACGCGCGTGCGCCTGCCGTCGTTGCGTCAGTTGGCGGATCGTTTGAGCGTGTCGATCTCGACGATTCAGTACGCGTATTCGTTGCTGGAGAAAGAAGGGCGCGTGTATTCGGTCGCCAAATCCGGCTATTACGCGTTGCCGGTGTCCGCCATCAATGCGCCCGGCAATGGCAATGACCTGCTCGAAAGCGTTTATTTCAGTGCCAGGTGCCCGGGCATGCTGGTGTTGAGCGCCGACGAACCGGCATTGTTGCAGCCCCTCGACAGTCCGTTATTGCTGCTGGAACGGGAACTGCTGCGCCAGTATCCGCGCCAGCCGCAACCGCCTTCGCAGCCCTGTGGCGAACTGGAACTGCGTACCGCCCTGGCCGCGCGTTACACCACAACGCCGGTACGCTGCTGGCATGCCGATGACGTTTACATTGGCGCCGACTTGCGCGGTGTCCTGGAAATACTGATCGCCGTGTTGAGCCTCAAAGACGCTGCGGTGGTCCTTGAGTCTCCGTGTGACTGGGCGATTCTGCGCTTGCTCCAGGCCGCCGATGTCCAGGTGATCGAATTGCCGCTGCAAACCGATGGCGGGCTAGACGTCGAACAGCTCAAGAAGCTGCTGGAGACCTACCCGGTGCGGTTGGTCGTGCTGTCATCCGCTTTGAACATGCCGCAAGGCAGCCTCGCAGATGACGACAACCGACGAGCTATTGCGCAGCTCCTCGAACGGCATGGCAGCTGGGTGCTGGAAAACGATTGCTACGGCGAACTCGAATTCGAACCGGGCGGCTTGCGGTTTCGTGATCTGCTCGACCCTGACCGGCTGATCGTGTTTTCCACGTTCGAGAAAATCATCGGCCCGGAAGCGCCCTACGGCTTTCTGTTGTCACGGCATTTCAGCGCCGAATTGCAGCGGCACTTTTTACTGCGTGCCTTTCGCCTGTCGCCGATTCGCCAGAAAGCCATCGCCCGTTTGTACGGTAACGGACGGATCGACCAGCACCTTCATGTGCTGCGCAGGTTGCTCAAGGACCGCAAGGTGCAGATGACGCAGTTGTTGCAGGAGCGCCTGGGCGATGCCTTGCATTTTGTCGAGCCTCAGGGTGGGGCAACGATTTGGGTGCGCTCCCTGCGTCAGGTTGATGTGCGGCGGGTGTTTCAGCGCCTGCTCAAGCATCAGGTGGTGATTGCGCCGGGCGAGCTGTTCAGTTTGCAGGGCCTGCACACGCAACACTTGCGCCTCAGTCATAGCTTTGGCGGTGATCATGATCTGGCCGCTGCACTGAGCCTGCTCGGCGATGCCTTGCGCCTGGAATCGGTAGACTGAGCATGTTCGCAAAACATCCTTTGCGTCCGTGGATCGATCCCATCGCGTTGCGGTCAAACTGCCAGTAAACTGCGTCCCTATTCCTGAACCACTCTATTCAGAGGTTTTGCATGACACTCAGTCCTTTTGCGGGCAAACCGGCACCGGCAGAGTTGTTGGTCGACATCCCGCGACTGGTAACGGCTTATTACACCGGCCAGCCCGATGCCGCGATCTCCACCCAGCGTGTCGCTTTCGGCACGTCCGGGCACCGAGGTAGCTCGTTCGACTTGAGTTTCAACGAATGGCACGTTCTGGCGATCAGCCAGGCGATCTGCCTGTACCGCGAAGCCCAGGGCATCGATGGTCCGCTGTTCGTCGGCATCGACACCCACGCGCTGTCGACCCCGGCGGGCGCCAGCGCCCTCGAAGTGCTGGCCGCCAACGGCGTGACGGTGATGATTGCCGAGGGTGACGAGTACACCCCGACACCAGCGATTTCCCACGCGATTCTCTGCTACAACCGTGGCCGCACCTCGGGCCTGGCAGACGGCATCGTCATCACGCCGTCCCATAACCCGCCGCAAAGCGGTGGCTACAAATACAACCCCACCAACGGTGGCCCGGCCGACACCCACATCACCAAGTGGATCGAAGCCAAGGCCAACGAGCTGCTGGGCAACAAGCTCGCCGGCGTCAAGCGCATCAGCTACGAGCAGGCGCTGAAGGCCAGCACCACGCACCGTCACGATTACCTCAACACCTATGTCGCCGACCTGATCAACGTGATCGACTTTGACGCCATCCGCGACGCCAAACTCCGTCTGGGCGTCGATCCGCTGGGCGGCGCAGGGGTGCGTTACTGGTCGGCGATTGCCGAGCATTACAAGCTGGATCTGGACGTGGTGAACACGCAGGTCGATCCGACCTTCCGCTTCATGACGGTCGACTGGGATGGCCAGATCCGCATGGACCCTTCGTCCAGCCACGCCATGCAAGGCCTGATCGGCCTGAAAGAGCGTTTTGACGTCGCGTTCGCCTGCGACCCGGATCACGATCGCCATGGCATCGTGACGCCGTCCGGTGGTTTGCTCGCGCCGAACAGCTATCTGGCAGTGTCCATCGACTACCTGTTCCAGAACCGCCCGCAATGGCGCGCCGATGCAGCCGTGGGTAAAACCGTGGTCAGCAGTGGCTTGATCGATCGCGTGGCCAAGCGTTTGGGCCGTCGCTTGTACGAAGTGCCGGTCGGTTTCAAATGGTTTGCGGACGGTCTGTTCGATGGCTCGCTGGGTTTTGGCGGCGAAGAAAGCGCCGGCGCCTCGTTCCTGCGCAAGGACGGTGGCGTGTGGAGCACTGACAAGGACGGTTTGATCCCGGCCCTGCTGGCTGCGGAAATGACCGCCCGCACTGGTCGCGACCCGAGCCAGGCGTATCGCGCGTTGACCGATGAACTGGGTGAACCGTTCTCGGTGCGGGTCGATGCCAAGGCCAATCCGCAACAGAAAGCCTTGCTGAGCAAGTTGTCACCGGAGCAGGTCACGTCGACCCAGCTTGCGGGCGAAGCGATCCAGAGCATCCTCAGCCACGCGCCGGGTAATGACCAGGCGATCGGTGGTTTGAAAGTCATGACCGAAAACGGCTGGTTCGCGGCGCGTCCGTCGGGTACCGAAGACATCTACAAGATCTACGCCGAGAGTTTCGTCAGTGACGAACACCTCAAGCAGTTGGTTGCTGAAGCTCAAACATTGGTGGATGGCGCGATTTCTGCGAAATAAGTGAGGGCCCCTTCGCGGGCAAGTCGGGTCGCCGCACCGCTCGCTCCTACAAGAACGATGTCGTACGGTTCAATGTGGTTGGCGTAAACCTGTAGGAACGAGCGGTGCGGCGACCCGACTTGCCCGCGAAGGCGTCAGTAAAGCCATCGGCAAAAAAAAAGGGGCGACTATGACAGTCGCCCCTTTTTTTGCCCTGCATTTACCCAATCAAGCCAGGTCCACCAAAACAATCTCACTGTCTTCAATGGCCGTCACGCGCAACACCTGCTCATCAGCCACCGCAACACCATCTCGAGCTTGTGCTCGCAAGCCATTGACTTCAATCACGCCCGTCGCCGGAACCAGGTAAGCACGGCGGCCATTGTCCAGACGATACTCCGCAGACTCGCCAGCCTTCAGGTTCGCCGCAACCAGGCGCGCATCCGCACGGATCCGCAGGCTTTGATCGTCGCCGGCCTTGCCGCTGGCCAGGGTCACGAAGCCTTCGCGCTGGCCTTTAGGGAACGGTTTTGCGCCCCAGGACGGTGCCAGGCCTGTTTCGTTCGGGATGATCCAGATCTGGAAGATCCTGGTTTCAGTCGCTTCCAGGTTGTACTCACTGTGAGCGATCCCGGTGCCGGCGCTCATGACTTGCACATCGCCTGCTTCGGTGCGGCCCTTGTTACCGAGGTTGTCCTCGTGGGTAATCGCACCTTCACGGACATACGTGATGATTTCCATGTCCCGGTGCGGGTGTTTCGGGAAACCGGTACCCGAGGCGATCACGTCGTCGTTCCACACCCGAAGGTTGCCCCAGTTCATACGTTTAGGGTCGTAGTATTCGGCGAACGAAAAGTGGTGATGAGCATCCAGCCAGCCATGGTGGGCGCCGCCCAGGGAGTTGAAGGGTCTGAGTTCGAGCATGATCGTCTCCTGAAAGGGGTGGTGAATGGCGAGCATCATCTATCAGGCACTGATCGATAAAAAGCGTAAAAAATGCCTCAATACAATCGAATAAATTGATATCAAATCACCTCGAAACATTCTCATCCAGCCTTCACTTCATCGCATAAGCCAATGACCTGTAAGCATTTCACTAGAACTGAACGGCAAATGCAGACACCATAGCCCTCAACAGCCTCACACCCTGGAGTCAGCCCGCGTGCCGCAACACACCCCCGATCTTCCTCCTGAACTTCGTCCCTTGGCCGAGATGCCGCTGCTCAAGCGCCTGGCCGCCCGATTCTTTGGCCACGGGCTGACGCGTCTGCGTGCACAACATCGGGCGTCGTGGCTGCATGGCCAGGCCGACGGTTTTCGCAGCGGTCACAGCGCTGGAGTGGATTACGGCTATAAGGAAGGCAAGCTCGAAGGGTTGGAGGAAGGTCGGCAGGTGTTGCTGATTCGTGACTCGCGCTCCACCGAACACCGGCCCCCCAACGTCGATGACAACCTGTTCGACGACTGGCGCCTGCCATTGAGCGCAGAGCTGAAAAAGCGCATGAAGGCCGATGTCGCTCGTTTGCTCGCGCCGCACGCGCAACCCAGCGCCGCGCAGTGGAAAATGATCTTCAGCGATACGCCATCGACGTCGGTCATCGCCGGCGCGGGGGCGGGCAAGTCGACCACCCTGGTGCTGCGTATTTTGCTGCTGACCCACTATCTGGGTTTCGAGCTGAGCTCAATGACCGTCGTGACCTTTACACGGGAGTCGCGCAAGGACTTCATCAACAAACTGATCGAGATGTTTGCGCTCTGGGGGCGGCCGCTCGGTTTCAAGGAAGCGCGGGACCTGGTGCGCACCTTCCATTCGCGAATCCTGCCCATGGTGCGCAGCCTGCCGGGCTTCGAGCGGCTGCAAGCGTTTGAAAACCTCAGCAACCGTGTGCAAGGCGCTGATGAGGAGGCCGATAGCAATCCTTTCGACTTGCGCATCAACGACGCCCAGCGTCAGCAGCTCAACGCCTGCTATCACAACCTGCACACGCGTGATGAGCGCTTTCGCGAACTGATCAAACCTTTGTCGCGCCATGCCTTGCAGCTCAAGGAGCTGGAGCGCGATCACCCGGACGTGCAAAAGCGCATGGCCGTGACTGAGCTGGCCGCCAAGCGTGATGAAGAACTGTGCGACTTGATTGAAGATCTGTGGTTTCGCGCGGGTGCCTGGCCCATCAAAGGCATCGAGCCCAATCGCCAGTCGTTTGATATCAATGGCTCGACCTTCCATTGCCATGGCTACATTCCGAGCCTGGACGCGTGGGTCGTGCTGGGTTTCGATCCTCGGGAAAACCCGCAGGTCAGCCGCCCGAATGCCAAGCTCAGCGTCCGTGCAGAATGGGCGGTAAAGCGAACCCTGTTTCAAGCTTTCTGTCGTAAGCCTCTGATATGGCTAGATAGTTATGAAACTTCAAAGCGTGTTTTGGCCTCCCTTGCGGGCGATGCCAGCGCCGGGCCGGGGTTCGATTACAAGGTCAAGGGCGAGCTCGGTTCCGCGCCGTTGCTGGACTGTTTTGTCGCGGCGGCCGGGTTCATCGAAAACCTTGGCCTGGATGTCCCGAATGCCGTGGGCCAGATGAGCTTCGCCAAGGACGACCCAGACCGGTTTTTCTTCGAGGCCTTGAGCCTGTTCTGGCGAGCCCTGGAAGATCATCTGCTGGATCAGAAGCCCCCGGTGATGACCTACAACCGCATGTTCGCCTTGTTCAGCGAGCATTCCCCAGAAAACCAGAAGCTGTTGAGCGATGAGCTGCTGCGACCGCTGTCGCACCTGATGATCGACGAGTTTCAGGACGTATCGCCGCAGATTGTCTCCTGGATTCGTGCCAGCCTCGCCGAGATTCGCAGTCGCGGCCCGGCCATGCACGTGGGGCGCGGCGCTCAGCGTTCGTCGCTGCTGTGCGTGGGCGATGACTGGCAGTCCATTTATGGATGGCGCGGCAGTTCGCCGACGTATTTCATGGAGTTCAACAAGGAGTTCCCTTCGCCGAGCACGACCAAGGTCATGCTCAGCGACAACTATCGCAGCCATCAACACATCATCGATGCCGCCGAACACATCGTGCGCGCCGCACCGGCCATCGCCGGCAAGAAGGCCAAGGCCAGTGGCGAGTCGAAGGCATTGCTGCCAGTCAACGTGCTCGATCGCGATGATCAAGGCTTGGCCAAGCGGTTGATGGAACACTACAGGCAGGGCGATACAATCTTGATGCTTTATCGAAAAAGCAGCGATAAGTCATTGATAGAAGAGCATATTCAGTCTGTAGTTAATGTGGATTCTAGCTTGCCGTACGAATCGCGACGACTGAAGCAGTTGACCTATCACAGCGCCAAGGGCCTTCAGGCCGACGCTGTGTTTTTGCTGGGAGACTGCCAACACCTGACCAGCTCGCCCTACAAGAATCAGGTTTACCGCATGGCGGGTCTGGGCAAGGCTGGCGACAACGAAGCTTACGATAATGCGCAAAAAGACGAAATTCTGCGGCTGGCCTATGTCGGCATCACCCGCGCGGTCAGCCATTGCTACTGGTATGTCGATGGCCAGGACACCCAGGCGGCGAACATGCCCAAGGCCTCCGACCGGATCGGTAAGGGCAAGGCGTTTTTTGCCGATCACCGGAGCAAGACATCGGCGTAAACCCGTACTCACAAAAAAGCCCACAAGATGTGGGCTTTTTATTAGGGCAATTGCGCTTCAACCTTCAGGCATAACTCTTGAGGGCCACCGGAGGAATGAAAGACTCAAGCTCATCCTCCACCGCTTCAATGATTCGTTCTACGTCCGCTGCGTTCATGACAGTGGCGCATGGAATGCCGGCAATGGCGATCATGGTCTCGCCCGTGGCACGGTCAAAAAGACGGGCAATCATGCTGCCCGGTGCGTCCATGCTCGCCTCAAAACCCATGGGATGAAAATGCCAGCGCATCAGCTGGCAGGCGTTTGGAAAGGTGACTTTACTGAACCCTTTATTCATATGTTGCCCGCCTGATTCATCGAGCGCTTCCATTAGCTCATGTTAGGAGGGAAGAGCCTTCATTGGCTCAACCGTTGACTGTCTTTAAAAGTAGCATCCGCATGTGAAAATAATGTGGATTTTTCAGGCCGATTGGCAATTGGTTGCTTTTTTTTGATTCGGGTCAAAGCGCTGTGACCTTTCAGCAAAAGGCCGGTACTGCTTGCTCATTGAAGCCGGTGCGGAATTTCGGCAAGCTCGCCTTTTTCTCGTCGAGTCCTTTATGCATGCCGATGATGATGGCCCGCTGCAAACCCAGGCCACGAGCGAAACGGTCATGCGCTATCACCTGCGCTGGAAGCACCGCGACCTGGACGGTGTCATGGCGCTGTATCACCCGGACATCCAGTACAGCGACTTCTTCCAGAACCGCGTGATGGGGCTGGACGAATTGCGCGAGTACGTGCGCAGCAGCATGCCGCGCGATCCGGATGAAGCGCTGGAACACTCGGACCGCATCCGTCTGGACGGCAACACCGCGTTCATTCAGTACCGCATTACCCTGCGCGGCGGTGAAGGGTTGGTGTCATTTCGGGCCAGCGAGGCGATTACTGTCCGTGACGGTCTGATCTGGCGGGTTAACGAGTACGCCTCGCTGGTGCATGAGCAGCCCGTCAGCAAAACCGCAAACAGTGCGCGCCCGGCCGTCAGTCGGCTCGGGTTGTCGCCGCGTCAGCTGAGTTTCATGGCGCAAGACCTGCAACAGTATTTCCAGCGCCAGCAACCCTATCTGGACCCGGAGCTCGACCTGCAACGGGTGGCGAAGGCGTGCGGGTACAGCCGCAATCAGATGTCCTATCTGCTGAACCAGGTGCTGGGCCAGAGTTTCTACCGCTACGTTAACCAGGCGCGCTTGCAGCATGTGCTCGCCGCGCTGGAAAACGCCGCGCCGCCACTGCGTATCGACGATCTGGCGTTTGCCGCCGGCTTCAATTCGCTCTCGGCGTTCTATAGCTGTTTCCGCCAGCACACCGGTCTGTCGCCCAAGGCCTACGTCAAACAAATTTCTTTGCGTGCACGCGCGCAAGACAGCCTCTGAGCCCACGCACTAGGATCAACGCCATCGAAGTTTGAGTGGCGGAGTCTTGCATGCCGGCGTGGCGCACTATCAGTTTGTGGATGGATCAACTCGACGAGCCGTTGTTGGCGCGTCCGGCGTTGGAACACGATCTTGACGTCGACGTCGCCATCATCGGCGCGGGGTACACCGGGCTCTGGACCGCGTACTACCTCAAGCGCCTGGCGCCGGGCCTGAACATTGCCATCGTTGAAGCGCAAACCGCCGGTTTTGGTGCCTCCGGGCGTAATGGCGGCTGGTTGATGGGCAACCTCCTGGGGGAAGACCGCTTGCTCGCCGATTTACCGGCCGAGCGGCGGCGGGCGTCGTATGACCTGCTGCATAGCATTCCCGATGAAGTAGAAGTTGTCCTCGAACGTGAAGGCATCGACTGCGATTACCGTAAAGGCGGGGCGCTGTATTGCGCGGCGCGGTATCCGGAACAGGAAGCCAGCCTGCGACAGTATCTGGACAAACTGTATGGCCAGGGCCTGACGGAAAGCCATTACCGCTGGCTCAGCCCCGAGCAATTGGCGCAACAGATCAGAATCGCCAAGCCTTATGGCGGTATCTATGCACCGCACGTGGCGACCCTGCACCCGGCAAAGTTGGTGCGAGGTCTGGCCCGGACGGTCGAACGCATGGGCGTCAGGATTTACGAAAACAGTCCGGTCACCCACTGGCAATCGGGCAGCCTGCGCACGGCGAAGGCCATGGTGCGCAGCCGCTGGATCGTTCCGGCGGTAGAAGGGTACGCGACCACGCTGCCTCCGCTGGGGCGCTATCAGTTGCCGGTGCAAAGCCTGATCGTCGCCACCGAACCGCTGTCCGCCGCCACTTGGGACGAAATCGGCCTGAGCCACGGGCAGGCGTTCGGCGAAAGCAGTCGCCAGGTGACTTACGGTCAGCGTACGGCGGATAACCGCCTGGTGTTCGGCGCGCGGGGCGGCTATCAGTTTGCCGGCAAGCTGCGTCATGACTTCGACCTGACCGCCAGTGAAGTCGACTTGCGGCGTTACCTGTTCGGCGAACTCTTCCCACAACTCAAGCACGTACGTATTACCCATGGCTGGGGCGGCAACCTCGGCATGTCCCGGCGGTTCAAGCCGCACATGTTGTGCGATCACGCGAGCGGCATTGCGATTTCCGGCGGATATGGCGGGGAGGGCGTTGGTGCCAGCAACCTGGGTGGACGGACCTTGGCCGACTTGATCCTGCAACGCGATACCGAGCTGGTTCGCCAGCCGTGGGTCATCCCTCAGGGCGGTCTCGATGCACTGAAACCCTGGGAACCGGAACCCTGCCGCTGGCTCGGCTACAACGCGATCATCCGCAGCTTCGTCCATGAAGACCAGACCCTGGCCAACCCGGCTACCGCGCCTTGGCGACGCAAACTGGCCAGCGGGGTCGCCGGGTTCATGGAAGGTTTCATGCAGTAATCGGCGCTTTCTCCATAGACAGGTACTCCCATGGGCATCACGCAGTTCAAGAACACCGCAACCCTGAAGCTGGACGAATCAAACCCGGTCGCCGTGCCGTTGGGAACTCCCGTGGCGGTGGCGTCCACCACCAGCGTCGAACGCGACGACGGTGTCGAAACCGGCGTCTGGGAATGCACCCCCGGCCGTTGGCGTCGGCAGATCGTGGCCCAGGAATTCTGTCATTTCATCCAGGGACGCTGCACCTTCACTCCAGATGACGGTGAAGCCCTCCACATAGAAGCCGGCGACGCACTGATGTTGCCAGCCAACAGCCTCGGTATCTGGGACATCCAGGAAACCGTACGCAAGACCTACGTTTTGATTTTTTGATCCTCTGATTGCCTGCCAACAAAAACTCACACAGGAATCCACTCATGATCCGAAAGACCCTGGCACTCGCTCCCTTGGCGCTCTTCGTGAGCCTCAGTCACGCCGCCGACACCGTGAAGATCTACAACTGGTCGGACTACATCGCCCCGGACACCACCAAAGACTTCCAGAAAGAAACCGGCATCGGCTTCAGCTATGACGTGTACGACAGCAACGAAACCCTCGACGGCAAGTTGATGACCGGCAAATCCGGTTACGACGTGGTGTTCCCGTCCAACCACTTCATGGCCCGGCAGATCGAGGGTGGGGCGCTGAAGAAGCTCGACAAGAGCCAGTTGCCGAACTGGAAGAACCTCAACCCGGTACTGCTCAAAGCCCTGCAAACCAACGACCCGGGCAACGAGCATGGCTTCCCGTACCTGTGGGGCAGCACTGGCATCGGCTACAACATTGCCAAGGTCAAGGCGGTGCTGGGCGATAACGCGCCGGTGGACTCCTGGGACCTGATCTTCAAACCCGAAAACATGGCAAAGCTGCAGAAGTGCGGCGTGGCTATCCTCGACAACGGGCCTGAACTGCTGCCGGCCGCGCTGAACTACCTGGGCTTGCCGCATCACAGCAAAAACCCGGAAGACTACAAGAAGGCTGAAGCACTGCTGATGAAAGTCCGGCCTTACGTTAGCTATTTCCACTCGTCCAAGTACACCAGCGACCTCGCCAACGGCGACATCTGCGTGGCGGTCGGTTTCTCCGGCGACATCCTGCAGGCCGAAAACCGCGCCAGGGAAGCCAAGAACGGTGTCGACATCGGCTATGCGATTCCCAAGGAAGGCGCCGCCATCTGGTTCGACATGGTCGCCATGCCCGCCGACGCCCCGGACGAAAAAGCCGGCTACGCCTTCATGGACTACCTGTTGCGCCCGGCCGTCATGGCCAGCATCAGCAACTACGTGCACTACGCCAATGGCAACGAACAGGCTGACAGCCTGATCGACCCGGCAATCAAGAACGACACCAAGGTTTATCCGAGCCCGGAAATGATGGGGAAACTGTTCGCGCTGGAAGCGATGCCACTGAACATCGACCGGATACGGACACGGGTGTGGAACAAGATTCGCACGGGCAGCTGACAGGTTGTACCAAGGCATCGGGACAGGATGTCCCGTTGCGCAATCAGCCGACCGGCTCGACCGTGCAACTCATTTGCCCCGAGCCGGGTATCTGGAACAAGGCATCGCTGCCGTTCTGCAAGAAGCTGTAGCTCCCCCGGTAATCCTTGCCGTTGAATTGGGTTGCGGAATCATTTGGCACCTGGATAAGGGTGGCAGAGGTATTCGCCCATTTCAGGTACACGACACGCGGCTCGACATTGAAGTAAGTGACGGCAATCAGCGCGTTGAGCCCGGTGCAACGAAAGGCTACCGGGCCGTCGGTGAGCCTGCTCGGATCCTTGGTTCGTGCAATCACTGAGCCCTGCCGTAGCTGATGCGCACGCTCGGCATAACTGCGGATCGTGCAGGCCTTGGGCTCCGCCTCGGCAGAGCAGCGATTGCGGGCGTCTACCCAGAACCGTTGTTCGATCTCGACTTTGTCAGGCCGCGGCACGGAATGATCGTCTGTGAGCGCGAGGCGATAAAGGCGCGTCAGTTCTATGTCCATCTGCTTCAGTTGTGGGGTGCGGCAGATCAGCTTCTCGATGGCAGCGCTGGCCCTGGCGCAGTCGAAGCTGGTTGCCAGGACCGTAGAAGTCCCGGCATTCGCGCACAGGCTCGTTGCCGCACACGCACTGGCGGTAATGAGCCTGACCCACAAGGGCGTGACCCTTTTCATCTCGACTTCACCCGGATCATTTCATGAGGTCCGCGAAGAAAGTTAACCCGGTATTCAGTGTGGTCTCATTCTTCGAAAAGTCTAATTTTTACCCATGGAAGTGCGCGAATCAAAACGCCAATAGTCGGACGATTTTGATCCCGGCAACTTACTTTTATTTAATATTTAAATTGTAGATTGTCCGACAATAACGCTGGCTCACTATTTTAAATACGCCGACTTCTAATCGCGCCTATTGTTTTCGGGCATATTCTGAAGTGCGCAAACTTGACGCCAAAAAAGTAGTGGACGATTGATTTCAAATTGTGTCAGTTTTCTTTCGCCTTCATTGGGCGAGTGATAGGACGATCTCGCCAGAGATTGTTGCTATCTAAAAAAACTGTTCCATAGCAAAACAAGGAAGTGTGTTTATGTCGAAAGTAAAAGACAGCGCTATTGATTCCGCTGAACAGGCATTCCAGCCATTTCAAGCCTTGGCGGCTCCCAGTTCTGCGTTCAACCAGATCAATAGTTTCAGCCATCAGTATGACCGTGGCGGCAATCTGACGGTCAATGGCAAACCCTCGTTTTCCGTCGATCAGGCAGCCACCCAATTGCTGCGCGACGGAGCTGCCTACCAGGACAAGGACGGCAGCGGCAAAATCGAACTGACCTACACGTTCCTGACCTCGGCCTCGTCGAGCACCATGAACAAGCACGGGATTACCGGGTTCAGTCAGTTCAGTGCCCAGCAGAAAGGCCAGACCGTGCTCGCCCTGCAATCCTGGGCCGACGTCGCCAATGTCACCTTCACGGAAAAGGCCACCGGCGGCGACGGTCACATGACCTTCGGCAACTACAGCGGCGGCCAGGACGGCGCAGCGGCATTCGCTTATTTGCCTGGCACGGGCGCAGGTTACGACGGGACTTCCTGGTACCTGATCAACAGCAGCTACACGCCCAACAAGACCCCGGACCTGAACAACTACGGCCGGCAAACCCTGACCCACGAAATCGGGCACACCCTTGGTCTGGCTCACCCCGGCGACTACAACGCCGGTGAAGGCGCACCGACCTACAACGACGCGTCCTACGGGCAAGACACCCGCGGCTACAGCGTCATGAGTTACTGGAGTGAAAGCAACACCAGCCAGAACTTCAGCAAGGGCGGCGTCGAAGCTTATGCGTCGGGCCCGTTGATCGACGATATCGCGGCCATCCAGAAACTCTACGGCGCCAACACCACCACTCGCACCGGTGACACCACTTACGGCTTCAACTCCAACACCGGTCGCGATTTCCTGAGCGCGTCTTCGTCGGCGGACAAGGTCGTGTTTTCGGTGTGGGACGCGGGCGGCAAGGACACCCTGGATTTCTCCGGGTTTACCCAAAACCAGAAGATCAACCTCAATGAGACCTCGTTCTCCGACGTTGGCGGCCTGGTGGGTAACGTGTCCATCGCCAAGGGCGTCACCGTCGAAAACGCCATTGGCGGTTCGGGCAATGATTTGCTGATCGGTAACGGTGTCTCCAACGAGCTGAAGGGCGGTGCCGGCAACGACATCCTTTACGGCGCGGGCGGTGCGGACAAGTTGTGGGGCGGCACCGGTTCGGACACCTTCGTGTTCGCCGCCAGCAGCGACTCCAAACCGGGTGCAGTCGACCAGATCCTCGATTTTGTCAGCGGCCTCGACAAGATCGACCTGACCGGCATCACCAACGGTGCAGGCCTGCATTTCGTGAGCGCATTCACGGGTGCGGCGGGCGATGCCGTGCTGACGACCTCCGGTGGTAACAGCCTGCTGTCGGTGGACTTCTCCGGGCATGGCGTGGCGGACTTCCTGGTCAGCACCGTCGGCCAGGCGGCGTACTCGGACATCGTGGCCTGATTCAAGGCAGAAGGAGGGCGGCGCCGATGCGCCGCCCTTTGTCACTTGAGCCACGACCCTGAGTGAAACGCCTATGATTTGTAACGCTTTTACCTGCAAAACAAACGTGTGGCTGTTAGCCGCGCTCATGATGTTTTTTGGAGATGTAGCCATGGCAAGCAGCCTGAAGTTGGCAGACCCGTCGGAGCTGGCGGGAAAATGGCGGGTGACGCAGCAAGACAACCCATCGATCGTTTGCCCCCTCGAATTCAAAGCCAACCAGACGTTGGGCGACGGCACAGAGTGCCTCGTCGAATGGCTGGAGGAACAACCGGTCGGCTGGTTCCCTGAGCCCGACGGCATCGCGCTCACCGGCAAGGAAGGGTCGAAGATTGTGTTTTTCAGTCGTCAGCGCGACGGGCTGTATCGAGGCACTTCAAAGTCCGGGCTGATCATAATACTTGAGCACCCGCTTGATTAATCGAGATGCGCCAAGTTGTTATTAAAGTGTAAGTAACGACCTCGTCAGGCAGGCGAGGGATAACACCTCAGGAAGAGCCCATGAAGATGGCGAATAACCCGGTTTCCACGCCGTTAATAAGGGCGCTGGGTGATTACAAGAGCATTCTGATCAGCGTCGGTTGTTTTACGGCGCTAATCAACATTCTGATGTTAGTGCCTTCTATTTATATGCTCCAGGTCTATGACCGGGTGCTGTCATCGCAAAATGAAACCACGCTGGCCATGTTGTCGCTGATGGTCGTGGGGTTCTTTGCGTTTATCGGCTTGCTGGAGATTATTCGCAGTTTTATCGTCATTCGTATCGGCAGCCAACTGGAACGCCGCTTCAACCTGCGGGTTTATCAGGCCGCTTTCGAGCGCAATTTGTTCAGGGGCGAAGGCAACGCCGGGCAGTCGCTGGGGGATTTGACTCACATTCGCCAGTTCGTGACCGGCCCGGCGCTGTTCGCCTTCTTCGATGCCCCCTGGTTCCCGGTGTACCTGCTCGTGATCTATCTGTTCAACGTCTGGCTCGGCGTGTTTGCCACGGCGGGCGCGGTAGTGCTGATCGGGCTGGCGTGCCTCAATGAGGCCATGACCAAAAAGCCTTTGGGAGAAGCGGCGGTTTTCTCCCAGAAGTCCAGCCAGATGGCCACCAGTCACCTGCATAACGCTGAAACCATTCAAGCCATGGGCATGCTCGGCGCCTTGCGTCATCGCTGGTTCCGGGTGCATTCGCGTTTCCTCGGCCAGCAAAACAAGGCCAGCGACACCGGCGCGGTCATCAGCTCCCTGAGCAAAACCTTGCGTCTGTGCCTGCAATCCCTGGTATTGGGTCTGGGCGCGCTGCTGGTGATCAAGGGCGACATGACTGCCGGGATGATGATTGCCGGTTCGATCCTGATGGGCCGCGTCCTGAGCCCCATCGATCAATTGATCGCGGTCTGGAAACAGTGGAGCGGCGCCAAGCTCGCTTACCGCCGTCTCGATGCGTTGCTGCAAGCCTTCCCGCCGAGCGACGACGTCATGGCGCTGCCAGCTCCGAAGGGCCACATCCGTTTTGAGCAGGTCAGCGCCGGTCCTCCGGGGCAACGTGGTGCGACGTTGCACCTGGTCAATTTCAGCCTCGATGCCGGCGAAGTGCTCGGCGTGCTGGGCGCTTCCGGTTCCGGCAAATCGACCCTGGCCCGAGTGCTGGTCGGCGTCTGGCCGACCCTTGGTGGCACGGTGCGCCTCGACGGTGCCGATATCCATCGCTGGAATCGCGACGAACTCGGTCCCTACATCGGTTATCTGCCGCAAGACATCGAACTGTTCAGCGGCAGCATCGCGCAAAACATCGCCCGGTTCCGTGAGGCCGATCCGCAAACCGTCGTCGCGGCCGCGCAACAGGCGGGTGTGCATGAACTGATCCTGCGCATGCCTCAGGGTTACGACACGCTGCTCGGCGAGGACGGCAGTGGCTTGTCCGGCGGTCAGAAACAGCGCGTGGCACTGGCGCGTGCCTTGTACGGCAAGCCGAGCCTGGTGGTGCTGGACGAACCGAACTCCAACCTCGACACCGTCGGCGAAGCGGCGCTGGCCAGTGCCATTGCGCAGATGAAAGCCCAGGGCACCAGCGTGATCCTGGTGACTCACCGCTCTTCGGCGCTGGCCCAGGCCGACAAGTTGCTGGTGCTCAACGACGGTCGTTTGCAAGCGTTCGGCCCAAGCCAGGACGTGCTCAAGGCGCTTTCCGGTGCTCAGGAACAAAAGCCCGCGCAGGCACCGGGCGGGTTGAGCATGAGCCGGCAGTATCAGCCCTCGACAAGGAGTTCGGGTGTATGAGCAACCTCAGCGAAGCCAGCATGGAACACGACTACATCGCCGAACGCCCCGAGCGCGATGCGCGGTTTTTTGCGCGCATGGGCTGGATTCTGGCCATCGTCGGCGCCGGCAGTTTCTTCACTTGGGCCAGCCTGGCGCCGCTCGACCAAGGTATTCCGGTGCAAGGCACCGTGGTGGTCTCGGGCAAGCGCAAAGCGGTGCAATCGATGAGCAGCGGGGTGGTCAGCCGGATTCTGGTGCGCGAAGGTCAAGCGGTGAAGCAGGGTCAGCCGCTGTTTCAACTCGACCAGACCCAAGTCACCGCCGACGTGCAATCCCTGCAAGCGCAATACCGCATGGCCTGGGCCAGCCTGGCGCGCTGGCAAAGCGAACGGGACAACCTCAAACAAGTGAGTTTCCCCGCGGAATTGAGCAACGATCCCGACCCGCGTCTGGCGCTGGTACTGGAAGGCCAGCGGCAGTTGTTCAGCAGTCGCCGTGAAGCGTTTTCCCGCGAGCAGGCTGCCTTGCGCGCGAGCATCGAAGGCGCTGGCGCGCAACTGGCCGGCATGCGCCGCGCACGCTCGGACTTGACCGCCCAGGCCAGTTCCCTGCAACAGCAACTGAGCAACCTTCAGCCGCTGGCGGACAACGGCTACATCCCGCGCAATCGGTTGATGGAGTACCAGCGCCAACTGTCGCAGGTGCAACAACAATTGGCAGAAAACACCGGCGAAAGCGGCCGGGTGGAGCAGGGCATCCTCGAATCGCGGCTGAAACTGCAACAACACGTCGAGGAGTACCAGAAAGAAGTCCGCACTCAGCTGGCCGACGCACAGCTCAAAAGCGTGACGCTGGAGGAGCAACTGACCTCCGCCGGTTTCGACTTGCAGCACAGCGAAATCATCGCCACCGCCGACGGCATCGCGGTCAACCTCGGGGTGCATACCGAAGGCGCGGTGGTGCGCCAGGGCGAAACCCTGCTGGAAATCGTTCCGCAGGGCACTCGCCTGGAAGTCGAAGGGCATCTGCCGATCAACCTGATCGACAAGGTCGGTACGCACTTGCCGGTGGACATTTTGTTCACCGCGTTCAACCAGAGCCGCACGCCACGGGTTCCCGGCGAAGTCAGCCTGATTTCCGCCGACCAGATGGTCGATGAGAAAACCGGCGCTCCGTATTACGTACTGCGCAGCAGCGTCAGCGAACACGCCATGGAAAAACTCAACGGCCTGGTGATCAAGCCCGGCATGCCCGCGGAAATGTTCGTGCGCACTGGCGAGCGTTCGCTCCTCAACTATCTGTTCAAGCCGCTGCTCGATCGGGCAGGTTCCGCGTTGACCGAGGAATAAGGATGTTGCGCTGTATGAATAAGCTGTCTGTGTTTGCGGCGAGCCTTGTGCTGCTGACCTGCAACCCGACCATGGCCATGGGACCGTTCGACCTTTACGAGCAAGCGTTGCGCAATGATCCGGTGTTCCTCGGCGCGATCAAGGAGCGCGACGCCGGCCTTGAAAACCGCGCGATCGGCCGCGCCGGGCTGCTGCCGAAACTGGGTTACAACTACAACAAGGGCCGCAACACCTCCAAGGTCACTTACCTCAACGAGCGCGGGCAAAACCAGAGCGATGACCGCAACTACAGCAGTTACGGTTCGTCGTTGACCCTGCAACAACCGCTGCTGGATTACGAGGCCTACGCGACGTACCGCAAAGGCGTGGCGCAGTCGCTGTTCGCCGATGAGAACTTTCGCGGCAAGAGCCAGCAATTGCTGGTGCGGGTGCTGGAGAACTACACCCAGGCGCTGTTCGCCCAGGACCAGATCGACATCGCCCAGGCCAGGAAGAAAGCCTTCGAGCAACAGTTCAGGCAGAACGAGCAATTGTTCCGTCAGGGCGAGGGCACGCGCACCGACATCCTCGAAGCCGAGTCACGCTACGAGCTGGCAATCGCCGAAGAAATCGAAGCCCGCAACGAACAGGACGCGTCCCTGCGAGAACTGGGCGCGCTGATCGGCGTGCCGGCCGTCGACATCAGCGATCTCGCGCCGCTGGATCAGCAGTTCCAGACTTTCACCCTGCAACCGGCCAATTACGACACCTGGCATGAGATGGCGGTCGCCAACAATCCGGCCCTGGCCTCGCAACGTCAGGCACTGGAAGTGGCGCGCTACGAGGTGGAGCGCAATCGCGCCGGGCACCTGCCCAAAGTCAGCGCCTACGCAACGGTGCGCCAGAACGAATCGGAAAGCGGCAACACCTACAACCAGCGCTACGACACCAACACCATCGGCATCGAGGTCAACGTCCCGCTGTACGCCGGTGGCGGTGTCTCGGCGTCGACCCGTCAGGCCAGCCGCGCCATGGAACAGGCCGAATACGAACTGGACGGCAAGACGCGGGAAACCCTGATCGAGTTGCGTCGCCAGTTCAGCGCGTGCCTGTCGGGGGTGAACAAGCTGCGGGCCTATCAGAAAGCACTGACGTCCGCCGAAGCGCTGGTGGTGTCGACCCGGCAAAGCATTCTCGGTGGTGAGCGGGTCAACCTCGACGCGCTGAACGCCGAGCAGCAGCTCTACACCACACGCCGCGATCTCGCGCAGAGCCGCTACGACTATTTGATGGCATGGACCAAGTTGCATTACTACGCCGGCACCTTGAACGAGCAAGACCTGGCCAAGGTTGACGAAGCATTTGGGCAAGGCCCGAAGGAACGCCGGAAAGATCTCTGACAATTCCAACAAAAGAGAGGCTTTACCATGGGTGTGTACGACTACAAAAACTTCGGCACAGCAGATTCAAAGGCGTTGTTCACCGACGCTATGGCAATCACGCTGTACTCCTATCACAACCTCGATAACGGCTTTGCCACCGGTTATCAGCACAATGGCTTCGGCCTGGGATTGCCGGCGACGCTGGTGACCGCGTTGATTGGCGGTACTGACTCCCAGGGTGTGATTCCCGGCGTGCCGTGGAACCCGGATTCGGAAAAAGCCGCGCTGGCGGCGGTGCAGAAAGCCGGTTGGACGCCGATCACCGCTGCGCAGCTGGGTTACGACGGCAAGGTTGATGCGCGCGGTACGTTCTTCGGCGAAAAGGCCGGGTACACCAGCGCCCAAGTGGAAATCCTCGGCAAGTACGATGCGCAGGGCCATCTAAGCGAAATCGGCGTGGCCTTTCGCGGCACCAGTGGCCCTCGGGAAAGCCTGATCAGCGATTCGATCGCCGACGTGATCAACGACGTGCTGGCCGCGTTGGGGCCCAAGGATTACGCGAAGAACTACGTGGGCGAGGCCTTCGGCGACTTGCTTGCCGATGTTGCCGCGTTTGCCCGGGCCAATGGCTTGTCGGGCAAGGACGTGCTGGTCAGTGGCCACAGCCTTGGCGGCCTGGCGGTCAATAGCCTGGCGGACCTGAGCAACGACAAGTGGGCCGGGTTCTACAAGGATGCCAACTACATCGCCTACGCCTCACCGACGCAAAGCAGCACCGATAAAGTGCTGAACGTCGGTTATGAGAATGACCCGGTGTTCCGCGCACTCGACGGCTCGTCCTTCAACTTGTCGTCGCTGGGCGTGCACGATGCGCATCAGGATTCGGCAACCAACAACATTGTCAGCTTCAACGATCATTACGCCTCGACCGCGTGGAATGTGCTGCCGTATTCCATCCTCAATATTCCGACCTGGATTTCCCACCTGCCCACGGGGTATGGCGATGGCATGACGCGGGTGCTGGAGTCGAAGTTCTACGACCTCACCAGCAAGGATTCGACCGTCATTGTTGCCAACCTCTCTGACCCGGCGCGCAGCAGCACCTGGGTTCAGGACCTCAACCGCAACGCCGAAACCCACAAGGGCAGCACCTTCATCATTGGCAGCGACGGCAACGACCTGATCCAGGGCGGCAAGGGCAACGATTACCTGGAAGGCCGCGACGGCAACGACACCTTCCGCGACGGCGGCGGCTACAACATCGTGCTGGGTGGCAAGGGCAGTAACGTGCTGGATCTGCAGCAGTCAGTGAAAAACTTCGATTTCGCCAATGACGGCGCGGGGAACCTGTACATCCGCGATGCGCAGGGCGGCATCAGCATCACCCGCGACATCGGCAGCATTGTCACGAAGGAGCCGGGGTTTCTCTGGGGGCTGTTCAAGGATGACGTGACCCACAAGGTCACCGCCAACGGACTTGCGGTGGGCAATGACCTGACGCAGTACGCGTCCACGCTGAAGGGCGGAGCGGGGGCCGATACGTTGAAGGCGCATCCCGGTGGTGATTGGGTGTTTGGTCTGGATGGCAACGACCATCTGGTGGGCGGCCAAGGCAACGACGTGTTGGTGGGCGGGGCAGGAAATGATCTGATGGAGGCGGGTGGCGGGATCGATACGTTCCTGTTCAGTGGCGCGTTTGGCCATGATCGGGTCGTGGGTTATCAGGCGAACGACAAACTGGTGTTTCTCGGGGTTCAGGGTGTGGCGCCGAATGATGGCGTACGCGCCCATGCCACGGTTGTGGGGCAAGACACGGTGCTGACGTTTGGCAGTGATTCGGTGACGCTGGTCGGGGTTGGGCTGGATAGCCTGGCCAATGTCGTCATCGCCTGAAGGTGATGTGGCGCCTGTAAGGGCCTCTTCGCGAGCAAGCCCGCTCCCACATTTAACCGAGTTCTCCCATAAGAATGCGGTTAAATGTGGGAGCGGGCTTGCTCGCGAAGAACGATAACGCGGCCTTCAGTCTTCCTTGCGAACCGTGGCCACGTCATTAACCTTGACCTTCACTTTCGCCCCGGAAATATCTTCGAACTCGTAAAAGCCTTCTTTGGTATTGGCTTTTGGCATGTCCTTGGTCAAATATTGAGTGCCGTTCTGCAGCGTCACCACCGTTGGCGTCGAGCAACCGGCCAGGGCCAGAAGGGCTGCCGCTACCAGTGGCAAACCCAGTGTCTTGATATTCATAACCACCTCTCATCCTCCTAAAATCAGCGCGACTGCTTCAAATCCTTCAATCGCCGCTGCACTTCTACCGCCGTTGGTGCGACGGATCCCCGGAAAGTTCGATGGGCCACCCAAAAAAAACGGATCGCGCCGCCGCTTATCCTTTTCCGTTTGCACCGGACGGGTCGTAGCTGGTATCTGTACGCATAACCAGTACTCGTACGCCACGGCCCTGTTTTCCTGTGACCACAAATCCCCTCGACGATCCGTTCTATTACTTGAACAACTTCATGCAAGTGCTTGATTGGCTTGAACATCGTTATGCCGATGTATTGAGTGTCGAGGAGCAATGCTTCATCCGTGAGTTCAATCGACTGCCCCGGGAACCCCGTGCGCTCCTGGTCCGGATGGTCATGCGCAAGGGCGTTCACTTCCGGGCGAGCAAACTGCATTACGTCGAGATCGGCGACATTGCCATGGCCGCTGAGCCGTTGTTGGCCCAGGGTTGGATCGATGAGCAGGCGCCGCTGCCGCTCGACGTGGTGTTCGAGGCGTTGCTCAAGGCCGAAATCCTTCAATGTTTTGGTGCCGCCATCGATCAGCCCAAAGGGAAAAAGTCCGACTGGCTGCCTGCATTGAGCGAACGGTTTCCCGAGGTTCAACCCTTCAATCAGTGGTGCGCGCCACTGGATGATCGGTTGTTCAGCCTGACTATCATGGGCTTGTGTGATCGCCTGCGCCTGATGTTTTTCGGCAACCTTTACCAGGACTGGTCGGAATTCGTGCTTGCCGACCTCGGCATCTTTACCTATGAAAAAGTCGAGTTCTGCGCCGAATCACGCGGCTTGCGCAGCCGCGAGGACGTGGATGCCTGCCTGTTTCTCCATGACTGTCAGCAGCAGTTCGAGGCCGGTGAAGCGGTGGCGACGGTTGTCGAGCAGATCAACGGGCTGGTGCTGAGCAATCCCTGGCTGCAAAAGCGGCGCAGCAAATTGCTGTTCCAGATCGGTCAGCACTGCGAACGCGTGGCGGATTTCGCCAATGCCCTGGGCATTTACCGCGAGTGCGCCTGGCCTGGCGCACGGTCGCGATTGATTCGTGTGCTGGAGCGCTGCGGCGAGTATCAGTTGGCCATGGACCTGGCCGTTGCTGCCGGGCAAACGCCGGAAAGCGCCGCCGAACAACAGCAATTACTGCGAGTGGTGCCCAGGCTGCGGCGCAAACTCGGCGGGCCGGCAGTGAAACGATCCTCTCCACGGGAAATGCAGCGTCTCGATCTGCAACTGCCCAGAACCGACCCGACGTTGTCGGTGGAGTTTTACGTTCAGGCGCATCTGGCGGAGGAATCGGCGCCGGTGCATTACGTCGAAAACAGCCTGATCAACTCGTTGTTCGGGTTGCTGTGCTGGCCGGCAATCTTTGCGCCGTTACCGGGGGCGTTTTTCCACCCGTTCCAGCGCGGGCCGGCGGACTTGCTCAATGAAGACTTCCAGGCGCGCCGGGCCGACCTGTTTCAGGCCTGCCTCGCCGAGCTGGATGACGGACGTTACCGCCAGACCATCCGTGAGCGGTATGTCGCCAAGTGGGGCGTGCAGTCGCCTTTCGTGTTCTGGGGCGCGTTGAGCGAACCACTGCTTGAACAGGCCCTCGATTGCCTGCCCGCCGAGCACCTCAAACACTGGTTCAACCGCCTGCTGCTGGACATCAAGGCCAACCGTGCCGGCATGCCGGACCTGATCCAGTTCTGGCCGCAGCACAAGACCTACCGCATGATCGAAGTCAAAGGCCCGGGTGATCGCCTGCAGGACAACCAGTTGCGCTGGCTCGAGTTCTGCCATGAACACCAGATGCCGATTGCTGTTTGCTACGTGCAGTGGGCGGAGCAGGGCGCTTGAGCTACAGCATCGCGGTGCGGGCGTTGTGTGAATTCACCGCCAAGGTCGGGGACCTCGACCTGCGCTTCACGCCCTCGCCGACGGCACTTGAAGGGATCGTCGGCCACCGTACGGTGGCGTCCCGGCGTAGCGAGGGTTACCAGAGTGAGGTCGCGCTTGAAGGTCTGTACCAGACGTTGAAGGTCAAGGGCAGGGCGGACGGCTACGACCCGGCGCAAAACTGCCTGGAAGAAGTCAAAACCTACCGCGGGGACTTGAGCAAACAACCGGCCAACCATCGTCAACTGCATTGGGCGCAGGCCAAGGTCTATGGCTGGTTGATGTGCCAGAAACTGGGCCTGGCGCAGATCAACCTGGCGCTGGTGTATTTCAACATCGTCAGCGAAAAGGAAACCTGCCTGGTCGAGGCCTTCAGCGCTGAGGAACTGCAGGTGTTCTTTGAACACCATTGCCAACTGTTCCTGCATTGGGCCGAACAGGAAATGGCCCATCGCGAAGCGCGCAACGACGCGGCGCAGCAACTGGCGTTTCCCCATGCCGGTTTTCGTCCGGGCCAACGGCATCTGGCCGAGTCGGTGTTCAAGGCGGTCAGCACCAGCCGCTGCCTGATGGCGCAGGCGCCGACCGGCATCGGCAAGACGCTTGGCACGCTGTTTCCGATGCTCAAGGCGCTGGCGCCGCAGCAACTGGACAAGGTGTTCTTTCTCACGGCAAAAACGCCGGGGCGCAAACTGGCGCTCGATGCTGCGCAGGTGATCCTCGACAGCGCGGATGCGCCACCGCTGCGGGTTCTGGAGATGATCGCCCGGGACAAGGCCTGCGAACATCCGGACAAAGCCTGCCACGGCGAATCCTGCCCATTGGCCCAAGGCTTCTATGATCGCTTGCCGGCCGCGCGCCAGGCCGCCAGCGAGCTGTCACTGTTGAACCAGAATGCCTTGCGCGAGGTGGCCGTGAAACATGCGGTGTGCCCGTACTACCTGAGCCAGGAAATGGCCCGCTGGTCAGACGTGGTGGTCGCCGACTACAACTATTATTTCGATTTCAGTGCGCTGCTGTTCGGGCTGGCCCAGGCCAATAACTGGAAAGTCGCGGTGCTGGTGGACGAAGCCCACAACCTGGTGGAGCGCGGCCGGCAGATGTACAGCGCCGGTCTCGACCAGTCGGCCCTCAACGGCGTGCGTAAAACCGCGCCCGAGCCGTTGAAAAAATCCCTGCAACGGGTCAATCGTGAGTGGAACGCCCTGCATAACCTGCAACTTGGTGCGTATCAGGCCTACGACAAGCCTCCGGAAAAACTGCTTCAGGCGCTGTCCTCGTGCAGTGCGAGCATTGGCGATTACCTCAATGATCACCCGCAGGGCCTGGACAGTGCATTGCAGACGTTTTATTTCGACATGCTGCAATTCTGCCGCGTTGCCGAACTCTTCGATGAACAGTTTCTGTTCGACATCAGCAAGCGGGACCTCGAGCGTAAAAAACCGCTTTCGCAACTGTGCCTGCGCAACGTGGTGCCTGCCGGTTTCATCCGCCCGCGCCTGACGGCCGCACGCAGTACCGTGTTGTTTTCCGCGACGTTGAGCCCGCGTCATTACTATGGGGATCTCCTCGGGACGCCGGCGAACACGGTGTGGATCGATGTTGAATCACCGTTTCACGCTGACCAGTTGAAGGTCCATATCGTCAATCAGATCTCTACACGGTTCGTTCATCGGCAATCGTCGCTGGCGCCGATCGTCGAGCTGATTGCCCGGCAGTTCAGTCAACGCCCCGGCAACTACCTGGCGTTTTTCAGCAGCTTCGATTATTTGCAGCAAGTGGCGCAGTTGCTCGCCGAAAAACACCCACACATCACCGTGTGGGCGCAATCGCGGGGTATGGGAGAAACCCGGCGCCAGGACTTTCTCGATCAATTCACCGCGGACAGCCAAGGAGTTGGCTTCGCAGTGCTGGGCGGGGCATTTGGCGAAGGCATCGACTTGCCCGGCGCGCGGCTGATCGGTGCATTTATCGCCACCTTGGGCCTGGCACAACTCAACCCGGTCAACGAACAGTTGAAACATCGCATGGCCGCGATTTTCGGGGCCGGTTACGACTACACCTACCTGTTTCCCGGCGTGCAGAAAGTGGTGCAGGCTGCGGGGCGAGTGATCCGCACCCAGCAGGATGAGGGGATGGTTATGTTGATCGATGACCGGTTTGGCGACAGCAAGGTCAAGCAACTGCTGCCGCGCTGGTGGTCGGTTGCCCCAGCGATTTCGCTCTCGGCTGAGTAGGATTTTTTACCTTAAAAAACATCGACATACCTTGAAAAACTCAGGCATTTGAACAAGTGGCGAATGCCCGCTTTATTCATAGAGGCAATCATCACTTTCAAGCCAGTCTTTGATAAGGAAATCAAGGTATGTCAGCAGCACCGAACTATACGTACACCCAAGAGCAGGTCACGGCCGCATTCGATGAAATAAAAGCGACGCTGTTCAGCGGCATTACGGCCGAGGCAACCCCGAAAATGCTGATCGTTGCCGGCCTGCAGGGATCGGGCAAAACGTATCTGCTTGAAAAAAGTCTTCTGCCTTCGGGCCGCTACAAAAACTACGTGCGGCTATACCTGCCCGAATACCGGAAAAAACACCCTCACTACGCTGAGATGATCAAACTTGGCGTTCTGCATGCGTATGAGCATACAGAGGCGTTTGTGCGTGAAGTCAGCGCGATGATCTTTACGCAGGCATTCGTCGGCAAATACAACATCGTCATGGAGTGCGCGTTCGACAGCCTCGATTTCGCGGCTTTTCCGCTGACGGCAACAGCCGCCGGTTATCAGTTCGAGACTCATATCGTTGGCTGCACCCAAGAGTTCGCTCATGTGTCGAGCATCAAGAGAGCACTCAACAGCCTCGAAAACCAGGAAATGGAACGATTTCTGACGGGATCAACACTGGCTGCCAGCATGGGGTATGCACAAGCGATCATCCTGGCCATCGAGACCGCTTCAAAAGCGATCAGCGGTTCACAAATCACCGTGTACGAACGCGGATTCGGCGTGTTGAAAGAGCGGGCGATACGGGCTCAGAGCACTTACACCCGGGATGCCGACGGCACGCTGACCAAAACGACAACCCTGAGGCATTTTGAGCACATCGTTTACTCGCGGATTATTGATAACCCTGTATTTGCGGTGAATGGTCACCACGAAATTATCAAGGAGTGCCATCTGGCGCTGCTCAAGATCGCGGGTCATACCCAGCATGTTCCGAGTTTCGTATACAACGATTTGTATGCCTGCATTGTCAGATACGCAAACCGATAAGACTTTGCGTCGAGCGGGGCATTTCGGCTTTCCAAACCCCGGGTTTGTCGCATACTCCTCAAAAAACAATCACGACGTGAGGGCTCAATGAACGAAGATCGAGGCAAAGCCAGCACCATCGAGGACGGGCGCTTTCGCCTGTTGATCGATGCGGTGATTGACTACGCGATCTACATGATTGATCCCGACGGCATCATCACCAGTTGGAATGCCGGCGCTCGACGTTTCAAAGGGTATGAAGAAGCGGAAATCCTCGGCCAGCATTTTTCGCGGTTCTACACCGAGGAGGACCGTCTCAAGGGGATGCCCCAACGAGCCCTGGACACCGCCATTCGGGAAGGGCGATTCGAGGGAGAAGGCTGGCGGGTGCGCAAGGACGGTACGCATTTCTGGTGCCATGTGGTGATCGATCCGATCCTCGATTCGACGGGCAAGTTGCTGGGGTTTGCCAAGATCACCCGGGACCTGACCGACCGCAAAATGGCTGAAGAAGTGCTCAAGCAAAGCGAACAGCAGTTCCGGCTGCTGGTGCAAAGTGTCACGGACTACGCTATCTACATGCTCGACGCTGACGGACGGCTGACCAACTGGAACCCTGGTGCCCAGCGCATCAAGGGTTACTTGCCCGAAGAAGTGATCGGTCAGCATTTTTCGATGTTTTACACCCCGGAAGACCGCGCAGCCGGCGAACCGAAGCGCACGCTGGACATTGCCATCCGTGAGGGGCGATTCGAGAACAAAGGCTGGCGAGTGCGCAAGGACGGCACGCGGTTCCTGGCGCATGTCGTGGTCGATCCGATCTGGGGCGATACCGGGACGTTGCTCGGTTTCGCCAAGATCACCCGGGATATTACTGAAGCGACCCGCGCTCAGCAGGCGCTCGAACAAACCCGTGAAGCGCTTTTCCAGGCGCAGAAAATGCAAGCCATCGGGCAATTGAGCGGGGGGATTGCCCATGACTTCAACAATTTGTTGACGGTGATCCTTGGCAATCTGGAAATCGTGCGCAAGCGAATCGGGGACGATTCGAAGATCACCCGATTGCTGGACAACGCCACTCAAGGCGCCTTGCGCGGAGTGGCGCTAACCCAGCGCATGCTGGCCTTTGCCAGGCGACAGGAACTGAAGACCGAGTCCGTCGAGATACCGACGCTGGTGGAGGGCATCACCGGCCTGTTGCGCAGTTCCCTCGGGCCTTCCGTAGTCCTCGAAACCCGTTTTACGGAAACGATCGAGCCTGTTTGGGCCGACAAAAACCAGCTCGAACTGGCAGTCCTGAACCTGGCGACCAATGCCCGCGACGCCATGCCCCATGGTGGCAAGCTCCTGATCAGCGCGCGCCCTGAAGACGCCGGCGATCACTCCTCGCTCACGCCAATGACAGGTCGTTATGTTTGCCTGAGCATCAATGACACCGGGGAGGGCATGGACGACGCCACACTCGCCGTGGCGATGGACCCATTCTTCACCACCAAAGGGGTCGGCAAAGGTACGGGGCTGGGATTGTCGATGGTGCATGGCTTCATCGAACAATTGGGCGGGCGATTCATTCTAAAAAGCCAGAAGGGCAAGGGCACCACGGCCGAACTGTGGATTCCCGTCGCCACGCAAGGCTCGATCGCCAAGCCTGCCCAGGAGGAAGCCGCACCGCCGGTGCCTCGTCTGTGCGTGCTGGTGGTGGATGACGACAGCCTGGTGCTGACCAGTACCTGCCTGTTGCTCGAAGATCTGGGCCATCAGGTGATCAGTGCGGTATCCGGGGCTCAAGCGCTGACAGTGCTCGACAGCGAACAGGTCATCGACCTGGTCATTACCGACATGGCCATGCCGCAAATGAACGGTGCGCAACTGGCGCAGGCGATCCGAAGCATCAGGCCCGACCTGCCTATTATCCTAGCCACGGGTTACGCCGAGCGGCTGGAAGGCTTTGCGACCCGGCTCCCGCGCCTGTCCAAACCATTCACGCAACTCAACCTGGTGGAAATCATCGCCTCGACATTACGGTAACAAACCGTCCGGCTCTTCAAGCGCCCGCTCTTATTCTCCCGCGCCCGTAGGAGCCGGCTTGCCGGCGATTGGCCCCTGAGTCCTGCGCTGTCCTTGCGGACTTCATCGCTAGCAAGCCAGCTCCTACAAGGTACGAGGTGGCTGGCATGGATGTGTGCCGCGACAAATTCCTGTAGGAGCCGGCTTGCTGGCGATTGGCCCCTGAGCCCTGCGCTGACCTTGCGGACGTCATCGCCGGCAAGCCAGCTCCTACAAGGTGCGATGTGGCTGGCAGTGATGTGTGCCGCAACAAATTCCTGTAGGAGCCGGCTTGCCGGCGATTGGCCCTTGAACCCTGCGGTGACCTTGCGGATGTCATCGCCGGCAAGGGGGGCTTGTTAGCGGTCGCGCAAACTGCGCTCCATCCGTGCAATGCCTTCCTCCAGCAACGCGCGCGGGCAGCCGAAGTTCAGGCGTACGAACTGTTGGCTGTCATCGCCGAAATCCAGGCCAGGACTAAGCCCGACCTTCGCCTTTTCAAGGAAGAACTGCTGCGGGTTCTCCAACCCCAGCGCCGAGCAGTCGAGCCAGGCCAGGTAGGTACTCTGAGGCACATTCATGCTGATGCCGGGCAAGCGCGTGCGAACGGCTTCCACCAGATAATCGCGGTTACTTTGCAGGTAGTCCTTGAGCGCGGCCAGCCACGGCGCACCTTCGGTGTAGGCAACGCGTGTCGCTTCCATGCCCAGCGGATTGACGCTGTCGACCATGCCGCAGCGCGCATGGTTGACGCGCTCGCGCAGGGCGCGGTCCTGAATGATCATGAACGAAGTCTTCAGACCTGCGATGTTGTAGGCCTTGCTCGCTGACATCAGTGTGATGGTGCGCCGGGCGATTTCCGGGCTCAACGAGGCGGTTGGAATGTGTTGGCGGCCGTCGAAGCACAGTTCGGCATGGATTTCGTCGGAAATGATCCAGGCGCCCTGTGCCACACAGATATTGGCCACGGCTTGCAGTTCTTCCCTTGGGAACGCCTTGCCCAACGGGTTGTGCGGATTGCTCAGCAGCAGAGCACCGCCGCCTTCCAGCGACTGGCGCAAGGCCTGAAGCGGCGTGGCGTACGTGCCATCAGCCATCGCCTCGAAATTCAGTTCAACCTTGTTCAGCCCCCAAAGCCCCGGTGCATGACGCAGCGGTGGGTAGTTGGGCGTTTGCACCACGACATTCTGTTGCGGCTGGACCAGCGCATTCAGGGCCATGTTGAAACCCGATTCCACGCCCGGCAGGAAAACCAGCTCCTGCGGCTCGACGCGCCAGGCGTACTTGTTCCAGAGGTCGGTCACGATGGCATTGCGCAAGTCATCCTGCGCCACGCTGTAGCCGAGCAACGGGTGTTCCAGACGTTTTTGCAGGGCCTGGATGATCACCGGTGGCGCGGCAAAATCCATGTCGGCAACCCACATCGGCAATACGTCGGCCGGGTAGCGGCTCCACTTGGTACTGCCGGTGTTGTGGCGGTCGAACACCTGATCAAAATCGAAGGTCATGCTCATTCTCATACAAGGCAGGATTGTTTTCGGCGGTCATGATAAACGCCAACCCCTGTGGGAGCGAGCCTGCTTGAGAGTGCGAGCACGCCGGCTGACGATTATCAGAAACGGCCGAAACTCAGCGGGTACTCGATAACGACATAAACCCTGTCGATATCATCGCCCGCCTGGGCGCTGTTGGCCCGGTGCGAGACATGGGACAGTTGCAGCGACAAGCCCTTGGCCGATCCAGACTGCACGATGTAGCGCAAATCGATGTCTCGCTCCCAATGCCGTCCACCATCACCTTGCAGCGGCCTGTACGCACCGACCGACTCATCGAACGGGTTGTAGGCGCCGCCCTTGGGTGCGTGCGTACCGTCGATCTGGCTGCCTGTGACATAACGGGTCATGAATTTCAGCCCGGGAATGCCATAGAGGCCCAGATCAAGGTCATAGCGAGCTTGCCAGGACTGCTCGTGGGCACCGTTGAAGTCGGCGTATTTGATCGAGTTGGCGAGGTAGATCGAGTCGCCACCGACGAAATCGAACGGGGTATCGCCGTTGACCTTTTGATAGGCCAACGTGAAGGCGTGGGCATCGACGGTGTATTTGCCTGACAGGCTGAACGCTGTGTTGTCGATAGCACCGGCCAACGCCTGGCCTGTGTCCTGCGTGCGATAGAGATTGGCGTCGAGGAACCAGCCGGACTGTTTCAGGTGCAGATTGGCGTAGTACTGATGCCAGGTGTCGGTCAGCTCTGAAGCATAGAGGGCCGCGCCGAACGGACTTTGCGTAAACAGGTCGGCACCCAGAATAGAAATGCCGCCCGCTTCAGTGTTGGCGCCGTAGCCGTAAAAGTTGTCCTTGCCCGAAGCACCGTCCTGATTCTTGAACGCCGTGAAGTGGCCGGCGACCAGATTCATTCCCTCAATCTCGTGGCTGTTCACCAGAAAACCGCTGGCGTATTCGGGTTGCAGGCGTTTATCCGCGGTGTCGAACACCGGGGTTTCGACCATCATTTCACCGAAGGCCAACGTGGTTTTCGATGCCTTGATTTTCAACGCGCCGCCAGCACTGGAATAGTTGTCTTCGCTGCGACCGTCGCTGTCCAGCGGCAATAATCCTGTCCCGGAATGGCCCTTGCCACCGTCCAGTTTCAATCCTAGAAAGCCGTGGGCATCGAGTCCGAATCCGAGGGTGCCGGGGGTGAAACCGGATTCAAAAGAGCTGATAAAGCCCTGAGCCCATTCGGCTTTGTAGCTTTTGCCTGCCGGCGTCGGGGATCGATAGTCGTTGTTGAGATAGAAATTTCGGCTCAGCACTTCAAGCTTCGCGCCGGCCAGCAAGCCCTGCGATTCATCTGCCAGGACCATGCCTGATAACAGCGCCGGCAAACACAGGCACAACCCGCGACTGAGGTCTCGTGAGGAAAACGTCATCGATCAGTCCACCGCGAAGGGAAGCGGCTCCGGAACCCCGGAGCCGCGTTATTACTTAATGACCTTCGGAGGCGCCGAACATGGTCTTGGCGTAGATCAGGCCCAGACCGTAAGAACCGCCGTTGGCGATCGAGGTTTTCACGGTTTCGTCGTAGGTCTCGGTACGTGCCCAGTCGCGCTGCAATTCAAGCAGGTATTGCAACGAAGTCATCGGCCGCGCGCCGATCTGGATCATGCGCTGCATCGCCATTTCATGCGCTTCGGTGGTGACGTCGCCACAGGCGTCGGCAATCACATACACCTCAAAACCCTGGTCGATGGCCGACAGCGCCGGGCCGACGATGCACACGGAGGTCCACAGGCCGGCGAGGACGATTTTCTGTTTGCCGAACTTATTCACTTCAACGGCAATGCGCTCGTCTTCCCAGGTGTTCATGCTGGTGCGGTCGATGACGTTGTGTTCCGGGAACACCGATTTGATTTCGTCGAAGATCGGGCCGGAGAAGCTCTTTTCGGCAACGGTGGTGAGGATGGTCGAGACCTTGAAGCCGCGTGCCGCCTTGGCCACCAGCGCGGCATTGTTGCGCAGGGTCACGGCGTCGATCGACTTGGTCGCAAAGGACATTTGCGACTGGTGATCGATCATGATCAGCGTGTGGTCGGTTGGGGTCAGCAGGGTTTTGCCGGGTACTGCTTTTGCGATAGCCATGGCGATGTCCTTACGGGGTGAGTGAGGAGGCCATGGTGGCGTAGAGTCGGACGGGGATATTGAACCGATGTGCTGTGTTTTGACTTTCTTGCGGGGGAGGCTAGCCAGTTCCTACAGGATCGGGGTGTACGCCCCCCCCTGTAGGAGCCGGCTTGCTGGCGAAACAATGGTGGCCGTTATACCGCCTTACCAGATCGGCAACGTGTAACTGACGATCAACCGGTTTTCATCCAGATCACTGCCAAAATTTGTCGAGCGCACTGTCGCATTGCGCCATTTCACTCCGACGTTTTTCAGCGGTCCGCTCTGCACGACATACCCGATATCGGTATCGCGCTCCCATTCCTTGCCTTCAGGGCGGTTGTTACCCAGGTCTATATCGGTACCGTTGATGTAGCGGGTCATGAACGTCAGGCCGGGAATGCCGAGGGCGGCAAAGTTGTAGTCGTAACGGGCCTGCCAGGATTTTTCGTCCTTGCTGGCAAAGTCGCCGATCTGTACGAAGTTCACCAGGAACGCATCGGTGCCATTGATGTAGGCATACCCGGTGTCGCCGCTCATGCCTTGATAGCCCAGGCCGAATGCATGCCCACCGAGGTTGTAGGTGAACATGGCGCCAATTGCCTTGTTGTCGACATTACTGCCGCCATCATCGATGGAGCGTGCGAACCGCAGATCAGTCTTCAACGATTGACCGACGGTGACCGGCAACACGTAGGTCAGGTTGACCAGGTGCTGGCTGTAGAAATTGTCGAGGTGGCCGTAGCTATAACCAGTGGCGAGGTTGCTGGTCCATTTGTAGTTCAGGCTGGCGAAATCGAAGCTGTCGCTGTCCAAATGGCGGCTGGTGATGCCCTTGGCGCCGGTTCGGGTGATGCCCATGTCCTCATAGTCCGAGGAGTCGCGCTGGTTGACCTGCGTCAGCCGTCCGGCATCCACGGTCAGGCCTTCGACTTCCAGCGAAGTCAGTTGGCCGCCCTTGAAGGTTTGCGGCAACAGCCGTGAATCGTTGGCCAATACCGTCGGCAGCTTGGGCAGCAATGTGCCCAGTTTCAATGTGCTCTTGGATGCGCGCAGTTTGGCGGTCAGGCCCAGTTCACCGTATTCGTCCTGCGCGCCTTTGCGCGTGTCGCGATGGCGCTGGAGCACGCCGGAGCCGGCGCGATCCGGGCTGGAGTCGAGTTTGACGCCTACCAGGCCGATCGCATCGAAACCGACCCCGATCAGCCCCTCGGTAAAGCCGGATTCGTAGCGCAACAGGAAGCCCTGCGCCCATTCCTCCTGTTTCGATTGCGCCGCGTTGGTCTGACGATAGTCACGGTTGAAGTAGAAGTTGCGTAGCTCAAGGCTGGCCTTGCTGTCCTTGATAAAGTCAGCAGCGGCGGGGGCCGAGAGGCTGATGACGCCGCCGGCCAGCAACAGTCGGGTAGCGAGAGTGCGGGTGTTGCGATCCATGTGAAGCCCCTTTGTTTTTATTATGAAATGACGGCTTGCGCGACCCTCGCCAACCGGGCGAGGGCTTACCAAGAAAAAACGCGAGCGCCGAAAAGAGAGGAGCGTGGCGCCGCGTGCGGTTCAATCGTTAGAACTGCTCGGCGCTCAGACCGAACAACGAGGCACTGCCGGCGCGAATCGATTGTTCGAGGCTCAAAATGCGCGGCAGCAGGCGATGGAAGTAGAAGTCGGCGGTGGCGATCTTCGCACCGTAAAAGTCTTCGTCGTCGGTTCGCTTTTGCCGGGCAACCTGCGCCATGCGCGCCCACAGCCAGGCGTAGGCCACATACCCGAACAGGTGCAAATACTCCACGGAAGCGGCGCCGACTTCGTTGCGGTTGGTCGCTGCCCGGTCCTGCAACCAGTCGCTCAGGTCTTCCAGGCGCTGCACGGCATCGAACAGTTGCGCGCTGTAGGGCGCGTCAGGCTGGTGGGCGAAATGCCGAATCTGGCCGGTGAACTGACGCAACGCGAAACCGTTATCGGCCAGCACTTTGCGCCCGAGCAGGTCCAGCGCCTGAATACCGTTGGTGCCTTCGTAGATCTGCGCGATGCGCACGTCGCGGACCAATTGTTCCTGGCCCCATTCGCGGATGTAGCCATGGCCGCCGAACACTTGCTGGCCGTTGATGCAGCTCTCCAGACCGGTGTCGGTGAAGAAGGCCTTGGCAATCGGCGTCAGCAGCGCGACCAGGCTCTGGGCACTCTCGCGTTCTTGCGCATCGTCGGAAAACTTCGCCAGATCGAGCTGCTGCCCGACATAACTGGCGAACGCGCGGCCACCTTCAGTCATGGCTTTCATGCTGAGCAGCATGCGGCGCACATCGGGGTGGACGATGATCGGATCGGCGACTTTGTCCGGGGCCACGGTGCCGGTCGGGGCGCGGCTCTGAATGCGTTCACGGGCGTAGGCCACCGCACTCTGATAGGACGCTTCGGCGCAGCCAATGCCCTGAATACCGATGGACAGGCGTTCGTAGTTCATCATGGTGAACATCGCTGCGAGGCCTTTGTTGGCTTCGCCCACCAGCCAGCCGCTGGCACCGTCGAAATTCATCACGCAGGTGGCCGAGGCCTTGATGCCCATCTTGTGTTCGATCGAACCGCAACTTACGGCGTTGGCCGCGCCAAGGGAACCGTCGGCATTGACCAGCACTTTGGGCACCACAAACAGCGAGATGCCTTTTGGTCCGGCCGGCGCGTCGGGCAGTTTTGCCAACACCAGATGGACGATGTTTTCGGTCAGGTCCTGATCGCCACCGGTGATGAATATCTTGCTGCCGCTGATGCTGAAACTGCCGTCCGCCTGAGGTTCGGCGCGAGTGCGGATGATCCCCAGATCGGTGCCGGCATGGGCTTCGGTCAGGCACATGGAGCCGGCCCAGCGACCTTCATACATCGGCGGCAGGTACAGGTCTTTCAAGGTCTCGCTGGCGTGGGCATCCAGCGCCAGGCACGCACCGGAACTCAATGCCGAATACAGCGCGAAACTGGAATTAGCGCCGTAGAGCATTTCTTCAAACTGCACGGCGAGCATTTTCGGCATGCCCATGCCGCCGTACTCGGGATTACCGGACAGGCCGACCCAGCCACCGTCGATGTACGTGGCATAAGCCTGTTTGAAGCCGATGGGCGTGGTCACCTGACCTTCATGCCACTGTGCGCCTTCTTCGTCGCCGCTGCGGTTCAAGGGTGCGATCAGGTGCGCGGTGACTTTCCCCGCTTCCTCAAGGATCGCGTCGGCGATGCCGGCATCGATGTTGTCAGCCAGGGCAGGCAGGCGTGCCCACAGGGCCGGGGCGTCGAACACCTCATGCAGGACGAAGCGCAGATCGCGCAGGGGGGCTTTGAATTCGGGCATAACGTGAACCTCGACAGGACGGTTGTGCACGGCGCCGCAACCGGGCGCCGTGCCTTTCAATCAATGACTGGAAGCGCTGGCAGCACCGAGACCGGTCTGGGCGCGCACGAACTGGTCGGCGTAGGCGTCACGTTCCTTGTCGGCCCGCACACTGCGGTCGAGTCGGGATACGACGACAATCACCAGGAACGCCAGCGGCATGGAAAACAGCGCCGGGTGGTCGTACGGGAAGATGGCGTGAGCATGACCGAGCACGGTCACCCACACGGCCGGGGACAGGATCACTAGCACCAGCGCGCAGATCAGGCCGGCAAAACCGCCGATGATCGCGCCTTTGGTGGTCAGGCCTTTCCAGTACATGGCCATGATCAGCACCGGGAAGTTGGTCGAGGCGGCGATGCCGAAGGTCAGGCCGACCAGGAACGCGACGTTCATCTTCTCGAACAGGATGCCCAGCAGAATCGCGATGATGCCCAGGCCCACGGTGGCCATGCGGGTGACGCGCATTTCCTGTTTCTGGGTGGCTTGGCCTTTCTTGAATACGGTGGCGTAGAGGTCGTGGGAAATCGCCGACGCACCGGCCAGGGCCAGCCCGGAGACCACCGCAAGGATGGTGGCGAACGCCACGGCCGAGAGGAACCCGAGGAACAGGTTGCCGCCTACCGCTTTGGCCAAATGCATCGCGACCATGTTGCCGCCGCCAATCAAGGCGCCGCCCACTTCACCGTTGACGTAGTACTGCGGATCGGTGCCGATGATCACCATCGCGGCGAAGCCCAGGGTGCAGACCACGAGGAAGAAGAAACCGATGAAACCGGTGGCGTAGAACACCGATTTACGCGCTTCCCTGGCGTTGGGTACGGTGAAGAAGCGCATCAGAATGTGCGGCAGACCGGCAATGCCGAATACCAGGCCGAGAGACATTGACGCGGTGTTGATCGGGTCGGCGAGCATTGAGCCGGGGCCCATGATATTCCAGCCGCTGGCATGCGCTTCGACCGCTTTGGTGGCCAGGGTTTCGTAGCTGAAACCGAACTGCGACATGGCCATGCCCGCGAGAGTCGTGCCACCGGCCAGCAGCAACACAGCCTTGATGATTTGCACCCAGGTCGTTGCGATCATGCCGCCGAAGATCACATACACCAGCATCAACGCGCCGACGATCACCACCGCTACCGGGTAGTCGAGGCCGAACAGCAATTTGATTAACTGGCCGGCACCGACCATCTGCACGATCAGGTAGCAACACACCACCGTCAACGAACCGAATGCAGCGAAGATCCGCACTTTGTTCTGGTCCAGTCGGTAGGAGACGATGTCGGCAAAGGTGTAGCGCCCCAGATTGCGCAGCCGCTCGGCCATCAGGAAGGTGATGATCGGCCAACCGACAAAGAAGCCGATGGTGTAGATGAAACCGTCGTAACCCTTGGCGAACACCAGGCTGGACAGCCCCAGCAGCGTAGCGGCGGACATGTAGTCGCCGGCAATCGCCAAGCCGTTCTGAAACCCGGTAATGCCACCGCCGGCAGTGTAGAAGTCCGAGGTGGATTTGGTCTGGCGCGCGGCCCACCAGGTGATGGCCAGCGTGCCGAGGACGAACACGAAGAACATGCCGATCGCATGCAGGTTCAGCGGTTGTTTTTCGATGGCACCCAACGCGGGTGCAGCGAATACAACGGAGGTCGGCAACAGGCAGGCTGCGGCGAGGATGAGTTTACGCATCACTTGCTCTCCTCAAGAATGGCCGAACCCAGCGCATCGAAGCGCGTGTTGGCGCTGTAGACGTACCAACCGGTCAGCAACCAGGAAAAAACAATGATCGCCGCGCCAACCGGCATGCCGAGGGTCAACATCCGGTGCTCGCCGAGCGGCGCGTGCAGCCATTGCGGGGCAAACGCCACCACGAACATGAACAGGTAATAAGTGCCCAGCACCGCAGCACTCAACGACCAGGCCAGGCGCGATCGACTGCTGACCAGTTGCAGGAATTTCGGGTTGGTCCGAATACGTTCACAGCGTTGGGTATCGGTTGCATGGATGTCGATCATGATGCGCTCCACATTGTTGTTGTTATCGGTGTGTGGGGGCAGGGCAGGCCGAATTCGGCCTGCACGAGCCCGAGGCGGCAGGTAGGACACCTGCCGCCTGATAGGTGAAACGTCGGTGAGGGTTAGAGGGCCTTGGCCCTGTCGCGCAGCACGTACTTCTGGATCTTGCCGGTGGAAGTCTTCGGCAGCAGGGTGAAAATCACCGTGCGCGGGACTTTGAAACCGGCCAGATGCTCGCGGCAGAAACTGATGATGTCGGCCTCGCGAACGTCCTGGTGATCAGCCTTCAAGGTGATGAAGGCGCAGGGCGTTTCACCCCATTTTTCATCGGGGCGGGCGACCACGGCGGCTTCCATCACCCCCGGATGGCGATAGAGCACGCCTTCGAGTTCGATGGTGGAAATGTTCTCGCCACCGGAAATGATGATGTCTTTGAGGCGGTCTTTGATCTCGACATAACCGTCGGGGTGACACACCGCCAGGTCGCCAGTGTGAAACCAGCCACCCTCGAATGCTTCGGCGGTGGCCGTCGGGTTTTTCAGGTAGCCCTTCATCACGGTGTTGCCGCGCATGAACACTTCACCGATGGTCTGGCCATCGCGCGGGGTCGGTTCCAGCGTCTTCGAATCGCCGACCATCACACCTTCGAGCGTCGGGTAGCGCACGCCCTGACGGGATTTGATCTGCGCCCGTTCTTCCAGCGGCAGTTCGTCCCATTCGGCATGCCAGGCGCAGAGGGTCACCGGACCATAGGTTTCCGTCAGGCCGTACACGTGGGTGACCTTGATGCCCATTTCCTCCACGGCGCCAATGACTTTGGCTGGCGGCGCAGCACCGGCGACCATGGCGTTGACCGGGTGATCGATGGCCGCCTTCGCCGATTCCGGCATGTTGACCAGTGCGTTGAGCACGATCGGCGCGCCGCACAGGTGCGTGACCTGATGTTCGCGAATCAGCGTGAGGATTTTCTGCGGATCGACCCGGCGCAGGAACACGTGAACGCCGGCGAGCGCGGTGATGGTCCACGGGTAGCACCAGCCGTTGCAATGGAACATCGGCAGGGTCCAGAGGTACACCGGATGGTTGCCCATGGCCCAGGTCATCTGGTTGCCCAAGGCATTCAAATAAGCGCCGCGATGGTGATAGACCACGCCTTTCGGATTGCCGGTGGTGCCGGAGGTGTAGTTCAGCGAGATGGCTTGCCACTCGTTGGCTGGCCATTGCCAGGCGAACGCCGGGTCGCCTTCGGCCAGCAACGCTTCATAGTCCAGATCGCTGACGGCCTGGCCTTCACCGTATTCCGGGTCGTTGACGTCGATGACCAGAGGCGGGTGATCAAGCATGCCGATGGCGGCGTGAATCACGTTATGGAATTCGCGGTCGGTGATCAGCACCTTGGCCTCGCCATGCTGGAGCATGAACGCAATGGCTTCAGCATCCAGGCGCACGTTGAGCGGGTTGAGCACGGCGCCGATCATCGGCACGCCAAAATGCACTTCCAGCATTTCCGGGATATTGGGCAGCATCACCGCCACGGTGTCGTCTTTGCCGATGCCGCGACCAGCCAGCGCCGAGGCCAGGCGTCGGCAACGGGTGTAGGTCTGCGCCCAGGTACGGCGAATCGAGCCGTGGATGACGGCGGGGTAGTCGGGGTAAACATTGGCCGTGCGCTCAAGGAAGCTGAGCGGAGACAAGGCGATGTGATTGACAGCCGAAGGGACTAGCCCTTGTTCATAGATCGACATGTGCGGTACTCGGTGGCTGATTGTTAGCTCTATCGGTGGCCTTTCAGCGTCGCCGCTGAGGTCACCTTTATATGTCCGGTGTGCTTTATATAACAATCCTCCATCGATATGGAAGTACAACCTATGGCGTATGGTATATGTACTATATTTGATTCGTGCTGAACTAAATGACTACCGTTATATCGCCAAGGCCGGTATATCCTTGGCTTCCCCAACGAAGCGGACCCGTGATGACCCTGACCCCCGTTCGATTGCACAGCTGGTTGCGCTTGCAGCGTGAGGCCGTGCCTCTGGCCGCCCGGGCCGATGCGTTGTGCCGGGCCTTGCAGGATTGCCCCGAGGTGCGTCGCGCGGTTTACCTGAGCTGGCAACCCCAGGCGCGAATCTACAGCCATGAAGGTGCCGCCCAGCATTTTCCCCCGGGCCAGGGCGATCCTTCGCTGGCCAGCGATCAGTTGCTGTTCGAGCGTTTGCTGGAAGCCGGGCGCCTCGATCTGGCGCAAGTGCGGCAACTGGATTGCTGGTTGGCCGGTCGACTGCGCCGCGCCGCCATCAGCCATGGCCAAGTGTTCGATCTGGCGTTGACGCCTGGGCAGGCCGGGTTGTTGCTGGTGGAAGTCTGCGAAGGCGTGAGTTTCGATTGGCTGGGGTGGGTGCAGGATTTGCTCACGACTTTGCTCAGCAGCGTCAACGGCATGCTGCGTGGCTCGCCACTGTTGGGCCACGATCCGCAACCGAGCCTGTTGCTCGATGCGCAGGGACGGCCGCAGGAATTCAACGCGGCGTTGCTGGCGTTGCTGGCGGAAAAGCCGCTGAGCGACGTATTCGGTTTTCTGCCGGTCAACCATCGGGTACTGGTGCGCGCGTGTCTGGACCAGCAGCGCGCCATTGAAGGGGTCGAAGCCCAGCTCGAAACGCAGATTCTGATCTGGACATTCATTCCCGATCCCCAGGACAACCGTGTGCTCGCCCGTTGCCGCGACGCCACTGCGCAAGTGCTGGCCGAGCGCGAAGCGGCTCAGGCGCGGCGGTTGTACCGGCTGATCATCGAGAACACCACCGACTTGATTTCGCGGCACACACCGGACGGCTGTTTTCTCGATGCCTCCCCCGCGTCATGGACGTTGCTCGGCTATTGGCCGGAAGAACTGCGCGGGCAAATGGCCCAGGGCCTGTTCCATGGCCAGGACCTGGCAAGCCTGGTGCAGCGTGCCCGCGATGCGCTGGAGCAGGACGGTTATCACACCATGACCTATCGCATTCGCCATCGGAACGGCCATTATCTGTGGTTCGAAACCGCCAGTCGGGCGATTCGTGAAACCTATACCGGCACGGTGGTCGAGGTGGTCAGCGTCTCCCGGGACATTACTGCCAGAGTGCAGGCCGAAGAGAACAAGCGGCGCCTGGCCGAAGTCGTCGAGGTCAACACCGATCCGGTGCTGTTCATCGACCCCGAGGGGCAAGTCACTTACCTCAACCCGGCGGCACGCCGCATCCTCGGCATAGGCGAGCAACAGCCGATGCCGGTCCTGGCACAACTGTTCGCCAGCGCTGACCTGACGCGTCTGCAACGTGACGGCTGGAGCGGCGCCGAACGCGACGGCGTCTGGAGCACCGATGCGCGCTTGCAACCACCAGGCGGTGGCGCGTCGGTACCGGTGTCGCTGGTGCTGTTGGCGCATCGTTCGGCCGGCGGCGAGCGCTACTATTCACTGGTGGCGCGGGACATGACCGAACGTGAACTGCGCGAAGTGCAGCAGCGCCGCCATCAGGATGAACTGGCGCACACCGCGCGCCTGGTCACCCTCGGTGAACTGGCCTCGGGCATCGCCCACGAAATCAATCAGCCGCTGGCCGCGGTGGTCAATTACGCCAACGCCAGCCAGCGTTATTTGCAGACCGTGGATTCCAACCCCCAGGCGGCCGCCCGGGTTGCGCAAGGGCTGGAACGCATCACCCATCACGCCACGCACGCCTCGGAAGTGATCCGCCGTTTGCGCGCGTTTCTGCGCAAAGGCCAGCGCCGCATGCAGGCGCTGAACGTCACCGATGTCGCCCGCGAAGCCGTGCGTTTGTGCGCCTGGGAAGCGAGTAATTGCCAAGTGACAATCGAGGATCGCCTGCCGGATAATCTGCCGCCCGTTTATGCCGATCGAGTGTTGCTGGAACAAGTCCTGCTCAATCTGTTGCGCAATGCCACCGATGCCAACCGCGAACAACATCCCGGCCAGCCCTCGCTGATTGTGATGACTGCCGGGCAGGGCAGTGCCGCCACCGTGGACATCACGGTGCAGGACCAGGGGCCCGGCGTGAGCGAGCCCGAACTGGAGCAGATTTTTACCCCGTTCTATACCAGCAAGGCCGATGGCCTGGGGCTCGGTTTGTCCATGAGCCGCAGCATCATCGAAGGCTTCGGCGGAGAATTGCAGGCCCGCCGCCAACCGGTCGGGCTGCTGATGTGCTGTCGCTTGCCGCTTGCCGGTCCAACAAAACAACAACAGGAATAATGCAATGGCGGGTGTGACGGAGCACGTGGTGTATGTGGTCGATGACGATCAAGGCATGCTCGATTCAACGGTCTGGTTACTGGAATCAGTCGGCCTCAAGGCGTTGCCGTTTACCAGCGGTGTTGAGTTCCTCAATGCCTGCGATGCCAGCCTGGCAGCCTGTGTGCTGCTGGATGTACGCATGCCCGGCATGGGCGGCTTGAACGTGCAGGAAGAAATGCGATTGCGCGAACTGAACCTGCCAATCATCTTCGTCAGCGGTCACGCCGATGTGCCGATCGTGGTGCGTGCGTTCAAGGCCGGCGCTCACGACTTCATTGAAAAGCCCTACAACGAACAACTGCTGCTGGACAGCGTGCAACAGGCCCTGAGCACTTGCGCGACCCACCGTTCGGGTAATCAGGGGCATGAAGCGTTGCAGGCGCGTTTGCTCACGCTGACCCCACGGGAACGCGACGTCTTGTTGCCGCTGGTGCAGGGTTACACCACCCGCGAAATCGCCGAGCAACTGGGGGTGAGCGCAAAAACCGTCGACCTCTACCGCTCACGCGTGATGAAACGCATGCAGGCCAATACCCTGCCGGACCTGGTCGGCATGGCCATTGCCGCCGGAATGGTTGATCCATTGAAGTTGCGTTGAATCCACGCGTTTTCCGCCGAACGACTATGCTGGGCTAACCGATCCCGTACCGTTGCAGTGATCAGGAGGCCTCCATGGAGCCCACTTCGTTCTCCGAAAAAACGCTGACGCGCACGCTGCTCGATGTCCTTATCCGGGCTGGGTTGATCGCGGTTCTGGTGCTGTTCTGCTTTGAAATCTTCAGCCCGTTCCGTGACCTGATGCTGTGGTCGCTGATCCTGGCGATTACCCTTTACCCGTTGCAGGCGCGTCTGAAAGGGCCCTTGGGGCAGAATGACGGGCGCATTGCGACGCTGATTATCCTGATCGCCATCGTCATCCTGGTGTTGCCGATTTACTTTCTGGGCACCTCGATAGCCGACTCGGTCGACCGTGTGATGGAAGTGGTCAAGGGCGGCGACTTTCACCTGCCACCCCCCGCCGAATCCATTGCCAGTTGGCCATTGGTGGGGCAGCCGCTGTTTGACTTGTGGCTTGAAGCCTCAACCAATCTTCCCGACCTGACCGCCAAATACCTCCCGCAGATCAAGCACTTCAGCCTGTCCCTTTTGAGCAAATTGGCCGGCGTCGGCATGGGTTTCCTGACCTTCATTTTCGCCTTGATCATCGCCGGTATTTTCATGGCCTATGGCGAGAGCGGCAGTCGCAGCGCGGTGCAGATTGCCTCGCGGGTCAGCGACCCGGCCAAAGGACCGAAAATTGCCGCGCTGTGCACCGCAACGATCCGTGCGGTCGCGCTGGGCGTGGTCGGGATCGCGTTCATCCAGATGCTGCTGGTGGGGCTCGGGTTTGTCTTCAAGGGCATTCCCGGCGCCGGTTTGCTGGCCCTTGGGGTGCTGTTGCTCGGCATCATGCAATTGCCGGCGACGCTGATCACGGTTCCGGTGATTGCCTTTGTGTTCGCCACCGAAGGCGCCAACACCGTGACGATCGTGTTCGCCATCTTCGTCTTTGTCGCCGGCCTGGTGGACAACGTGCTCAAACCGCTGCTGCTGGGGCGCGGTGTCGATGTGCCGATGCCGGTGGTGCTGATCGGCGCGCTTGGCGGGATGGTCACCAGCGGCATCATCGGGTTGTTCATCGGTCCGGTGGTGCTGGCGGTCGGGTATCAATTATTCTGGCAATGGGTTCGGGATCAGCCTTCGGAGGGAGGAGGGCCGCCACTATGAATGCGCCGGGCGATGAACTGCTCAATCGCGTACTGATCGCCCATGGTGGTCTGGAGCGCTGGAGCAGTTTCAACCAGGTACGCGCCACTATCGTGACCGGGGGCTCGCTCTGGGCCATGAAAGGGCTGACCCAGGACAGCGCGCCACGGCAGATGACCGTCTGGCTGCATGAGCAGCGGGCCTCAGTGACGCCCTTTGGTGGGGCCGATCAATTCACCGCCTACACCCCGGATCGAATCGCCATCGAAAATACCGCCGGCAAGGTGATTGCCGAGCGATCGAAACCCAGAGAGTCCTTTCGCGACCATGGGGAAAACAGTCCCTGGGATCCCCTGCACCGAGCGTACTTCAACGGTTACGCGCTTTGGTCGTACCTGACCATGCCTTTCCAGTTCACCTGGCCGGGTGTCGTGACCGAGGAAGTCGAGCCCTGGCACGAGGGCTCGGAGCGCTGGCGTCGTTTGCGGGTGACCTTCCCCGAGACAATCGCCACGCACTGCGCGGTGCAGGATTTCTACTTCGGTGCAGACTTTCTGTTACGTCGTCACGACTACAACGTGGATGTCAGCGGTGGCCTGGCTGCCGCGCAGTACGTTCATGGCTATGTTGAAACCGACGGCTTGCGCATGCCCTGCAAGCGGCGCGCCTATCGACGCAAGGCCGACGGTCAGGCGGATGAGCACGCCTTGCTGGTGGCGATCGATCTCAGCGACATCGGCTATTCGTAATGCACTGCGGAGGAATGAATCATGACCCTGCATGCCTGGGAAAAACTCTATCTCGATGACCTGAGTCTGGGTCAGGAGTTTGAAAGCGACCCTGTTCGCGTCCATCAGGAAGCGATGTTGGCGTTTGCTCGCGAATACGACCCGCAACCTTTCCATTTGAGTGCCGAAGAGGCCGAGTTGAGTCTGTTCGGCGGTCTGGCGGCCAGCGGCTGGAACACTGCGGCCCTGACCATGAAGATGCTGGTGGCCAGCGTCCCCCTGGCGGACGGCATCATTGGCCTGGGCATCGAGCTGAGCTGGCCGACACCGACTTATCCGGATGACGTGTTACGCCTGTTCAGCAAGGTGCAGGCCATCGAACCGTCGGCCTCCAAACCGGATCGGGGCGTGGTGACGCTGTTCATGGAAACGCTGAATCAGAATGACAAGGTGGTGCAGCGTGCAACCGGGAAGCTGCTGGTATTCAGGAAACCCCCAGAGGATTGAAGCGCTGCCGGCGTTCGCCATTTCTCGACGTCGCTGACGACAGATCCCCAAACAAGCTGCCCGGGGGCCGCGGTCCGGCGAAGAAACCGCGGCGACCGATCAATCAGGCGGCAGGCAGCAGGCCTTTCTGTTTGGCGACATGAGTCGCCATTGCGTCCATCAAGTCCGGTGACAGGCAGTCATAGGGTTCCAGGCCGATAGAGCGCAGGCGCTCACGGATGGCTTTCATTTGCGCTGGCGGTGTGCCGGTTTCGATGATGGAGGACACGAACGCCGCGAAGCCTGGCGCAGCCCATCCTCGTTGGGGAGAGAGCTCAGTGTGGACGAAGTCCAGGCCATAAAACGGATGGTCCTTGTTCTCGATGCGCCCGAAGAGATGGGCGTGGCACTGCTTGCAGGCATGGCGCTGGATGGTGGCTTTTTCGTCGACAATGGCCAGTTTTTCGCCGTGGGCAGTGACGCTGACCTTGTCCCGAGGCACCACGGCAATGACGGCGAATATCGCGTTTTGCGGTTTCCAGCATTTGCTGCAGCCGCACGCGTGGTTATGCAGGGTTTGCGCGTCGATCCGGACCTCGACTTTGTCGTTCGCACACAGGCATTGCAGGGTGCCTCCGGTGAAATTCGCGTCGGCGGGTTGGATACCATTGTCCAGGGCAGGATGAAGTTTCAAGGTACTCACGTTGGCGTCTCCCTTTGAGTGGGCCAGACAAACAGCGGCAGGGTGTGAGTGACGAAAGCTCGCCATTTAAATCCTAGACTATCTTCGGTAACCGGGTGCGCCCCCGTCATAACCTTCAAACTCCGTTGGCTGGTTTGACGGGGGGCATGCACTTTAGAAGCTGAACCGCTGCAGCATGACGCCCAGTCCGTCGGACATTGCCTTGAGTTCCTGGGTTGTGCGCACGATCCCGCCTTGGGCGGTGGCGTTCTCTTCCACACTTTGCGCTACTTTCTCGACGTTGCAGGCGACCTGTTCACTGGCGGCGCGTTGTTCCTGGAGCGACACCGAAATGAAACTAACGGCCGCAAGGGATTCGTCCAGCACACCCTTGATCCTGCCCATGGAATGGCCCGCGCTTTCGACCAGTTTCTGACCATGAGTCACGCGTTCACAGCCGGCGGCCATGCTGTCTTTGGCTTTGACCATGCCGCTTTGTATGGCATTGACCAAGGCAACGATTTCCGTGGTGGATTGGGCCGTGCGGGCGGCCAGGCTGCGCACTTCATCGGCGACCACGGCGAAGCCGCGACCTTGTTCGCCCGCGCGTGCCGCTTCAATGGCGGCATTGAGGGCCAGGAGATTGGTCTGTTCGGCGATGCCGCGAATCACACCGACAATCAGGCTGATGTCGTTGGACTGAATCGCCAGTTGATCGATGTCCGATGAGCTTTGTGTCACCAGATCGGCAATCTGGCCCATTTCCTGGATGGAGGCCTGCATGACCTCCATGCCTTCGCTGGTGATTTCGCCTGCTTTCTGTGCGGTGCTCTGGGCCTGTCGAGCATTGTCGGCGATGTGAGTGATGCTGACGGAAAGCTCTTCTACCGTGGCCGCCATGGAGGAGGCTGTCTCGCTTTGCAGTGCGGCGCTGCTCAATCCTTGTTCGGAGGACGCAGACAATTGCAGCGTGGCACCTTCTATCTGCCCGGAGGCCTGGCTGATCTTGCCGATCATCTCGCTCAGGCTGTGGCGCATCGCCTGGACGGAGTGCAGCACCCCCGTCGACTGTTGCTGATCAAGCTGTGTAGCGGCGAGTTTCCCTTGGGCGATGTTCGAACTGATGGCCGCCAGTTCTGCCGGTTCGGCACCGAGCTGGCGGCTCAACAGGCGGGAGAACAAGACCGTGTAGGCCACGCCCGCGATCAGGGCCAATGCCAGAATCAACAGGCTGAGCTGGAGACTGGAGGTATAGGCGCTCTGGTTCTGTTCGAACTGGTTCTTGGCCTCCACCAGTTGAACTTCGATCAACTCGGAAAACTTGGCTGACAAGGGATCGATCAGTGGATACAGCTGATCTGTCGCGAAACGCGCGAGACCGGCGGCGTCGTTCTGGCGCAGCAGGCCCTGCAAGTTTTGCAATGGACCGTGGGTCGCTTCCATCAGCGGGTCGATTTGCCCGATCAAACGGGTTTCTGCGGGGATCAGCTCTGTTGATTTGTACGCGCGCCACGTCTGATCGATTTCCCTCTGCGCTTGCTCTATCCGGGTCAATGATTCAGCGTTGGTGAAGTTGCCATTGCGTGCCTTGTGGGTGGCATCGACGATGTCCACGGCGTACAAGTCAGCGATTTTTTTCAAGTCCCGCAGCGGTACGACCCGATCGAGGTACACGGTCTCCAGACTGCGTACCGCGGATTGCATTCCCAAGAGTCCAAGCCCGCCAACACACAACAAACCCAGAAGCAAAGTGCTGGTAAGCACAAGCAGATGAGTCCTGATTTTCCAGCTTCCCATAGTCCGTAATTCCTGAGTCAGCTAATAGATGGCGATCAAGAGGTCAGCGTAAGGTGCAATAAAGGCACATTGGCATCATTGGCTGAGACCCAGGAGAAAAAACATCGGGTGATCGGCGAGAATTTATGAATTTGCGACACCGGGAGACAGGCTATTGGAGTCGGTGCGATCGACGATGAGTGTGCAGGTTGCCTGCGCCCTCGTTGAATCTTTCACTCACGACTGAGCAAGATCGCAGACTTGACCCAGAATGAATCTACCGCACGCTGTTTGTTATCTCTGAGGGCTAAAGTCCCATGAGCGATTCGGATGCTCTGCCACCCGCTCCCGAACCGGGCCGGATTACGCACAGGCATACTGGCGATCAAACCCACTTGAGCCGTTGGCTGCCGGGGCTGCGGACGTTGAGCCGCTACAAGATGGCATGGTTGCGGCGCGACATTGTGGCCGGACTCGTGCTCACCACCATGCTGGTGCCCGTCGGCATCGCCTACGCGGTGGCGTCGGGGGTGCCCGGCATTTATGGCCTTTACGCGACCATCGTTCCATTGCTCGCTTATGCGTTGTTCGGCCCCAGCCGAATCCTGGTGCTGGGGCCGGATTCCTCATTGGCAGCCATCATTCTCGCCGTAGTCTTGCCGCTGTCCGGCGGTGATCCGCATCGGGCGATCGCCCTTGCCGGCATGATGGCGATTGTCTCGGGGGTGGTGTGCATTCTGGCGGGTGTCGCACGGCTGGGCTTTGTCACCGAACTGCTATCCAAACCGATCCGCTATGGCTACATGAACGGCATCGCACTGACGGTATTGATCAGTCAACTACCCAAGTTTTTCGGCTTTTCGATTGAATCCGACGGACCGCTGCGCAACCTGTGGGCCATTGCCACCTCGGTGATGGATGGAAAAACCAACTGGACCACCTTCATGATCGGTGCAGCCACCGTGGCGGTCATCTTGTTGCTCAAGGACAAAAAACGCGTGCCGGGGATTCTGATCGCCGTGGCAGGCGCCACCGTCGCCGTTGGCGTGCTTGACCTTACAACCCACAATGTCGCGGTCCTCGGTTTGCTGCCCCAAGGCTTGCCGGCGTTTGCCATCCCTTGGATCAGCCGTGCCGATATCGTTCCTGTAGTGATCGGAGGTTGCGCCGTTGCGCTTGTCTCGTTCGCCGACACCAGTGTGCTCTCGCGCGTTTATGCGGCGCGGACCAAGACCTATGTCGACCCAAACCAGGAGATGGTAGGGCTCGGCGTCGCCAACCTTGCCGGCGGTTTGTTCCAGGGGTTTCCAATCAGCAGCAGCTCGTCACGCACACCTGTGGCCGAGGCGGCGGGGGCCCAAACCCAACTTGCCGGCGTGGTTGGAGCACTGTCTGTTGCCTTATTGCTGGTGTATGCCCCGGATTTGTTGAAAAACCTGCCCACCAGCGCACTGGCGGCGGTGGTCATCGCTTCGGCTATCGGCCTGATCGAGGTCGCCGATCTGCGACGGATCTATCGTATCCAGCGCTGGGAATTCTGGTTATCGATCGTTTGTACGCTCGGTGTGGCCGTATTCGGCGCCATCGAGGGCATTGGCCTGGCCATCGTTGTCGCGGTGATCGAGTTTCTATGGGATGGCTGGCGGCCGTATTCTGCGGTGTTGGGTCGCGCCAAAGGCGTCCAGGGCTATCACGACATCACGCGTTATCCGGATGCGCGCCTTATTCCCGGCCTGGTGCTGTTTCGCTGGGATGCGCCGTTGTTTTTTGCCAACGCAGAACTGTTCCATGACCGAGTGCTGGACGCCGTGGCGACATCACCCACGCCGGTTCGTTGGCTGGTGGTAGCAGCCGAACCGGTCACCAGCGTGGATGTGACTTCCGCCGACATGCTGGCTGAACTGGACCAAACCTTGAACGAGGCTGGCATCACGTTGTGCGTGGCCGAGATGAAGGACCCTGTCAAAGACAAGTTGAAGCGCTTCGGACTATTCGAGCGGTTTGGCGAAGCTGCGTTTTTTCCGACTTTAGGCGTCGCCGTCAGCAGCTATCTCAAGGTCCATCCCGAGGAATGGAGGGAAGGGCAGGATGAGGATCGCGATTAGACAATAGTGCCGGCACACTATCGGGGTCGGCGCGGTAGCCGACCCCGATCCCGGTTACTTGCGCACGTTCTGGTACAACATCAACCTGGACGTTTCATGCATGCCACGGGTCAGTTGCACCAGGCGCTTGAACTCTTCAGGGTTTTGCCCGGCCACGTTGTCCAGCGGCGTCGCGGAGGCCAGATCGTGCAACGTCGGCGAGCTGCCGTCGTGCTCCATCTGCACCATGTAGTGTTGAGTGACGCCCGCAATCAACGGGAACGTGCCTTCACGCAACACCAACGGCACTACGCGTTCACCCTCGGGCGCAGGCTGCTGGATGTCACGCCCCAGGCCGCTGTTGCGAAACTCAAGGCCGGCCATGCCCGCCACGGTTGGCAGCAAGTCCACCAGGCCGACAGCTTCCTTGACGGTACGCGTGCCGAGCAGACCCGGTGCATGGATGATCATGGGCACCGCGTTACTTTCCAGACCCAGTTGCTCATAAGCCGGCGCCAGGAAAGGGATCTGGGCGATACGGGTGTTGTGGTCGCCAAACAGCACGAAAATGGTGTTGTCGTAGTAACCACCCGCTTTGGCAATTTCCATCAAGCGTCCGATGTTGAAGTCCAGCAGGCGCACGGCGTTGTACTGCTCGACACTGCGCGATCCCGCAGCCTGAACTTCAGCGAGGGTAGGGTGCTTGACCTCGAATCCGTCATTGCTCTTGGGAATCGTGAAGGGACGATGGTTACCGGCCGTCTGCACATAGGCAAAGAACGGTTTGTCTTTGGGCAGCGCTTGCAGGATCTTGTCGGTTTCCTTGAACAGATCCAGATCTGAAATCCCCCAGACATCCACGACCGGGGATTTCCAGTCCCGCTCTTCGAACAAACGAACCCCGTCGATACTTTGCCGGATCAAGGCATTCATGTTGGCCCAACCGGAGTTGCCGCCAATGGTGTAGATCTTCTCGTAACCGGTGAAGGCATTGATCAATGTGTGCTGCTTGGTGATCAGCGGATTACGCGTCGCGGTTTCCTGTCGAGTGACGTCAGGAACCCCGCTAATGCTGGCCCAAACGGTTTTTGCGGTCCCGGTGACCGGAACATAGAAGTGCTCGAAGAACCAGCTCTGCGTAGCCAGTCGATCGATATTGGGTGTCGGATTGATCGGGTTTCCATAGGCGCCGACGGCACTGGTACCCAGCGACTCGAGCATGACAAACATCACGTTTGGCGCCCGTGTGCTCGATACCTTGTAGGGTTGTGGCGCCTGGTGACGGACGAAATTCAGGGTTTGTGGATCGGGCTGATCCACGCCCAGGTACTTGGCAATCACGGCGTAGTGTTCACGCACTTGCGCTTCGTCGTAGCGCGACTGGCCGACCTTGACCGTGTCGTAGAGGAAAATTACCGGGTTCAAGCCCAGCGCAGCGACCTGGTTATTGCCGGAGAAGAACGCATCGCTCCAGCGCAACGGGACAGGGTTTTCCAGGTTCATGTTCTCGACACGGCCCAAAATACCCAACAGCACCAACACGACCATCAACGCGCTACCCCATGTAACGGAGAGCGGGTGAATGGCTTTACGGGGGCGGTCCAGCGTCACGCGCTCCAAGCGCACCAGGGCCAGCATCACCATGGCGACCGTTGCCAGCCACCCCAGTGAAATCCAGATAACCGGGTAGGTTTGCCAAACCATGTCACGGGATATTTGCGCGTCGTCTATGAAGCGCAGCACGGTGGCATTGATCCGTACGCCCAGATAGGCGTAATGGCCAAAATCGACGATATAGATCAGCAGCAGGGCGCCCAGGGCGACTGACAGATACACGCGCGCCAATCGGCGAAGCAGGCGGCTGCTGACAAGATTCCAACGAGGAATCCAGGCCAGCAACGCCAGTGGCAACATCACCAGGATGGCCAGGCGCAGATCGAAACGAAAACCGATGCCCAGGGTTTCCAGGACGGCATGGTCGTCGCTCAATGCTCGGGCGTCGAAACCGGAGAAGCCGAAAAAGAACACCACCCGCAGCAATGCAAACAGCACAAACACAATCGCTGTTGCGCCTAGCCAATAATGCAAACGTCTCGATTGCAGCCAACCCATCCCTGTACCCCTGTTAAAAATTTCGTTGGATCTCAAATGGATCTGGAGTCTTTCACTGAGCCAAACCGCGTGTTCAGCCAACCGTACGTCCAGCGCACCGCAAGCATCAGCAGTGCCGCGCAGCAATACAGCCCCAGCAGCGGATCAACCAGATAATCCCAATAGTTGTGCGAAGGTTTTACCCCTGCGATGAAGGCCAGGGTCGCACTGGCCAGCATCACGACGGCCAGGTAGCTGCGCAGGTAAAACAGACCTGCCGTGAGCAGAGCGAAGAAAATCAGCATCGGGCGCGGGCTGAAGCCAAACCGGTAAGGGTCCAGATGACTCAACCCCAGCGTTGCCGGATACAACGCCAGCGCCAGCGCAGCGAAGATAATCAATACGCGGGTTTTATCCTGCTGCGCAGCCGGCAGGAAACCCAGTCGACGCAAACAGCCCCACGCCATGAACACCAAGGTCGTCATCGCAAGGTCATCAATGTGGCTGCGCAGGTAAGCCGCCAAGGACAAGCCGTCCAGCGGTATAAAGCTGGCGGCCAGCAATGCAACCAGCAGCACGATCTGCGCGGCCCTTTTCAAGCCGAAAGAAGGCAGCAACAGAAAGATGATCATTGTGAAACTGAGATGCGCTTGCCAAAGGTTGATCATTTGGCACGCTCCGACAGCCATGCATCGTTGAAGGTGACGTGCTTGATGAAGGTGTTGTTCCAGGAATAAACCAGGTGATACATACCGTCGGGACTGCGGATGAAGTACGGGTATTCATATTCGAAACTGCAGGCTTGTTCCTTGCAGACCCGGCTGTCCAGGTTGTTCAGGAACTGCGCTTCCAGCGGTTGGCGAAGTGCGCCACTGGATCCGCGAAACTCTCTGCCGATGATTTCCTTGTAGGCCTCGGGTGAAAACGTATCGCCCTCTGGATCAGGCGATTTGTCGAGGTCGCGCAGCGAGCGCCAATCGTCCATTTTTGCGTCGGTGCCATAAAGACTCAGTTTGAAGCGCCCCTCTTGCAAGTCATTGAGTGCCACCAGCAACCCATGTTCGGGCGTCGCTATGGCCGCCAACGAGGAATTGGGATTCGAGGGATCGAGCGGGTAAGGCTCGCTCCAGGTTTGCCCGGCGTCTTCAGTGCGGGTCGCCAGTACTCGATGGTGGGTGTTGCCGGCATAGCGCAGCAAGGCGATGCCGCGCTGTCCATCCAGCGGAACGACCGTGGGTTGCAATGAGTTATTGCCATGGCTGATGCGGAATTTATCGATCACCTCACCGTCTGCGCTCAAGTACAGGTACTCGGAAAACTTGCCCAGAAATTCGTGGTAGACCGGTAAGCCGATGGAACCGTCGGCATGAAACACCGGAGCCGACCGTACCAGGGTGCTGATATTCAAGAAGGGCGAAGTGATCAATTGGCGCGGCGCCGACCATTGGCGTCCATAGTCTTCAGAGACCATTACATTGACCGCACTACCGGCCCAGCCCCCCATGGACACGGACACGTAGAACAACCAGAGCCGGTTGTCCGGTGCGAGCGCAACGACCGGGTTACCCAGTTTTCGAATGTATTTACCAGTGCCTAGCTGGGTCGACTGCCGAGTCGCCAATACCTGTTCCGCACCCCATTCGCCGGTTTGCGCGTCGAAGCGGGCAGAGCGCACCTGCACATCGGCTGCGCCTTCACGCGTACCCGCGAACCAGACGGTCATCAGGCTACCGTCAGGCAAGGCGGTTACCGCCGAGGAATGCACGAAGTCCACCAGCCCGGATGAGGCAAAACGGCTGGTATAAATGGGTTTGGCTACTTGCTCAGCCACAGCCCTCACCGGGTTCATCAGGGCAAAGGAAGAATGCACAGGGGCAGGGTGGGTGAACCATGCGGCCGCAAACAGGCAGGAAAGTGCAACATAAGCCAAGAAGGCAGGGAGGGAGGGTAGGTGGATGCGCATAATCGAGGCTGTGCATCTTATGGCCGATTCAGGCAGCTCAACCTATCACTTGTAGTAGCAGACTCGGGCTTTAGCGAGCTGCTGCTTTGTAAGCAAATGTTTATAGCGCGATATTCGGGCCTTGAAATTATAAAAACATATTATTTATCAATAGCTTAAAGATGTTTGTAGGCGCCAGGCCGTTAATCGAAAAACTGCTCTTGAAGGCGGAAGAATAGACTGAAATTCACAAAAACCCATTCAGCGAGCCGAGCGTCGCGGCCTGTTCGGCCGCCAACGCTGCCGTTGTGCACTAAAAGCGGATCCGTTATTGATCTACCTGCGCCTTAATTGCCAAAACATTGCAGGGCACCTTATACAACACGTGCTCTGTAGTACTGCCAATTAGCTTGTGCAGCCCTTTACGGTGCGTATCGCCCATGATCATCACATCGGCTCGGGTGTGGGCCGCGAAGTCGGACATCACTTTGGTGGGCGGCCCTTCAATGAAATGTTGTCGTTCAGAGGGCACTCGGTAGTTTTCAGCCAGCGTAATGAAGGACTTATGCAGTGATCGACGTACATCGGTACTGAAGCCCGGCATAGTCACGGCGCCGGCACCGGCGTCAGAGATATGTGTCAGCGATGGGTCGAAGGCGTGCAGCAGGTGCAGCTCTGCATCGCACTGCATGGCCATCCGCTGCGCAGCCACGATGATCCGGTCATTGAGGTCGTTAATCTGGTGTTCTGGATGCGACAAATCCACTGCCGCCACTATCACCCGCGGAAGTGGGCACCTGATTTCGCTGACCAGATGAACAGCAACCGGGCAATCGCGCAGCAGATGCCAATCCAGAGGCGTGACGAATACGCGTTTGAGTGCTGATTCGTGGTGTACGTCCTTGATAACCAGGTCCGGTTGCAAGTCTTTCACATGCTGAAGGATTTCTTGAAGTACGTCCCGAGCCAATACAACTTCGGTGGTCACCGCAATGCCATTGCCACGTATCAGTTGGGCTTCATCTTGCAGCCACTTCTGGTTCTCTTGCTGACAGATTTCGCGAAATTGCTCATTCCCGCTCATCAACCCCAAGATGTCGACGTCTTCAATGAACACCGCGATATGCAGCACTGCGTCAGTGGCTTTGGCTAGTGCAACTGCCCGCTCCATCGCCGGCGTGTGACGCATGGTTGGACCGACAATCAGAAAGAGGCGTTGATATTGGCTCATGTCGCACCTCCAGCATTCCGGGTTATCCGTTGGTTTTTGCCAGCACTTTCGTCCGCCATACCATTGGCGACCTCTACCGCCTCAACTTCCTGGATCGCCAATACCAATATACGCCTGCATTCAGTGAACGCGCGCGGGACGAGTTGCCCTATGCACTTATTAAAGCTGGCTGAACGAGGGGGGTCATTGCTCCCACTGTTCCAGCAGTATCGAGACGAATTTTTCCGCTGCCGGAGAGAGTGAGGCGCCTCTTCGGTAAACCAGTCCCAGCGATCGGTTCACGACAGGCTCTATCAAGGGGACGCTCACCAAGGTTGGATGATCCACCGCCGGCATTGCGAGGCTCGGCATTGCCGAAACGCCTAGGCCAGCTTCTACCAGGCCCAGCGATGTAGACAGGTGTTGCACCTCATAGAACCACTGTGGACGCCAGCTCAAGCCCGACAACGCGTGGTCCAGCAACATGCGGTTACCGCTCAGGCGACCGACCCCGATAAGGCGGTAATTGCTCAGTTCAGACCAGGTGACCGAACTGCGCCCGGCCAGCTCATGATCGCGTCGACACGCCAAAACAAAAGGCTCGTTGACCAACGGCACAAACTCAATGTCCGGGTGCTGGCCGCTCATCATGTTGATGCCAAAGTCGGCTTCGCCACGCAGAACAGCCTCCAGTCCTTCGTTCGCACTGAGATCAAGCAAACGAATGCGGATTTGTGGATAGCGTTCGTTGTAGAGGCGGATGACCGAAGGGAGGAAGTAGAAGGCTGCGGTGGGGATGCAGGCGAGGGTGACGCGACCGCTCTGCCGCTCCGCCAGCTCGCGGATGTTAAGTATCGAGTCGTCGAAGTCATCCAGTAGGCGTCGTGCCTTGGGCAGGAAGTCTCGCCCAACGCTGGTGAGGCTTACCCTTCTTGTCGTGCGATCAAGAAGCGCAGTTCCCAATCCCTCTTCAAGCTTTTTCATTCTCCGACTCAACGCGGGTTGAGAAAGATGCAAGGCATCGGCAGCTTCGTGGAAGCTTCCAAGTTCCGCGATCTTCACGAAAGATCGGATGTCATTGAGCTCATAATTCACTTTTTTTATCTCGGCAGACGAGCGTTGTTCAGCCTGGTCATCCTAGATTCGTCATGCGCCAAACGCAATAATCAGGCTGATATTTGCATTGGAAACAATTTTTAAAGCCTGCGACTCTTGCTCACAAGACATCAATAACCCCCATTGATCAACAAGAGTCAGTATTCATGCAACGAATTCCCTGTGTGCTAATGCGCGGTGGTACTTCCAAGGGCCCGGTATTTCTCGCTTGGGATCTACCTGTTGCGATCGAAGACCGTGATGAGCTGCTGCTCAACCTTATGGGTTCTGGCCATGAGCTGGAAATTGACGGCATCGGTGGCGGTAGTCCACAAACCAGCAAGGTGGCGATCGTCAGCCCGTCGCTGCATCCTGACGCGGATGTCGACTACCTGTTCGTTCAAGTCATGGTCTCCCAGCGTCGAGTCGACACTGCGCCCAATTGCGGCAACATGCTTTGCGCCGTTGGCCCGTTCGCCATCGAGCAGGGGCTGGTAAAAGGCACCAAAGACCTGACCCGTGTGCGTATTCGCAACCTCAACACGGGGACGTTTGTGAACGCCGAGGTACAGACCCCGGGTGGCAAGGTCAGCTATGAAGGCGACACTGCCATCGATGGTGTGCCGGGTACCGCCGCTCCTGTGCAACTGACTTTCCTGGATGCGGCGGGCAGCAAGACGGGCAAGCTTTTCCCGACTGGTCAAACGCAGGATCTGATCGACGGTATTGCAGTGACCTGCATCGACATGGCGATGCCGATGATGATCGTCGAAGCCGGCCAGCTGGGTAAGCGCGGTGATGAAAGTCCTGCTGAGCTGGATGCCGACAAAGAGTTCCTGCGTCGCCTGGAGTCCTTGCGACTGCAAGCTGGCCTGGCAATGGGCCTGGGTGATGTCAGCGACAAAGTGATCCCCAAGCCAGTACTGGTTTCACCGGCCAAGGCTGGCGGCACAATCCAGGTGCGCTACTTCATGCCACACAATTGCCACCGGGCCTTGGCGATCACCGGTTCCATCGGCCTGGCCACTGCTTGTGTCACTGAAGGCAGTGTGGTCGCGCAATTGCTCGGCGGGGTTAGCGAGCCGCGCTTGCAGCAAGTACGCATTGAACACCCAAGTGGTGGAATAGATGTCGTATTGTCCTACACCGGCGCTCAGGGTGAGACCATTCGTGCTTCGGTAGTGCGTACATCGCGCAGGCTGTTCTCCGGTTTTGTCTACGCCGCGGCTTCCCAACGACTCGCCGGATAACGTCCCCTAGTCATTGCCGTTTTTGCATCAGCACAATTCTAAAAATGGGTGATGCCATGAAAGTTGTAAAATCGCTCTACTTTCAGATTCTCTGCGCCGTGCTGTTGGGCGTACTGGTCGGACATTTTTGGTCGCAGCAGGCCATCGCCTTGAAGCCGCTGGGTGATGCCTTCATCAAACTGATCAAGATGATGATCGCTCCGGTGGTGTTCTGCACCATCGTCACGGGTATCGCGGGTATGAGCGATAAACGCTCCCTCGGACGCCTGTTGAGCAAGACCATGCTGCTGTTCCTGGCGTTGACCGTGATCAGCCTGATTATTGGCCTGGTGTCGGTCTACCTGTTCAAACCCGGTGTGGGCATGAACATCGACCCCACCCAGTTGAGCACCAAGGGCTTGTCGCAGTACACCGATTCGGCCGCGAAGCTGGGAGTGGTCGAGTTTTTCATGCACATCATCCCCGACACGTTCATCGGTGCCTTCAATAAAGGTGAAGTACTGCCGGTGTTGTTCATCGCGGTGCTTTGCGGTTTTGCGCTGTCGGCCATAGGCGAGCGCGGCAAGCCGGTACTGGATGTACTGGAATCCGCCTCGCACATGGTGTTCAAGATCTTCTCCTACTTGATGCGCTTCGCTCCGATCGGTGCCTTTGGCGCCTTGGCCTTCACCGTGGGCCAGTACGGTATTACATCGCTGGGCTCATTGGCCAAGCTGATCATGACGCTGTACGTCGCCTGCGCCTTCTTCGTCTTTGTGGTGCTGGGGAGCATTTGCCGGGCGAATGGCTTCAGTCTGTGGAAGTTGCTGCGCTACTTCCGCGAAGAATTCCTGGTGGTGCTCGGGACTTCCTCCACCGAGCCGGTGATGCCGCGGATGCTGGAAAAGCTGCAAGCCCTGGGTTGCAAGAAAGGCGTGGTGGGGCTGGTGTTGCCAACGGGGTACTCGTTCAACCTCGATGGTACGGCCATCTACCTCTCGCTGGCAGCGGTGTTCATTGCTCAGGCCTGCAACATCGAACTGAGCCTGACACAGACCGTGACCATGCTGGCAATCATGCTGTTGTCCTCCAAGGGTGCAGCGGGCGTCACCGGTGCCGGTTTTGTCGCGCTGGCTTCGACGCTGACAGTGATCCATGACATTCCCTTGGCCGGCCTTGCCTTGCTGATCGGTATCGATCGTTTCATGTCGGAAGCCCGGGCTTTGACCAGTCTGGCAAGCAACGCCGTGGCTACCGTGGTGATGTCCATCTCGGAGAACGCCTGTGATCGCGAAACACTGATGCGGACTCTGGACGGCAAACCTTCGCCTGCCGCACCCCCAGCCCAAGTCCAGAACCCCGACTGGGATGGCCTGAAGGTCACCGAACACGCTTGACCGTTCGCGGCTGAATCCAGCCCCCTTAAATACCTCAATGAATAACTCCCGCCAGGCACCGTTGATCGTGCCGTCTGGCGGGGACGGGGTCGCGCGCCTGTGCGTCGGCCACGCTACTCATAAGAACAAGAGAACTGACCTATGCTCGCATTGCTTGGATTGGCCATGGTGGTGGTCTTCACCGTCCTGATAATGACCAAACGGTTATCGCCGATTGTCGCGCTGACGGTGGTGCCGATTGTGTTTGCCGTCATTGGCGGTTTCGGTGGCACTACCGGCAAGATGATGCTCGACGGCTTGAAAATGGTCGCTCCTTCGGCCGCGCTCCTGCTGTTCGCGATCTTGTTTTTCGGCTTGATGATCGACGCCGGTCTGTTTGACCCGCTGATTCGCAAGATCCTCAAACGCGTCAACGGCGACCCGATGAAAATCGCTGTCGGCACAGCGTTGCTGTCGCTGCTGGTGGCCCTGGACGGTGATGGCACCACCACCTACATGATCACCTGTGCGGCAATGCTTCCCCTGTACAAACGTATCGGGATGAACCCGATGATTCTGGCGACCATTGCCATGCTTTCTCTGAGCATCATGAGTGGCATGACGCCTTGGGGAGGGCCGGCGACCCGAGCGATCGCGGCGCTGGGCCTGGATGCCGGTGAATACTTCGTGCCGTTGCTGCCGACCATGATTGGCGGCGCCATGTGGGTAGTGTTCACCGCGTTTCTGCTGGGCCGTGCCGAGCGCAAACGGATCGGCAATATCCAGTTGGAAAGCGGCGGGGGAGATTGCTACATCAAGGCGATTCTTGAAGACACGCCGTACAAGCGACCGAAACTGGCCTACGTCAATCTGCTGTTGGTGATCGCGGTGATGGTCGCACTGGTGATGGGGATCATGCATTCCGCGATCCTGTTCTTGATCGGCTTCGTACTGGCGCTGATGATCAACTATCCGCAACTGGATATTCAGAAGGAACGCATCCTCGCCCATTCGGGCAACGCCATGACCGTCGTACTGTTGGTGTTTGCCGCCGGCATCTTTGCCGGGATTTTCTCCGGCACCAAGATGGTCGACTCCCTGGCGCAAACCCTGGTTGACTGGATTCCGCCGTCCTGGGGGCATCTGTTCCCGCTGGTGGTGGCGATTACCAGCATGCCGCTGACGTTCGTTCTGTCCAACGATGCTTATTACTTTGGCGTGGTGCCCATTCTGGCGAATGCCGCTGCGGCGTATGGTATTGATCCGGTGGAAATCGCCCGCGCGTCGATTCTCGGGCAGCCAGTACACCTGATGAGTCCGCTGGTCGCCTCAACCCTGTTGCTGGTGGGGATGGTCGATCGCGATATCGGCGACTTCCAGAAAGCCACCGTCAAATGGGCGGTGCTCACTTCACTGGTCATCACCGCGCTAGCCCTGCTGACAGGGGCGATCAGTCTCTTCACCTGATTCACCCAAGCCACCTGTTTTCTCCCAAGGCGCCTCGCCAGCGAGGCGCGCGCTGTTCTGCACCCCAAATAACAACAATGAGTAGTTTTCCATGACCACTTTGCATACCCAACGGGCGCTGTTTTCACTTCTTGGTTTGTTGCCGCTGGCCAGTGCTAGCGCAGAAGGATTTATCGATGACAGCAAGCTCAAACTGCAATTGCGCAACGTCTTTTTCAATGAAAACTTCCGCGACGAGCATGGCTTGAGTGCCAAGTCGGCAAGGACGGCGAAGAGCGAACGAACCGAATGGGCCCAGGGATTCCTGTTGGATTACCAGTCGGGATTTACCCCCGGCACCCTCGGGTTTGGTGTTGATGCCCTTGGCCTGGTCGGGGTCAAGCTCGACTCCGGCCGTGGCCGCAGCGGCACGGGCTTGCTGCCCGTCCATGATGACGGTCGCGCGGCTGACGAATTTGCAAGCCTGGGAATGACTGCCAAGGCCCAACTGGCCAAGACCACAGTCAAATACGGCACCTTGTTACCCAAGACTCCGGTGCTGATCTATAACGACGCGCGTCTGTTGCCGCAAACGTACCAAGGCACGCAGATCAGTAGCGTCGACATCGAAAACCTCACCCTCACCGGGGGCTATCTGGATCGATTCAAACTGCGCGATTCCAGCGACAGCATGCCGATTGTGCCCGACGGTTACGGCGGAGATAAATCAGGGGACTTCAGCTATGCAGGGGCCGAATACAAGCTGGGGAAGAGCGTTCGCTTGAGTTACTTCTACGGTGAGCTGGAAAACTTTTACCGTCAGAATTTTGCAGGTGTCCAGCACGATCTACCCTTGGGCGGCGGCGTGCTGACCAGTGACTTGCGCTACTTCAACAGTGTCGATACCGGCTCGGCCTACGGCGGCAAGATCGACAACAACATGCTGAGCGGGCAACTGTCCTACGCCATTTCCGGCCATACATTCGGCGGCGGCTATCAGACCCTCAGTGGTGATGCAGGACTGCCCTTTATCAGTGGCGCAACGGTTTATTCGTTCAGCAACGCCGGGATAGGCAAGTTCATCGAGGAGGATGAAAAAACCTGGATGCTTAATTACGGCTATAACTTTGCCGCCCTCGGCGTGCCGGGCCTGACGTTCTCTACTCGCTATCTGAGCGGCAACGACGGTAAGTCCAACACCACGGTAAAAGAGTGGGAACGTGACGCCGAACTGGCTTATGTCGTGCAACAAGGCACCTTCAAGGGCTTGGGTGTGCGGTTGCGCAACTATGTTTATCGCTCTGATTATTCCCGTGGCCGAGACAGCAACCGGATCTACTTTACCTACGACATCGCGCTCTGGTGATTCCCTGATCGCGGCCTCGCGATATTCGCAGGCCGCTTTTTCAGCCTCGGCCTCACAGGATTGGGTGAAGGATTTCAACGATGTCGTTTAAAACCAAAATACTGTTGCTGACCTTGTTTCCGGTAATGCTGTTTGCCCTGGTTTCAGGTTTGAGCACCCGTGGCACTTTGCAGTCCCAGGCCGAGCAAGAAGTCGCTCAGACCCGCGAGCGACTGCTTGAAGAGAGCCGCACTCGGCTCAAGGATTACGCGAGCATTGCTCGCACTTCAATAGCCGAACTTTATGATCGGGCTGCTGCCGGGGATCCGTCCAGCCGAGCCTTGGCGATCAGCCGCTTGTCGAAAATGAAGTATGGCGATGACGGCTATTTCATCGGTTATGACAGCCAGGTTGTACGCCTGTTTCGCGGTGACAGCAGCGAAGGCGTCGGCACCAACATGAGTGATCGCAAAGACATCAACGGGAAATACTTGAACCGCGAAATGGTCGCTGCGGCAAAAAATGAGACTCACTTCGTCACCTATTCAGGAGGGCTGGTCAACACCGATAAGGTGGTGGCGAAGCTCGCGTACAGTTTTTATTTGCCCAAGTGGGACATGGTCGTGGTCACGGCGATCAATCTGGACAGTATCGACGTTCAGGTCGACAAGGTGCGGGCTGATGTTGATGCGCGGGTGCACAGCTTGATGTTCAGCATCGCCATCATTGCTTGTGTGCTGGTTGGCATTATCGGTGTGTTGGCTTTACTGCTGGTCAAGCGCAGCTTACGTCCCTTGACCCTGATCCGGGCCCACCTTGATGAAATCGCTGCGGGCGAGGGCGATCTGACGCGGCGTCTGCCGGTGGTCAGTCGAGATGAGCTTGGGCAACTTGCCGGTTCGTTCAACGCGTTTATCGATCAGATTCACAGCCTCGTCAGCCAGATCGTCGCCATGAGCGAGCAGTTGAATGGATCTGTGAGCCATGTGGCCGAGCAGAGCAGGCATATTGACCGTGCCATGGATAAGCAGCGCCAGGAAACCGACCAGGTGGCTGCGGCGATAAATGAGATGTCATCGGCAGCGCAAGAAGTATCGGTTAGCGCACAAAACGCTGCCGACGCCGCCGTCGAAACTGACAGACAGTCCCGGCACGCCAGGCAAATAGTCAATGGCAGCATGACTCGAATTCAGGCACTGACCGTGGAGCTTGATGAGAGTGGTCTCGCCATGAAGAGCCTTCAAAACGATGTGACTTCTATCGTCACCGTGCTGGATGTGATCCGCTCGATTGCCGAGCAGACCAATCTCCTGGCACTCAATGCGGCTATCGAAGCCGCTCGTGCCGGCGCTGCCGGGCGAGGGTTTGCGGTGGTTGCCGATGAAGTGCGCGCGTTGGCCAGTCGTACTCAGCGCAGTACCCAGGAAATCCAGGCGATGGTTGAGCGTCTCAAGGGCACGACTGATGGCGTGGTCAGTGCAATGCATCAATCCACCAAAGCGGCTCAAGGCGCTAACGCTCAGGCCGATCAGGCGGGCGAGTTCCTGGGCAACACTGTCGAACTGATCGCGACCATCAACGCGATGAACGCACAAATCGCGAGCGCTGCGGAGGAACAGACTTCGGTGGCTGAAGAGATCAACCGCGGGGTGCATCAGATCGCGCGGGCCATTGATTCCGTTGCCAACCAGACCAAGAGCGGGGTCAAGACCGTCGATGAGCTGTATATGATCGGCAATCGTCTGCAAAGCTTGCTGGGGCAATTCAAGATTTGATGCCGTGTTGCAAACGACGAGGGAGCAGGGTGGTTCTACAGGTCATTCACATCACTCAATGCTCATGGGCATGTGAATGGAGGGTCAGGGCGCCCGGTACCTTGGTGCGCTCGAGCCCCCCACGTTCCAGCCACCGAAGGGTCTGCACATAGGCACGCTGCAGCAAAGACTCGGTCTGGTCAAAGTTGAACACCGAGACATCCACAGGACACAACGGCGGGACGATGTGCAGGCTGGTGACAGCGCGGAAGTGTTCGATGTCGCTCACCAGTTGACGCATGCTCATCAGGTTGACGGTGTGCAGGGCCAAGGCGACCAGGCCCCGGGGCGGTTGTGTCAGGGCGCAACTCACGCCGGTGGGGATGACCACGACGTTGGTGGCTCCCAAGGCTACGGCCGTCGAAATAGGTGTATTGCTTGCCACGCCGCCATCAACCAGAAACTGATCGGCGATTTGCACGCAGGGGAACACCAGCGGGATGGCAGCGCTGGCCAGCAACGCCTGCTCAAGGTTGCCACTGGACAGAACCGTCTCGGCACCACTGAGCAGATCGGTGGTGACGATATGCAGAGGCAGCGTCGCTTCTTCGATGCGATGAATGGGAAGTGCCTGTCCCAGCAATCGGTGTAACGCCGCCGGCTGCAATAAAAAGCCACGCCGCTTGATCAGTCCTTTGCAGGTGTCGATCCAGGAGAGGGGAAAGATGTCAGTTTTACTCAGCCCACGCCAAAATCCGGCGAGCGCCTCGACGCCCTCGGAATCGGGCCTTGCGGCAAAATAGGCACCGTTGATAGCGCCTACCGAAGCGCCGACGACCATGTCGAATCGAACATCGGCCTCGACCAAGGCCCGCAACATTCCCACCTGCACCGCACCCAAACTGCCGCCGCCAGCGAACACGATTGCGGTTTTGGTGACCATGGTCGAAGTCTCTGTGCGGAGATGTATCGAATGAGTGTAGCTGACGGGGTGGCGTTGCTTTCGCGGAGGTGGTTCATGATCAAGACGGCGGAAGCCTCGAGTTCTGGATGGTGTCGGCAGCCTCATTTGCTGATGATGAGATGGAGGGTTTGGGTTCCAGAAAGCTCATGATCGGCAGAAAAAAATCTCTTATGAGGTAGGCCTCCGAAAAGTACGCATCAATAACGGTGTATAAAAAGAATGTTCCATCATTCAGTATTAGCGGTATGGATGAGTCGTCAATTTTGAAAGTCTTTATTCTCTTTTTTGCCCCGCCTTTTTGATCGATGTTAGAGAGTCTCTTGTCAAATTCTTCGTAGGTGTAAAATATGTATTCGTGATCCAGGTGCGCAATTTTTATAGTGTCATCTTCCAGCTTGTATTCGAGATGGATTAATTGGGTTATGACGCAGTCATCAAGAATAATTGGTTTTTTGCAAATTTCTTCAAACTGTAAGGTTTTGTCGTTGGAATAACACCAGATGTCGCTATCCGAATCGTTTCGAAAGTATTTGGATGCAGGAGGTATGTTTAGTGTGGTTGTTTTGGCTTTGGCTGTTTTTACTATTTCGCATGTCGCACTTTCAAATTCATCCTCGAGAAATTCCTTAACTGTTTTTGGAAGAATTTGCGGAATGCCCTCCATGAAAAAAAATATCTTCTCTTTTGTTTCAAGAATCATGTTGGACGTTATCAAAAACGACAATTTATCTATCAATAGTTCTTTTTTTGCGCATATAAACATGTCTAGAATGTGTTCTGGTGTATCAATAAAAAACTGTGCTTCTCTGGCGCGATCCATGATTCTAGCGGGTAAGCCAGATAATATTTCGGTATTTTCGGTTACTGAATATAATCCATATTTCTCATATTGCTTGTCAGTGTTGGTGATATCAATGCCTAGATTTTTGTAGTAATAATAAATATCAGTCATTCTCAGATTGGGTTTGTTATAAGTTTTATCTGTGTTTTTCTCTGAGTTTATTTTGTCTTGTATTTTCTTTAAAAGCGTAGCGTGGAAATAGTTTTCGGAATTCTGGCGTTCGGTGTAGTTCTCGGCGCCGGCAATGGTCAGAAGTACACTGTTGAATGTAAGTTCAGATTCCTCGCGCAGGCTTTCATAAGAAAGTTTTTTTAACGCTGATTCGTCGCGCGACGCCAATGCAAGGTTCCATTTTTCAACATCGGGACGTTTGATTGCCTCGCTGTAAAGGCGTTCAATTTTAGCGTTCAGCTGTGATCGTTCAAATGACAGTATCTCCTGTGCTAGTGAGGTGTTGGTCAAGTCGGAAAGAAGGGCGGGTATAACATTTTCAAATAACTCTGAATCATTACTGATGAATTTCTCTGTGATCAGGGGGAACGATCCAGAGTCGGAAAAATCCCCGGAAAATAGTCGTTTGGTAATATCGTTGCTTTCATCTTCTAGTTTGGCAATGAACGCTGAGAGGATCGGAGATATATTCATTCCAGTAAGACCTTATGTAGGCAGGCCGTTGAGCTCGAGAGCCTGCTGATCCGATTCGATCGAAGGGACGATTTCATTTTGTTTGAACATAGTATCTGTCTGCGCTGAATTCCGTGAAGGCAGACTACGGAGTCATCTGCTCCAACCGATGCGCCTGCACCGGTTGGATGGAACGTGCCTGGAAGAAGGATCAGCTGTTGGCTACCTTCACCAAATTGACCCAGTAGGCAGAACCAGTAGCCAGGATCGAGTCATTGAAGTCGTAGTTGGGCGTGTGGACGTTTGCCATTGCGCAGGCCCGGGCATCTTCGGTTGGTTGAAAGATGAAGTGAATGGTGCCGGGGAAGTCTCGGTTCAACGAAAAGTAGCGTACTGCTCCCAACAGCATGGCGGTATGGCCGTCATGACCACACGCGTGCATTTTGCCCTCGTGAACGGACTTGTGTTCGCACTGCGAGCATTCCTCGATTTTGATTACCCTTGGAGGTCAGCCAGCTCAGGCTCTGGACACTAACGGCGCCCACGGGGCATTCGCCGAGGTAGTAAACCGGTAATGGGTTGTCACGCTGGCGCATGTCGATATCAGACTCACAGGTGGCGCGCTCGGGCTACTTGCGTTGAAGACTGGACGCGTAAGGTGACGCGTCATTTAATGGCTGTGTAGTCACGATGACTGATGGGAAATGCTCAGAAGCGTTGAGGTTCGCCGCTTTCGATAAGGGGCAACAGGAAGAAATGATGATCGCCTGACCCTCAGTCAGCACGCTCTAACGTCGATCACCAGAGAACAAAAAAAACAATGAATAGCCTGAACTCTAAAGATTCGAACGGTCAGTTGGCACAGGGTTTCAAGCCGCGCCACGTCACTATGCTTTCCATCGCGGGGATTATCGGAGCAGGTTTGTTTGTCGGGTCGGGACATGCCATCGCTGCCGCCGGTCCGGCGGTATTGCTGGCGTATCTGTTCTCCGGCCTTTTAGTCGTTCTGGTCATGCGCATGCTGGGCGAAATGGCGGTTGCCAACCCGGACACCGGATCCTTTTCCACCTATGCAGACCAGGCAATCGGGCGTTGGGCGGGCTTCACCATCGGCTGGCTGTATTGGTGGTTCTGGGTGCTGGTGATCCCCATCGAGGCGCTCGCGGCCGGGCATGTATTGAACCAATGGTTCCCACAGATCGATACCTGGTTGTTTGCCTTGCTGTCGATCATCCTGCTGGTCGTGACCAATCTCTTCAGCGTGTCCAAATACGGCGAGTTCGAATTCTGGTTTGCGATGGCCAAGGTCGTGGCGATCATCGGGTTTATCGGCCTTGGTTTTGCGGTGCTGATGGGGTGGATTCCCGAGCGGGAAGCCAGCGGGTTGAGTCGACTCATGGACGAATATGGCGGGTTTGCGCCCAACGGTTTGTCAGCGGTCGTCGGCGCATTCATCACCATCATGTTCAGCTTCATCGGTACGGAAGCGGTGACCATTGCGGCCGCCGAATCCAGCAACCCTGCTCAGAACATCGCCAAAGCCACACGCTCGGTGATCTGGCGGATCGGGGTGTTCTACTTGCTGTCCATTTTCGTGGTCATTTCCGTGGTGCCCTGGAATGATCCGTTGCTGGCGTCTGTCGGCTCTTACCAGCGGGCACTGGAGCTGATGAACATTCCCCATGCCAAGTTGCTGGTGGATGTGGTGGTGTTGATTGCCGTGGCCAGCTGCATGAACTCGTCGATCTATATTTCCTCGCGCATGTTGTTTTCGCTGGGTAAGCGCGGTGATGCACCGAAACCATTGAAGGTGACGTCGTCGGCGGGTGTGCCGAGGGCTGCGGTAATCGCCAGCACCGTGCTGGGTGCCGGGGTGACCTTGTTCAGCTACTTCATGCCCGCCGGTTTATTCCAGTTTCTGCTCGCCAGCTCTGGCGCCATTGCGTTGCTGGTGTACCTGGTTATCGCCGTGTCGCAATTGCGCATGCGCAGGATTCTGCGTCGGCAGAACGTCACGCTGACCTTCAAGATGTGGTTGTTTCCCTGGCTGACCTGGTTCGTCATCGCCTTCATCAGCGCAGCGTTGGCGGTGATGATGGTGACGCCCGAACACCGTATGGAGGTTTCTTCGACCATCGTCCTGGCGCTGGTGATTTCCTTTATCGGCCTTGTGACCACGCGTCACCACGGGCAGCCGCAGAGGGTGGCGGCGGCGGAAAGTGCATAGCCGCTTCAGCGTAAACCTGCTTGCGATCTTATAAGTACGCGAGCAGTGGTGGGGCGGTAAAACCGCCCGCGCCACGGGCCATTACCGCTCACTGGGAGAATAATCTTCGATGGCATATGACACCCCCAGGGCCGTTTCTCCCCAAACCATTGGTTTTTTGCTGCTGGACCAATTCACTTTGATTTCTCTGGCCTCTGCTGTAGAGCCGCTACGAATGGCCAACCAGCTGACCGGTCAGGAGCTGTATCGCTGGCACACTTTCAGTTTGGGAGGCGAGCAGGTATGGGCAAGCGACGGCATGCCGATCACTCCGGATGCATCGATCAATAACGCACCGATGCTTGATACCGTGATTGTCTGCGGAGGCATCGGCATTCAAAGCGCCGTGACCCGGGAGCACGTTGTCTGGTTGCGAGCCCAGGCGCGACGCTCGAAGCGGATCGGGGGCGTGTGCACAGGCAGTTGGGCCTTGGCCCAGGCAGGCTTGCTCGACGGGTTCGATTGCAGCGTGCACTGGGAATTTCTGGCCGCCATGCAGGAAGCTTTTCCGCGCGTGAACCTCAGCTCCAGTTTATTCACTCTCGACCGGGACCGCTTCACCAGCTCCGGTGGAACCGCGCCAATGGACATGATGCTGCACCTGATCAGTCGCGATCATGGTCATGAACTGTCAGCGGCCATTTCCGAGATGTTCGTCTACGAGCGAATCCGCACCGAGCAGGATCACCAACGAGTGCCCCTCAAGCACATGCTCGGCACCCATCAACCGAAGTTGCAGGAAATCGTCGCCTTGATGGAGGCCAATCTGGAAGAGCCGATCGAGCTCGACGAACTGGCGAGTTATGTTGGCTTGTCCCGTCGACAGCTCGAGCGGTTGTTTCAGAAATATCTACATTCCTCGCCGTCGCGGTATTACCTCAAATTGCGCCTGATCCGCGCACGTCAGTTGCTCAAGCAAACGCCGATCTCCATCGTAGAGTTGTCGGTGGTGTGCGGCTTTGTGTCCACCCCCCATTTCTCAAAGTGCTATCGCGAGTGTTTCGGCATTCCACCCAGCGATGAGCGACTGGTGGCGCAACCGCAAGTGGCAGCAAGTCCGACTCTGCAAGTACTTCCGCCGGCAAGGCCGATGAATTTGCTGGATCAGGCGCGTGACGAGTCAACGTTCGCAAGTATCAAGATTATGAAACCCTGAACAAGCGAGCTGGCGTCATTCCAGACACCCGCAAATTAAATACCTCCCATTTCCTTAAGCACAGTGGGGCGGGCTGTGGAGCATCGTACTTTGTATGGTGCTGTACACGGGCGTCACCGGGTTGCTCGGAGCCAATTGAACGGCAAGCCTGATGAGCATGTTCCCGAGGCAGGCGGGGGCGAGTGTCGCCCTGGGTATTTCGGTGCAATTCGCCACCGGGGCGCTGGCCAGTCTGTGGGGCAGTCACCTGGCTGATGGCACTTCATGGCCCATGTGCCTGGTGGTGGGAAGCTGCGGGGTTGGCTGCCTGATTGCGTATGGCATCTCGATCCACGCGCCTGTCAATCAGGACGCCCATGCCGACACGCTAGAACAACATTAGAGAACAAATTCTGGCTGTCTTCTTCATGTATAGGCGTTTTTCCAACGCCTATACATGAACCCGAGAAACCGGTTACTGAAGGGTATTGCTGATGGCGTCAAAGGCGACCATGTCGTCGATAACCTCACCACCGGTGGGTTTGGTCTGTGCTTGCCACACTACAATCACCACATTTTTGGTCGGGTTGATGTAGAGGTACTGACCAAAAGTGCCTGCAGCAGTAAAGGCTTTATCGGCCTTGGATGCATCGGTCCAGCCTGGCCACCACATGTTGGCAAAGTCACCGTAGGCCGCATCTGTGCCAGTGGTCGCGCTGGCGAAGCTCATCCAGTCTTCAGGCAACACTTGCTGTGCACCGGCCTTGCCGCCGCTGAGGAAAAACTGGCCAAAACGCCCGTAATCTTCAAGGGTTGCACTGATGCCGCTGCCGCCCACTTCATTGCCATTGGGGCCGTCGAGCCACCATTTGGCATCGGTTTGCATGCCATAGGGAACCCAGATCTTTTCGCTCAGGTATTGCGTCAGTGGCTTGCCCACGGCGGCGCTGACCAGTTGTCCCAAGACTTGCGTTTCACCGGTGCTGTAGTTGGTGCGAGTGCCAGGAGGTGCAGCGGTGGGCAGGCTTGCCATGAAATTGAGGAGCGATCCAGGCACTTGTTCGATTCGCAGCTTGATCAACTGTCGTTCGTCCGATGTTGGATCAGTGTATTTCTCGTTCCATTTGATTCCGGAGCGCATGGACAGAATTTGACGTACGGTGACCTGGTCGTATCCGCTACCGGCCAGCGCGGGTAAATAGTGGGTGACTTTGTCATCGAGGCTTTTGATGGCGCCGTCCTGCAAGGCAGCGCCCACGAGGGTAGAGGTGATAGATTTCGCCACCGACATCGACATCCAGCGGGTGTCGGCGGTATTACCTTTTTCGTATCGCTCAGTCACGATTTTACCGTCCTTGAGCACCAACAGGCCTGTTACCCGATTCAGCGCAACGTAGTCATCGAGACTGTAGCGCTTGCCTTTATAGTCAAAGGCAACCGGGCCGAGTGGCGTGCCGCTGCGCGGTAACGGGAAAGGGTGGCTGCCCGCCTTGATGGCCCGCACAGGAAACAAACGATCAGTATTGCGAAAGGTAGTGACGGCCAGGTCCTCGCTGAGATTGCCGTCATAAATGGCCTGCACTTCGCCAATCGGCTCCAGCGCAGGTTGTTGGTAGGACTTCGTGGGACCAGGAGTGGCCGCCCAGGCGGTCAACGATAGCGCGAGTGTCGAAACACACACCACCACGTGGAGATGGCTGCGCTTAACGAGCGATGGATGGCGAGGGAGCATTGGCATAAACACCTTCCTATTGTTTCTTGTTGTTTTGTCAGGGGGAAGTTTGCAAGGCGGAATTTTTTTGGGCGCGTGGGATCGGGCCTGATCACGCGCGGAATCGGGCCATGGATAAGAGGCAAGCGTCGACATTGGCTCCCAGGCCGCAGTCGCGCTGAGGAATGTGCCACTTCAACGCGAGAGCTTTCATGGTTGATTGATTGGCCTGGTGAGAAAGCGCTCTAACGCACTGCCGCCACCAGTTCCAATTCCAGCAATCCGCTGCCTGGAAGCCCGGCGACGCCCAGCGCGGAGCGCGCGTGTTGCCCGCGCTCACCAAACAGCTCGATCAGCAAACGCGAAGCTTCGTCGAGAATTTTTGAGTATTCCTGGTAACCGTCCTCGGCATAGACAAATCCGCGTACGAACAGAATCCGCTCGACGCATTCCAGATCACCGGTCGCTTGTTCCAGCGCACTCAAAGCGCGCAACACACAGGTGCGAGCAGCCAGGATCAAGGTTTCTGCAGGCATGTCTGCCCGAGCCGGACCTTTGATTACACTGTCGGCCAGGCGACACACCTGCCCGCTGACATAGGCCACACCACTGTGGATCACCACCGGCACGTAGTCACCCTTGGGGGCAGGGGCATCGGGCAATTGCAGGCCCAACAGCTTCAGTTTCTCTCGAATGCTCATGGGGTCACCTGCGCAAAACTCACCGGCCCGCCGAGCCACAATCCCTGGATCTGCTCCTGAGCATCCCGGCGAAAGCGCAACGATATCTCCGAAGGGCGGCCCATAGCCCGACCCTGACGAACACGCACCGGGCGTTCATCAGCACTCACCAGGCCGTTTTCCAGCAACCCGAAGGCCAAGGCAGCGGCCGCAATACCGGTGGCCGCATCTTCGGGATAGCCGGAGGATTTTGGAAACTGTCGTGCGTCGAATTGGCGAGTGGCGAGGTCCAGTGCTGCGTAGGGGTACAAACCGGTTGAGCCGATGCGCTCGCACAATTGCTCAACCCGTCGGAAGTCGGGTTTCAGTCCATCCAGCACCGCTACGCTCTTGAGCGGGATCAGGGTTTTCACCCGGCTGGTGGCCGCGTTCTGGATGGGTAGCGGAGCCAACTCATTGGAGCTGATGCCCAGCACCGAGAGGATTTCCGCTTCGATGTCCGAGGACGAGAGCGTTTCGACCTGACCTATGGGCTGGGTGATTTCGATCTGTACGCCACCATCCCCATCGCGCATGACCCGCGCGTCCACGCGTCCACTCAAGGTCCAGATCGACAGTTGATCCTTAGGCAACATCCCCAGTCGGTCCAGCAGCCAGACGGCGCCGACCGAGGCATGTCCACACATCTCCATTTCGTGGTTCGGCACCCAGAAACGGAAGCTGAAGTCATAGTCGGTTCCGGCCGGTGGCGAACAGACGAAGCCGCATTCGTGACCATAAGCCTGGGCCACTGCCTGCATGTCGGCAGCGCTCATACCGTCGGCGCGAGCAACGGTTGGTGCCGGGTTGCCGCCGTTTTCCGCAGCAGGGAATACATTGACCAGATGAACTTGCGGGGTCATTTCTGCGCTCCTTGAGCGTCCGATAAAACGGGTGCAACTGCATCGACGATGGCATTGGTAAATACTGTGTGCGGATCAAGGCTGACCGGTTCCGCTTCGACAGCGTTCATGAAACTGATGTTCTTCTGGACGCCCGACAACTCGACCCTTGGCGTGGCCGGGTAAGAGGGCAGTGACGCTGTCCATGCCGAATCGAAAATCGGCGCGGCGGTGTGAGCGAAGTACGGCCGCACGGCTTCCCGAGCCTTGTCCGGATCGGTGGCGATCAGTTGCTCGGCGCGCCACAGGGCCTTCACCATTTTTCGTGCGGTGTCGGTGTTACTGGCCAGCCAGTCTTCCCGGGCAATCATCGCTGTAAAGAGGAAACCGTTGAGCGGCGGATATTCACCCTTGGCCAGGTCCATCAGCACAAATCCCCCTTGCTGTTCGGCGGTGGTGATAGTCGGTGGTGACAGCGAAAAACCATTGATGCTGCCCTGGGAAAACGCCGCCAGCATGTTCGGCGCGCCGCCAATCGGCATGATGGTCAGGTCTTTGTCCGGACTCAGGCCTGCGTCCTTGGCCAGATAGCGAACCAGCATATCGGTGGTGCTGCCGGGACCGGTGACACCGATTTTCAATCCTTTCAAGGCTTGTGCCCGGGCAGTCAGCGGTGACGCCGCGGATACGCCCGCGTTCTTGGCAGATGACGCATCGATCACCACCGTGCTGCCGAACTGGGTTTGCACTGAGGCGAATGCCTGGACATTCTGGCCCTTGGTGCGGGCACGAATCGCCACGGCAGGCAGGCCGACATAGGCGTCGGCATCACGTCCGAGCACAGCGGTAAGGGCTGCAGAACCGCCTTTTTGGAAGACGATGACTTCGATGTCGAGCCCTTCTTCGGCGAAATAGCCGAGCTTCTGCGCGACATAGATCGGCACATACAAGAAGCCTTCACTGGGAAACGCCAGTTTGACCTTGGTCAACTCGGCGGCCTGGGTCGCGAACCCACAGAGCAATACGCTGGCGAACGCGGTCGCCGTTACTAGACGTTTGAACATGATGAAACTCCGGATAATCAAATCGTAGGTGTGCTCAAACCGCCACTTCACGTTCGGCGTCGTTGGCTTTCCACGGCATCAAACGGCGTTCGGCCAGCTTGACCGCGGTATTGAGGATCAGCGCCAGGGCAATGATGCCCACCAGCGCGGCGAACACACCGGCGGTGTCAAACTGCGAAGCCGCGTCGGAGAGCAAGTAGCCGAGCCCGCGATTGGCAGCGATGATTTCACCCACCAGTGCGCCGATCAGGGCGTACGGCACCGACAGGCGCAACCCGGTAAACACCCAGGTGAACGCGGAGGGAATGACCACCATGCTCAACAAATCACGCTCGCGGGCGCCCATCAGGCGCAGGATGGTCAACTGCTCGCGGGACACGTTGCGCACACCGCTGTAGGTATTGAGGAACACCAGGAAGAACACCACTGCCGCGGTCAGAATGACTTTCATCGGCAAGCCGATGCCGAACCAGAGGATAAACAATGGCGCGAGAGCGACCTTCGGCAAGCTGTAGAACGCGGTGAGGAAGGGGTCGAGGATGTCGGCCAGGACTTTGGCCCGCCCTAACAGCAGGCCAGCAGCGAGACCGGCGACCGAGCCGAAGAAGAATCCGAGTACGGCTTCCAGCGTGGTAATCCCTGCGTGGTAGAAAAACACGCCGTTGAGCAGGATCTTCCACAAACTGGCCGCCACGGCAGAAGGCCGGCTGATGAAAAACTCGACGCCGAACCAACGGGAAATGCCTTCCCACAGCACCAGCAGAAACACCAGGAACAGCAAGCGATAGACCTGAATCATAGGGCCTCCAGAGAGTGAGCCGGCGAGGAAGGATCGGCGGCACCGGCGATGTCTGGGGCCAGGCGCTGCCAAAGGGCGGCGCAGAGTTCGACGTAGTGCGGATCGGAACGCAGTTGCACCAGATTGCGTGGCTGCGCCAGTGACACCTCAAGGATGTGATCGATGGTGCCGGGACGTCCGGCAAAGACCACGCAGCGATCGGCGAGGGCGATGGCTTCGTCGACATCGTGGGTGACGAACAGCACGGTTTTTTTCAGTTTCTTGCACAGTCGCAACAGTTCGGTTTGCAGCGTGAGGCGCATCTGCGCGTCGAGGGCTCCAAACGGTTCGTCCATCAGCAAGGTCTCAGGATCGCTGGCCAGCAATCGGGCCATCGCAGCACGTTTTCGCATGCCACCGGACAGTTGGTTCGGGTAGCTGGCACCGAAACCGGTCAGCCCGACCAGCGCCAACAGTTCCTCGACGCGCACGTCGATTTCACGCTTGCCCAGGCGCCGGATCTGCAACGGTACGGCGATGTTGCCGGCGACTGTGCGCCATGGCAGCAAGTGGTCAGCCTGGGTCATGTAGCCGACGCGGGTGTTGACGCCTTTGACTTCGGCGCCGTCGTAATGAACCCGACCTTCGGTAGGACCGAACAGCCCCGCGGTCATGTTCAACAACGTCGATTTGCCGCACCCGGACGGGCCGACCAACGTAATGATTTCGCCACGCTGGATCTCAAGCGATACATTGCGCACGGCCACAAACTGGCGCCCATCGACCTTAAAGCTCTTCTGCACATCAGCGAAACTGATAAAGGGTTCTTGCCTCACGGCCCCATCCTCTTGTTGTTTTATCAGGGCTCAGGATGCAGGGCGGATGAATTCCGGGCGCACGGGATCGGGCCTCATCATGCGCGAGATCGGGCCATGGATAATCGGGAGGGTTTACCGGTTGGTGTTACGGCGAAACTCGTCAGGCGAGCAGCCCTGCGCGCGTCGGAAAACCTGGGCCAGGTGGGAAGGGGACTCGTAGCCGACACTGTTGGCAATCTCCAGCACCGACATGCGCGTGTGCTGCAGCAGGTTCTTCACTCGCTCCAGGCGCATGCGCTGAACGCAGGCCAACACGGATTCGCCAGTGTGTTGGGCAAACAAGCGGGTGAGGTGGCGTCGTGAAACATGAAAGGCTTCAGCGATCTCGTCCAATCCCGGAGACTGTTCAAGGTTGCCATCCAGATAGCGCTGAACATCACGCACCAATGCCGCACCATGACGTTCGGTCGAAGAACGTTGCAGGCTTGGCTGGCTCAGGGAAATCGCCAGGCATTCCAGGAGCAGCAAGTGGTCGGTCTGGGTGATTTGCCGACGCCGATCCACGTAGCGATCCGGTTGACTGAAGGCCTTTTTCGCCAGTAATAGATGATGAAACGGTGCCGAGGCGTGCCAGATACCCAACGTCGGTACTCGCAACAAACGATTGGCATCACCGGACAGATCACGCAGGGCATAGCTCATGTAATCCGGGTCGACATAGAACGCAACGTGCCCCTGGCTCACTGTCATTGACGATGAGGAATGGCTCCACTGGGGTGGGACCAATACGAACTGTCGGTCAACTATCGACGTCGAACGGCCGCTTTGTTCGTCCTTGAATCGCAACAAACCATGCTCCGGCACCATGATCATGAATTCATCATGCTCATGGGCAGCGGTTTCATAGGCTCCATTGGAGTTGAAGACGCTGTAGATTTCACGCATTGGCCGCACCGGATCGCGTCAGTCAGGTGCAAATACTAATACGCGGCGGAGGGAGAAATCTCAAGATTGGATAAAACCAGCAATTACTACCCGCCCGTCTCAGAAGGATTTGCGATCCCCTGCAACGAAGAGGTCGCGGTCTTCCATGCTTTCTCACTCGTGGCGCTGTGCAACATCCCCGCCCGTCACCCCCAACAACCCGGCCCGCACTAACCCGAGGTTGCGTTGTCAGTATTTCACGCCTAGCGACGAGGATCGTCTCTGATTAGCGGCACGTCAGACTACGTCTATTTTTTTCCAACGCCTGAGGGCAAAAAGCTCGCGATGGATTGCGTCTTGGACCGACTATTCCTTTTGCGGGCGACACTCTATGGGTTTGCTTCTCGATCCACGGCATGACATTGATGCCGCGTTATTAAGCTATCGCCGTGTGTTCTGGTCGTTGGCGCTGTTCAGTGGTGTGATCAACCTGCTGGTGCTGGTGCCGTCGCTCTACATGATGCAGGTGTACGACCGGGTCCTGACCAGTCGCAACGAAACCACCTTATTCATGCTCACCTTGATCGCCCTGGGACTGTTCATGTTCAGCGCCCTGATCGAGTGGGCACGCGGCGAGGTGATGATTCGCATGAGCGCCGGGCTGGACGAGGCCCTGGGCGAGCGGATTTTCGATGCCGCCTTCGCCCGCAGCCTGCGTGAGCACAACGCGAACCCGGCGCAGGTGCTCACCGATCTGGCGACGCTACGGCAGTTAATCACCGGCCAGGGCCTGATCGCCTTGCTGGATGCACCGTGGTTGCCCATCTTCGTGCTGGTGGCGTTCATCTTTCATCCTTGGTTCGGCGTGCTGACGCTGGTTCTCGCGCTGGTACTGATCGGCCTGGCGCTGTGGGGCGAGTTAGCGACTCGCACACGCCTGGACGAAGCCAATCGCCTGGGCGTGCAGTCGTCGATCTATGTAAACAGCACGCTACAAAATGCCGAAGTCATCCGGGCTCTGGGCATGCTCGGGCCGTTGCGCCAGCGCTGGAGCCTGCTGCAGCAACGCATCATTGCCGCCCAGTCCCATGCCAGCGACCGCGGCGCGCGTATCACCGCGACGACCCGCTTCGTGCGCATCTCCGGACAGTCGCTGGCCCTGGGCCTGGGGGCGCTGCTGGTACTGGAAGGCCAATTGTCTGCGGGCATGATGATTGCGATGTCGCTGCTGCTGGGGCGTGCCCTGGCTCCCGTGGAAATCGCCATTGGTTCGTGGAAGCAATTCAACTCTGGACGCCAGAGTTACCAGCGCCTGAGCCAACTGCTTGCTCAGCAACCGCGCGAGCGCCTGCGCATGCCGTTGCCACCGCCCACCGGCGCGCTGCGCCTGGATCAGGTGTATGTCGGCCCGCCCGGCGCCTCGCAACCGATCCTGAGGGGCATCAATTTCAGCCTGACCAAAGGTGAAGTGCTCGCCGTCGTTGGCCCCAGCGCCAGCGGTAAATCAACGCTGGCCAAGGCGCTGGTCGGGGTATGGCCGGCCATGGGCGGGTCGGTGCGCCTGGACGACGCCGAGATCAGTCAATGGTCCCACGACGCCCTGGGCCCGCACCTTGGATACCTGCCGCAGGACATTGAACTGTTCGACGGCAGTGTGGCCGACAACATTGCCCGCTTCGGCGAGCAGGACGCCGACAAGATCATCGCCGCAGGGTGTCACGCCGGCATTCACGAGATGATCCTCAAATTCCCCAAGGGTTACGATACGCCGCTGGGCCCCGGAGGGCTTGGCTTGTCCGGTGGACAAAAGCAACGCCTCGGCCTGGCTCGCGCGCTCTATGGGCACCCTTCGCTGATCGTGCTCGATGAACCCAACTCCAATCTCGATGAAGCCGGAGAGGTGGCGCTGGTGCAGGCCATCAATGCGCTCAAGGCTACTGGCAGCACCGTGGTGCTGATTACCCACCGGCCGAATGTGCTGGCAGTGGTTGATCACATCCTGGTGCTCAAGGACGGTACTCAACATGCATTCGGTCCAAGGGATCGGTTGCTCAAGGCATTGAGACCGGGGCCAAGACCGGCCGCGGTCAGGGAGGCTGGCGGAGATGCGTGATCTGACCCCAGAGGCACAAACGTACAGTGAGCATGGGCTGAGTGCGCGCGGCACCACAGTGCAGCCACGCGCCAGCACCGACGCCGGGGGCGCGGCACGCTATGGTGTGGGTTTCCTGGTCCTGACACTGGGCGGTTTCCTGCTCTGGGCCTGTCTGGCGCCACTCGACCAGGGTGTCGTGGGCAGCGGCACCGTGGTGGTGGCGGGCGAACGCAAGGCTGTGCAGTCGTTGGTCGGTGGGGTGGTAGAAAAGCTGCTGGTCAGCGAAGGCGAGCGCGTCACCCAGGGACAGTTGCTGGTCCAGCTCAATACGGTGCAGGCGCAGGCGCAACGGGACGTGACTTTGGGCAAGTTGCTCAATGATCGTAGCGTCGAGGCGCGGTTGATCGCCGAGCGCCTGGGTTCAGCCGAGATCCAATGGCCCGTTGAACTGCTGGAGCGTGCCGACGAGCCGCGGGTCAAGGCCGCCATGGCCTTACAGCGCCAGCTGTTTCTGACCCGCCGTGCAGAACTGGGCAGCCGTTTGCAGATCATCGAACACGAAGCCGCGGCCTTGCAGCAGCAATTGCTCGGCTACGAGGGCGTCAAGCGCAACTACGACGCGCAGATGCACTTCCAGCAGCAGGAGCTGGAAGGCCTGCGCAATCTTGCCCGTGAAGGTTACATTCCGCGTAACAAACTGCTCGAGGCCGAGCGCAATGCAGCCCAATTGGCTGGACAGATTTCCTCCGGAGTGGGCGATGTTGGCAGGACCCGCCAGGCGATCAGCGAAAGCCGGCTCAAGGCCTTGCAGGCGCAGCAGGAATTTCGCCGCGATGCCGAAACGCAGCTCAGCGAAGTCTCTGCCGAGGCGGCCGGTTATGCCGATCAGATTCATGCCTTGCAGTTTGAAGTCGACAACGGCGCGATCCGTGCGCCGGTATCCGGACAGGTCATGGACGTGAGCATTCACACGGTCGGGGGCGTTGCGCAGGCTGGCCAAACCCTGATGCAGGTGGTACCGCTGGATGCGCCGATGGCGATCACCGCGCGTTTCGAGCCGCTGATGGCCAATAAGCTACGCCCGGGTTTGCCGGTGCATGTGCATTTCACTGCCCTGCAACGGGTGGATACGCCGACGGTCACCGGCACTGTGACTACGGTGTCGGCGGACCAGTTGATCAATGAACAGACGCACCAGCCGTACTTTTCCGCCAAGGTTGAAATTCCCGCCGACACCGTCGCCTCGCTGCAGGCCGCTGGTCTGCTGGTGCGCCCCGGCATGCTCGCCGATGTCACGGTGGTGACGGGGGAACGCACCTTGATGAATTACCTGATGAAACCTTTGCGTGAGCGCTTGCTTGCGGCCTTCAAAGAGGAATGAGCGTGAAGCCAGTCCTGCGCTGGCAGCGCGACTGGCCGTGGTGAATTGTGGCGAGGGGATAAATCCCCTCGCCACAATAGTCTGTGTGGGTCTTTGATTTTCAGGCACCGAAAAAAACCTGCGGGAGGGAGCCTGCTCGCGATGACGGCGGTACGTTCAGCATGGAAGCTGATTGACCGACCGCTATCGCGAGCAGGCTCCCTCACATCAGGTCAGGCTGTGAAATCGCTGGCCTGCAGCTCCTTGACGCCCACCATCTCGAATTCGAACTCGGGGGTGACGTCGGCGTTGACGCTGCCGGAGAGGATGCCGTCGGCAAAGCGTAGTTGGCCAGTGGCGTTGGTGGGGTCGAAGGCGTTGCTGCCAATGAACATGAATGCGTCGACGGTGGCGGTCAGCGGGTTGGCGTCCAGGCTGGTGAAATCCAGATGATCACCCTCAGTGGTCTTGAAACCGCTAATCACATCGCGTAAAGCCCCGACGCCCATGTCCGACAGCGCTCCAAACGCGTAGGTGTCCGCGCCAGTGCCGCCGGTGAGGTTGTCGGTGCCTGCGCCGCCGATCAGTCGGTCATCGCCCGAACCACCCACCAGCGTGTCGTTACCGGCACCACCGTTCAGGATATTCGCGGCGCTGTTGCCCGACAGACTGTCGGCGTTGGCGCTTCCCGTCACGTTTTCAAGGAATTTCAAGGTGTCGAGCCCCGACCCCGCAGTGTTTTGTTGTGCGGACGTCGACAGGTTTACAGTAACGCCCGCCAGGGCCCGCTCGAAGGACACTGTGTCGTTGCCATCGCGTCCGTCCAGCACATTGTTGCCGGCACCGGCGAACAGCGTGTTGTCCAGCGCATTGCCTGTCCCATTGGCGGCTCCAGCGCTATCGACATACAGATTCTCGACGTTGCTGCCGAGGGTATATGCCGCCAGGCTGCTGTGTACGTTGTCGACCCCTCCAGGCACCGCATTGCTGTTGGTCTCGATCGCGGTGTCGTCGACATTGTCGACATAGTAGGTGTCGTCACCATCGCCACCGCTCATGCTGTCGGCCCCTGCGGCACCATCGAGCACGTTGTCGGCAGCATTGCCGGTGATGAAGTTACGCCGCTCATTGCCGGTGCCGTCGATTTCCGATACGCCGGTGAGCACCAGATTCTCGAGATTGGCGCCCAGCGTCCAGCTGACCGAGGCCTGCACGGTATCGATCTGCGCGGTCGAGGTGTTGGTTTCCTCCACACTGTCGAACGCGTTATCGACCACGTAGATGTCGTTGCCATCGCCACCGGTCATTGTGTCGGCGCCCAAGTCGCCATCCAGTGTGTCGTTGCCCGAGCTGCCCACCAAGGTGTCCGCTTGATCAGTGCCGGCAATCATCCCGCCCTGGTTCTGAGCGTTGTCGAAAATGGCCTGCACGCTGTTGTTGTCGGTGGGATCGCCCTGGAAGCCCAGGTCATTGGCAATGTAATCGGCCAGGCGTTGGCCAACGATTTCCGCTGATTCCTCGTGCAGGTGCCAGACGTCATCGGGATAGACCAGCGGATCGACTTCGTAGCGCAAGGGCAGGTCGGTGTAGTCCACCGCCAGCTTGACGTCGGCGCGCTCGGCGGCGATGGCCTCCTGGGTGGCGCGGACATAGCCAACCCCCGCAACGATTGAGGCAATCTTCTCTTCCGAATAACCACGGGCACGCGCAGCGTCCTGCTCGTAGTGACCGGTTTCCATCATGTACACGCTGAAGTTGCCGAACTGGGCATGCAGGTAATCAAACACATTCAGGGTCGCGGCCTTGTAGGCCGATGCTGCTGCGGCTTTGTCCGTGGAGCGGCCAATCTCCTGAGCGGCTTCCTCGCCCTGGCCCCAGATGATGCCCATGGTGACGTTATCGATGGATTTGAGTTCGGTGAGCTGGTCCTGCAGCAACGCCACGGCACGCAACAGTGCAGGCCCGGGTTGGTTAGTGTCGGTCAGCCACCAGCACAACTTGAGTTCCTCGGCGCCCAAGGTCGACAGGCCATTGACCGTGCTGCCACCCACCGCGATGTCGATGCCATTGCCATCGGCGTCGGTGAACTGGCTGCGCACGTCATAGGGGGTGTAGCGGTCCAGGTCTTTTACCAGCATCGAGGTGCCGGATTGATCGTCGTCCTCCGTCATGCGCAAAAGGCGCGCATTGGATTGGCCGAGAGTGGGCAGGTAGAGGATGTCTTGCTGGGCGCGCTCGCCGAACACGAAATCACTGGCGGTCAGGGTGTTGAGGTAGTTGCCGTTGAGGGCGATTTCAAAGCGATTGCCATCGGCGTCGGCCTCGGCGGATTTGATGTAGGTCTTGTCGCCGGCCGCGTTGAGAGTCATGTACAGCGTGCCATTGCTGCCATCGCCGAGGCCGAGAATACCCAGCGCTGAAACGTCGATCTTGTCGACGCCCGCGGTGAAGTCGTAGACCGTGTCGGTCGCCGTGACACCACCGGCGTCGTAGTCGCGGTAACTGTCGAGTACGTCGGTGTAGCGGAAGGCGTCGGCCCCGTCGCCGCCGTACAGCGAATCGCGTCCGCCGCCGCCGTCGACGATGTCCGCGCCTGTGCCGGCCTTGATGGTGTCGTTGCCACCGAGGCCGAGGATCAGGTCGGCGCCCGCCGTGCCGTTGAGGCTTTCGGCGTTGTTGCTGCCAGTGATGGTGTTGGCGGGCGCATCGGCCACCACCAGGGCGAAGCTGTCGCTGACCGACGCACCAGAAGGATCGGTGGCCTTGACCAGGACGTTGTAATTGCCCGACGCCGTGCTGATCGGCGTGCCGGAGAACGCCAGGCTGGTGGCGTTGAAACTCAGCCAGGCGGGCAGGGCGCTGCCGTCGGCGAGGGTCGCGGTGTAGGTCAGCACATCCTGGTTGGCGTCGGTGAAACTGTCGTGGGTGACGGTGTAGTTGAACGGCGAACTTTCGGTGGCGTTCTGGTCGAGAAGGGGGATGGCCACCACCGGCGCAACATTGCTGGGAGTGTTCTGGTCCGCGAAGACAAAATGATTGGCCGTCAGGCTGTTCACCAGGTTGCCCGCCAGCGACACTTCGAAACGGTTGCCATTGGCGTCGGCGGTGAGATCCTTGAGGTAGGTGCGGTTGCTCGAAGCGCTGTAGGTCACTTGCAGCGTGCCGTTCAGGCCATTGCCCAAGGCCGTGTAGCCGAGCGCCGAGACATCGATTTTGTCGGCGGTCACGTCGAAATCGAGGATCTGGTCACTGGCGCTGGTGGACGCGGTGCGGTAGCTGTCGAGTTTTGAGGTGTAGCGGAATACATCGGCGCCCGCGCCGCCGGTGAGTTTGTCCGCGCCGGTGCCGCCGACCAGGATATCGTTGCCGGCGCCGCCATTAAGGGTGTCGTTACCAGCGCCACCGAACAGTTGTTCGTTGGCAGCGGTGCCCGTCAGCGTGTCGTTGTTCGGTGTGCCATTGATCACAGTGGGTGCGGCGGGTACGTCCTGTACAGCCAGCGTAAAACTGTCGCTGACGGTTGCGTTGCTGCCATCGGATGCAGTGACCTTGATGGAGTAATTGCCCGATGCCGTGTCGTTGGGCGTGCCGCTGAAACTACGGGTAGCGGTGTCGAAGGTCAGCCAACCGGGCAGGGCGCTGCCATCGGCCAGTTGGGCGGTGTAGCTGAGGCTGTCGTTATCCGCATCGGTAAAACTGGTGGCCGGCACGACGTAGCTGAACGGGGTGTTTTCGGTGGCGCTCTGATCCAGCAACGCCGTTGCCACCACCGGCGCGTGGTTGACCGTTGGCGAAGTGGCAAAGACAAAATTGGCGCTGGTCAGCTTGTCGAGATAATTGCCGTCCAGCGCAACCTCGAAACGGTTGCCATTGGCGTCGGCGGTCAGGGTTTTGATGTAAGTCTTGGTACCGGCAGTGTTGAGCACCAGGTACACGGTGTTGTTTTTGCCGTCACCCAGGCCGGTGAAACCCATGGCCGAGAGATCGATCTTATCGGCGGCGATATTGAAGTCAGTGATCAGGTCGCCAAGGTTGGCGCCGCCGGTGTTGTAGTTGCGGTAACTGTCCAGGCGGTTGGAGAACACGAAGGTGTCCGCCCCGGCGCCACCGGTAAGGGTATCCATGCCGGCGCCGCCGTCAATGTTGTCGTCGCCTGCACCGCCGCTGAGGCTGTCGTTGCCCGCCAGACCGAGCAGGGTGTCAGCCGAATCGCTACCCACCAGCGAATCGCTGCCGCTGGTGCCGGTGACCACCCGATTGAAAATGAAGTTGCTGGCGGTAAGGGTGCTCGCCAGGTTGCCGGACAGAATCAACTCGAAGCGATTGCCGCTGACGTCGGCATCGTAGTCCTTGATGTAGGTGCGGTCGTTGCCGGCGCTGTAGCTGACCTGCAAGGTGCCACCACGGCCATTGCCCAGGCCGGTGAAACCGAGGCCAGCGAGGTCGATCTTGTCCTGGGTGACGTCGAAGTCGGTGATGGTGTCATCGAAGCTTGCGGTTGCGTTGCGGTAACTGTCGGACTGGGCGACGAAACGAAACGTATCGGCACCCGTGCCGCCGGTGAGTTTGTCGATGCCCGCACCGCCCACTAGAGTGTCGCCACCGGCCCCACCATTGATAGTGTCGTTTCCGGCTGCGCCATAGAAAATTTCGCTGGCCGCGCTGCCCAGCAGAGTGTCGTTGCCAGCCGTGCCCTGCACGGTAGTCATTGGCACCGTGGCGCTGACGTAACTGCCGTCACCATAGACCAGTGTGGCGCCTTTGCTGGTATGGCTGATGGTGTTGCCGATGATGGCGTTGCGATCGGTGCCGTCTTCATTGCGCTCTGCAACACCGTAGGTCGACAGGTTGCTGCCGCTGATGATATTGCCCTGGATTGTGTTGTCGCTGCCGTTGAAGTACTTGCCGGACACGCCCAGCGTGTCGTCGTAGGACTGGATGATGATTTCCGGTACGGGGGCGCCCAGAGAGTTGTTGTTGAGTGTGTTGTCGATGATCTCGACATGGTTACTGCCGTAGATGCGGATCCCGGCGCTGGCGTTGTCGTGAATATCGACACCACTGACGGTTACATCGCTGGACAGCTTGACCAGCACGCCTTCAGCGCCGTTGCCGTACACCTCGCCACCGGTGATGGTGATGTTGCTGGGGGAGGGGATGTCCTCGCTGCCGCGCTGCACCACGATGCCACTTCCGCCATTGTTGTAGGCAACGTTGTTGCTGAGGGTAAAGTCGTGGGTGCTGGTGACGACGTTGAAACCGTGGCGGTCATTGTCGTAGGCGACGTTGTTTTCGAAGGTGCTGTCGCTGAGAAAGTCCGCAACGAAGCCGTCCAGGCCATTGCCGTGGGACACACTGTTCTTGATGACCATGTTGACGGTCTGCTCGTGGGGGTCGAAACCGTACCCGGAGCAATCCTTGATCTCGACGCTGTCGAGGGTGACGTTGGAGTCGTAACCTTCCTGACCGGGAATGTAGCCATTGAACCAGCCGTCGATCTTGCCGGTGGTGTTGTCGCGGTTACCGTCGATAGTGAGGTTGCTGACGCCAAAGTCATGGGTTTCTTCGCCATAGGCCGAGCGGATGACCCCCGTGATTTTGGTGTCGGAGCCGTCAGCCACCTTAACGGTCGTATCGCCCATGCCGTCGCCGTACAGATAGACGTTGCTCTTGAGCATCAGGCAGCCGTCGGAGGGTTCCTCACCTCCCGAAACAATATATGTCCCGGTGGGCATATACACCTGCCCACCGCCTGCAGCGGCCGCCGCATCAATCGCACTTTGTATCGCTGCCGTGTCGTCTGTGATGCCATCTCCTTTGGCGCCATAATTTTGCACATTGAAAATCATTAGCTTATCTCCGTATCGGGTAAGAACCTCGCTAGACGCCAATATTCCATCGACGACCACCGTGTTAGGACCCAGCGGAGTGCAAAAGTTGTGACCGCATATCGGGAGAGTGTCAAAAATCAGGTTTTACTGATCTACGGTTGTGAAGTGTTTCAAAAAAGTAACGCTTTGTTGACGCTTGCACAGATTGCGAGCGATGCCTTTTGGGAGCGACTTGCTTGCGGTGTTCATAAGCGGCTGGCCCCCTGGATTCTGAGACCCGTTAGCCGGAAACCGGGTTAAAGTGTTCATCAATCTCTGTTCATAAGGACCCTCCACTCGATTCGCTAGTCGCGCCAAGCGGTTCCAGCGAACGAGCCGGGCCAAAAAACCGTATATCAATCGTTATGTGAAGAATGAATCGTTCGCTATTTGTTTCTCTAGATGGGCCCAAGGGAACCGGCAAAACCACACTGTTGGAGGCCGTTACGAAAGTACTGAGGGCAGACAACAAGAAGGTGATCCGACTTTGCGAGAAAAAAAGCGATCCCTTCAGGGGTGAAACAATGACCCTCGTTAACAAACTCGTCAGAAATTCCAGCAGGGATTTGGAGTTGGCGGTTTGTGAGCGCTTTGCTGATAGCCGTACCTGGATTTCCCGGCACGTGCTGGCTAAACAGCCACCAGACAGCATCATCTTGATCGATCGCTGGTACCCGTCAGATGCCGCGTTTCGCCGGACAGTCCCGTTTGCAGAGATTCTACAGTTGAACATTGATCGAAACGTGCGAGTGCCAGACCTGCATGTCGGGGTTGTCACCGCGCCTGATATTTCATGGGCGAGAGCAGCGGCACGACGGCGTGGACTGAGCAGTACTGTGATCCATAAGCTGGAAGAACATGTCGCTTGTACCGAGGCGTTCGAGCGAGCGATTGCAGATCACGGCTGGGTTTTATGCCGTAATGAAGGAACGATCGAAGACGCAACGATGCAGGTAGTTTCTGAGATCTATAGAGTCCTTTAGCCTCTATTAGATTTTGTTGCAGCGCCAAAGCTGCATCGACTGGACTATTAGCGGTCATTCGCCTGCTCAGCGGGACACGGACGGCCATTGCATGAGATCGGGGTAGAGCTGGGTGCTATCAAAAGTCGTCTAGAATAGAAACCGCACGTAAGGGTTCTGTGCGGGGCTCAGGGTTTCTGCCAGTCTCCCAGTGATTCCGGGAATTTGGTTGAAAACCTTGAACCCGCAGTTTAACTTCTGTTTAGAGGAGCTCGACTTAAGCTCTCTTGAGAGAACACTCGTCAACAAAAGTCATGCTGAATCGAGACTCTATTGATTGATATTGTAGATTTTGCGGCGAGCAACCTCGCCTTCATCAGAGAATGCTACCAGTGAATCCTCTGCTTTTCGCGAATTGAAGGCTTCAGGTTCAAACATTGGTAGTAAAGCTGACAATTCCTCAACTGAAGACCCCACGATAAATTCTCGGGCCAGCTTGGTTGTCATGGCATTTGTTTGCTCAAATAAACTCCGGGTGCCGCTTATGACTTCAAAGGACTGCTTGCCAGGTGTTTTCGGAGGGATGCCCACCATTAGAAGATTAGGCGCCAATGGTATTGTCAAAAGTTTGGTGTTGGTTCTGTGTAAGGTCATATCAAAAAGCGGCCTGTCGCCTATAATCAACTTTACTTCAGAGTTTATTAAAAAACTGAAGTCCCACCCTTCAAACTGAGAAATTTTTTTCTCATAGAGCGTTTTGAAATACTGCACAACCTCATAGCAAGCTTCGTTTGCAGTAAGGTCAGGTTTCAGCTTTAAGAACAGCTTTTCCTTTAACCCATACTCATAGCTGCTACGGAATCCGAGGGCGACTGCAGCACCAATCAACCCTGAAAACTCACCTTGGCTGATAGCTGAGTCTCCACTTCTGATTTTCTGGGTTACGCTGGCCAAATAGTTCTCTCCTTTAGAAAACCAGTCCTCCAACGACTCATCACGGTGACCGCCAGCATTCTCCCGATCATCCACCGGAACGTATCGCCAATCAGTGATTGCGAATCCGGCTTCTCTGCCCACATGCTTCCTCACCTCCGCGCTACTGCACGCAAGCAATAAGTGATGGGGATCACCTTCTTCATCAAGTAGCCAGTTTTTAAGAATGGCTTTGGGCACTGTATGATTGCGTCGCTTAGCAGGCTTACCAGCTTCGTTCGTTTTGATTACATCCATGTCATCACCTAAACTGAGTTAGAAGAATAATCGTCTATTATAAGCCACGAGATCATTCAGGCTACTTGAAAGATTTTCAAGTAGCGAACCAGTTGCGCGAGGTCGAGGGAAAAGCTCATAGTAATCAGCGCGGACCTTGCAGCCTACAGCTTAGATGCCTTCCTTGTATGCAGCGCTTGTGTTTTCGCCACTCCAAGTCGTCCCAACGGCTCCAGCGCCGGGGCGTAGGATATCAAAGTTTTCGTGACTCAAAAGGAAATTTGTATGATCACTAGAGAAGAAGTAGAAGTCGCCAAAGCTCTATGGGAAGAAGCTAGGATCACTCACGCACTGTCGATTTCAGGGCTTGGCCTATTAAAGCAAAACGCGACCGCAATAATTCATAGCGTTATCGCTTTAGGCTTCAGCCAGGTGGTAGCCGTTAAGGAGTTTGAGAAATACGAAGCTGCCCAACAAACGACGGTGAAAAGTAGCCTCGAAGCGATGAGCGCTCGCGAGGAAGAGTATGCCAAGGCTGACAGAGCTTACAAAGTTCAAAAGTAGAGTTCAGCGCCCATGCAAATCTTGGCAAGTTTCAGAATTTAGCAATCAGAACGTGCTAAAATTAAAAGTCGCAGCTTAATGAGTGCGGCTTTTTGGTATCTACTTACCTACAATTTCTGAGCAAGTCCAACAAGCCGAGGCGCTTGCAGTTGATTACGCCAGCTAGAATTTAATATTGATGTGGACTCACGCATATAACGCTGAAGAGCTTAATGCCGGAAACCCGATGACTTTTTAATTTCGCCTTGCTCGCACCTAAATCCAGAGCATCTGGCGAAGCGCCTACCCACCCTCTGGCAAAAAATTAAACCATCGAGACATTTCGCGAAACGAAATTAAAACCACATCAAGACCCGGCTAGCATAACAAAATTTAAAGGCAATATTATCCGCGAGCACTACCTGCGGGCATATAAATTTGTTATGATTTTAGCTGCAGGCCTTTACCCGGTCTAAAGTTTTTATTCATCAACTCTTATAAGGTGCATAGAGTGGCAGCGCAATGTATTTTCTGTGGGAACTCGCCAGAATCAAGGACAAAAGAGCACATTTATCCGCAGTGGCTGCTAAAAATGACTGGCTTCCACTCTAAGGACACGAGCGTTGGTACGAACTGGGTCACGGGGAAGGAGATTATCTTCCCCGGTAAGAATTACACATTTCCAGCGTGTGACACCTGCAACAATAACTTTAGCGGCTTAGAAGGACGAGTTAAAGGAATCATCGAACGACTGAGTGAGGACGAAAGCGTCACTGGAGAGGAACTGGAAATTTTGCTCGACTGGTTCGACAAATTAAGAGCTGGCACATGGCTCGGCGTTTCCTACATGAATAAGTCAGTATTTTCCTTGCCGCCAAATCACTACATAAATGAAAGGGTGGGAGTGAAAGATAGATACCTATCCATCACAAATACCTATCTTCCCGAAAAGACCCTTAAATGGTCAGGGGCTAATTCCTTGACATTCATGTCCAGCCCAACAGCGTTGATGGTAAGGGTCAACAATCTTGTATTCGTAAGCGCATCTACTGACTTCCTTGTAGCTCACTCTGTTGGCTTTCCTTACCCTGAGTTCGAAGCAGTGTTCCCAGGCACCAACATTGCTAACTGGGGCATAACCCAAGGTACTCAGAAAATTTTGCCCAACTGTTTTGATCGTACTTCATATAGCCCGTCCTATACTTTGAGGCAGCCGATATTTAAAGGAGGAGTTGAGAGCAATCCAGCGCTTTATGACACCCCCTACATAATCGATCACTCGCATAACGTGAACGCAGGAACTGGCAAAGTTTTCCTTCAAAAGGATAATGTCACGAGCGTCCTAAGCAGGGATGCTGAAGTAAATTTCGCCATGGAGCATGCAAAATCGATTTTCGGCCATGTGTTTGTAGTTAGGCCAATCTTAGAGCTCCAAATGGAAATGCTGACGAGTAGGTTCAGAAGATTGAGATTCGTAAGCGAAGCTGAAAAGCAGAAGCAAATCTCAGCTGCGCAGGAAATAGTCGAATATACCAAAGAGCAAATACGCCAATACCGATACTGAAATGAGCTCACCAACGCTGGGATTCCGATGGTATAGGATTTCCAGCATCCTTGACGGGGGAGGATGATCATGCGGGTCTATTTCAGCACAGGCCAGGCGGCCTGTGCCGACTTGATCTGAGAGTCCCTAGGATTTAATAGTTTGAGACGTATCCGCTTCCTCTTGATGGGGGGATTTGTTCTCAGAAAGGTTCATGTTGAAAATGAACTCCTTTTCCTCTGGATCGGAAAAGTCCTGGAAACTCCATCCTTGAACAGCGTTAAATAGACAGAAATCCCAATAGTGCTTGAATTCTTCGTCAGTAATGAAGTTGGCCTCTGCCTCATCAAAGGAAGGGATGATGAAGATCATTTTTTGGAAAGTAAATTGAAGCTCCCCGATCGCTAAAGGCAACGTTTTGTCGTTACTAATTCGGCGATAGATTATCAGTTCAGCCGCTTTTGAAAAGCTTGCATAGGATCTCAAAATTGCTATTTTCGGAAGGGCTGTCACTTTGCGACTACCGGAGACCCATTCCAAAGTTTTTTCGAAGCCAACTAAATTTTCCGTTTCAATAACGCTCAGTGCAAACTTTACGAGTGCTTTGTATACTTCTTGAGGACTGAGCTTCTCTTTGAACTTAAGTGGAATGCTGGTCGGCGGTCGGTCTTGAGGTGCTTCCTCGCCATCTGGCAGTGTATAGCTGATAGCAAAATCAAGAGCTAAGATCTGCCTAGAAAGTTCGTGCGGATCTAAACCTATAGTTTCAGGCGCCTCAGTTGAGGGGGCATTGACTGCGGCAAGAATTGTTTCTTTCCGGTCCTTAGATAAGTAAGTTATTTGGAAGTTTTCACCCTTGATTGACGACACTTTGTTATCTTTGCTCTTGACTTTGAAGAAAGTCCCCAGGCACCTCAAATAAGTATAAATGTGCCTTTCACACGTCTCGGAAAAATATTTGTTACAAGCGTCGCACTCCTCATGCAGGATAAGAGTTTTGTTCCCTAGAGCCTCCGATATCGCGTGAGCTTCTTGTTTAAATGTTGTTTTGGCTTCTTGGGTCGGATCGCTGTGAGGATGCACTCGGGTGTTCTTGCAGAATCGGCAAATGCGTTTTTTCTTCGAGCGCTCGCCAATCCAGGTTTTCTTTTCTGGGATTTTACCGTCGAGTTCATAGTGCTCGAAGAAATACCCCATATTTTTATCAAACACATTTAGAGCTTTATCTACATTTTGCCCGGCATCTGCAGCCATTAGCTCAACGGTCATCAATACCTTTTCTTGATTGGTAAGCCTTGACTTGTAGGGTATATAGAAAAAATGCTCTCCGTCGGGTATTTTTTCAACGAAAGACTTAATTTTATTGATTCTCGGGTCAGGCCCTTTATAAATATCAACAAAAATTTCAATTCTTTTTCTAAGTGCAGCGGACGAGGTTTGTCTGCATGATATGGCAATCTGACGATTGAGGGGGTCCAAAGACGTGGCAAAGCACAACGAGATATCGCGCTCAAATTCCCCTGTGCCATCTTCGCTATCTGCGCGCCAAAATAGCTCGTGATTTCCACGGAATAAAATAAATTGGTGAAATTTCATAGAGTCCTTTATTTCTGTGCGGCTAACTATTTGGTTTCTGGATTTGGTTTGTTGGCGAACCGTTCAGCACAATATTTGGTAGTTGCTCGTGGCGTCAGAATAGGAGCTTGAGGCGCGCCCTTTAAAATTTTCCTGAATAGTAATTCATCGAGGGCTTGACATTTAACTTTAGTCGAGCCTCAGTGACCTGTGCTAAATTTAGATATTTATCTATACTAGTTGGAGATCAGGTGAGCCTCAATCCGGATGCTTTGAATGCCGTCACCGGTGCGTACTTTTCGAGTGCATATGCAACGAACGCTTTGGCGATTTGCATGATGTCAGGATTCAGATGGAGCGCAGCCCAATCGATTGTCATTGCGAGCCCACCGTCGTACCACGTCCACGCCGGCAGACGTGTATCGACGTACTTTGGCTGATCATTAGTGCGAGTTCGAATCGCAACCTGAGCCGGCCCCTTGAACACGTAGGCTGGCAAAGAGGAGGAGGGTGACGCGTGTTCTTGATCAGCTGATATGGTCACGGCGAACCTCCTTAACAGTCAAGTCGGCTCCGGGCTGTCGAGGCTCGCTGGGCGTTGTGGAGGTTGGCCGACTCGGCTAAATAACGACTTGCATAACGACGTGGCATCGTCGAAGTCTCAGACCAACCGCAGACTCGTCGGAGTTCGTCAGTGGCCCGCTCGAGGTCATACCCATGCTTTTCGACCAGGTAAGCCAAAAACCGGTCTGCAAAGGTGTGGCGAAAGTCATGCGCAGAAAGTGTAGGCAACAACCCTGGATCAGCCAATTCAATGGTCAGAAACAGCCGATCTAGGACGTTAGACAACGCGCGGATCGACAACGGGAGGCCTCGGTCAGAGATGAACAAATATCGGTACTGCAATTTCATCGGTTTTCCGTCACGCACTGGGCGTCGCTCGCTCTGAATATAGCGCTCGTAGACCTCATACAACTGTGTCGAGATACCTACGGTCCGCCCGTGTGTTTTCAGTGCAGGCTCTTCAGCGCGCGGATCTCCGGGGTCATGTTCGCGGTCATTGATGCTGAGATAAGCTTGCTGAGAACCCTGATTGATATCGGTGGTGTAGAGCTTCAGAAGCTCTCCGCGGCGGATACCAGTCTCCAGCAGCAATTCAATCATTAGCCAATTGCGCAACTGCAGTCGTTCCGGAAACGGATTCTCCGCAGCGCCCGGGACAATGAATGTGCGAATGATCTGGAGTTGCGTATCTGTCAGGCTGCGGTAACGAGTGCGGCCGGGACGAACATAGATGATATGGCTCTCAAAGCGCCGCTCAATGACGTCGGCGACATCTGCAAATACAACTTCGATGTTAGCCAGGGTGGTTGAGTTCTGACGGGCGCGCGGAATGTAACGGGTGACGCACCAGGACAGGTATTGCTTCAGCAACCGCAGGTACTGGTCACGGGTACGCGGATCGATCTGCGGCAAAGGTGTCGTTTCAGCTTTGACGATACGGGCGACCAGGTTGTCGGCTAGACGGCCGCTTTGGAGCGAGATGGCGTAACCGTCCAGTAAAGCCAGAATCGCCTCGAAGTGGCAGGCCAAGATGGCCTCATCGATATCCAGATCTCGGCTTTTGACATAGCTATAGAAAGCCTGGATCGCTCGCAGATGCGCTGCCGCCGTATTGTAAGCGCGGTGCCTGAGTTTGAGTTGGACGTAGATGAACGGAACGAGTATGGGCAACGGAGCCGCATTACCAGCTTGCACGAGCAGCGGTACACGCTGACCTGAAGAGAAGCGACCTTGAATCAGCTTCATCGGCAGCCACCTCATTCAATGGTTCACCATGAACACAAAGGATATGGCCCGTTTAAAGAGTGGACGTCAGAAGTGGGTTTGTCGAATCAGTGCCTTACGAGGCTCATGAACATTTCTAACATGGCCTCTGGTTTAACATAATATACATTACACGTAACAATGTGTTTCGAGATCAGCCCGGTTGCACGCAGATTTTGAAGCACCGATTCCCCCTCGATCCTCAATCTCTCGTCAGTTGCTCAATCAGCGCTCCATGCTCTGGAAATTCTTCGCTGAGCTTTTTCCTGTCGCCCATTTCCATGTCCGCAAAATGAAACTCTGGTGTTACCGCTTCACTGATCAAACCGAATCCCGTCGATCCCTTCATCAACCGCGAAGCTTTCCAGATGCCGCCTGGTACAAGCAGCTGCAAACATTCTCCGGCCAAAACGTCGCTGCCCATCACGACAGTTTTTAATGTGCCGTCCGGGAAAATCAGGCTGTACTCAATGGCGTCGCCCAGGTGGTAGTAATGCATGATGTCGGATCGGTTCAGGTGAAACTGGCCGACGGGCGAATCTGTGGTCAACAGGTAATAGATGGAGCTCATCGTGTAACGTGGACCACCAATCGTCTCGACCAAAGGCTGTTGATCAGCCTGATAGGTTCTTCGGTAGTAGCCACCTTCGAGATGTGGTTCAAGGTTAAGCGCGGTCACGAGTGCTTCACTGTTTAGCTGCAATGGCTGCTCCGAATGCCATGATGGCAAATAGCTATACTAAATAGCCCTTTAGTTAAGTTAATCAATAATCACACTGCACTGGTGTTCACCACTCGCGCGGTTCGAATGAACAATGCGCGCACTTTTTCCCAGAAGTTTCCCCCCAGTACAAAAAAGCTGCCGATCAACATCAAGTCGCCCAACGCCTGGAGCTGCCAGATGTTGGGCCTGAGTCCGGGCCAGATACTGTCTACATAGGGTTCCAGAAATGCCGAAATCAGCGGCAGGCAAAACATCACGACACCGATCCAATGACGCCATGGCCCAACTTCGGTGTCGGTTGCTGGTGCCAGTTTAGACACGTAGCCAAATACAGTGCTTTTAAGCTGCTGAAACCCCGCCTTGCCCATGACAGCAATGACGATAATCAACAGCACTTTGTTACTGATAAACAGGACGCCGGTCAGCGCGGCGATCTTGGAACCCGGCATGTCGGTTGCCGCCATGATCGGCACCAACAGCCAGGAGCCGAGCATCAGACAAATGATCGCGATGCCCAGTTTGAATCGCCATCCAGCGGTATGGGGTGCATTCATGGCTGTCGTACCTGTTAAAAGGGTCAGATGTTTGGACAGCTTAGCAGTCAGTTGATCATTTGGACGTCTATGCTCCTGTGAACTTCCTTGGCTGGAAAACATGCATGCATCTGACGCGATCGGGACAACTGTTGCTGCTGGGTGTGCTCGGCTTGAGTGGCTGCGTACGTCTGGGGCCGGATTTTCAGTCGCCGAAGCCCACCTGGATCGAGCACTGGAGCTCCCCTGCCCTTGAGCAATCCAGTCAACGCAGCCTGAACCCGGATTTGCGTCAGTGGTGGCAAGTCTTCGGTGATCCCGTCCTCGATCGTCTGATTGCCGAAGCGGATACGAACAATTCGGATCTGAAAATCGCTGGTCTACGGGTCATGGAGGCTCGTGCGCAATTGGGGATTGCCCAAAGCGGACGCTATCCGCAACTGCAGCAAGCCAGCGCCGACAGTCTGTACTTCAACCGCCGACAATCCGGCGGGAACAATCCTCAGGACAGCCATTTCTGGCAGCACAGTGCCGGGTTCGACATTGGCTGGGAGCTGGACTTCTGGGGGCGTTTCAGCCGAGCGATCGAGTCGGCCGATGCCAGTTACTTCGCCGCCCATGCCAACTATGAAGACGTGCTCGTGCTGCTGCGCGCGCAGCTGGCGGATACGTACTTCTTGTTGCGCACCACCGAGGCACGCTTGCGGGTTGCAAGGGAAAACGCCAAACAGCAAAAGCGTAATTTCGAGATCACCGAAAAGCTGTTCAACAGCGGCCAACAAGCCGAACTCGACTTGCAGCAAGCCAGGACACAATACCTGGGCACCCTGAGCACCATCCCCAGCTTCGAGGATCAGTTGCTGCGCACGCGCAATGCGTTGGCGGTGTTGATTGGCCAGCCGCCCGGTGCGCTACCGCAACTCATCGACAATGAAGGACTGATCCCGCTGGTCGACCGCGCCGTGCTGCAGGACGTCCCGGCCAATCTGCTGCTGCGACGCCCCGATGTACGCGCTGCTGAACTGAATGTCGCGGCCCAGTCGGCCTTGATCGGTGTGGCCGAAAGCGATTTCTACCCGTCGCTGACCTTATTGGGCAGCATCGTCTGGTCGGCCGACACGCTCAATGGCACCTCGAGAAGTCTGGACCTGATCGGTGGCCCCAGCCTGCGCTGGAACCTGTTCGACCATGGCCAGATAAGCAACAACGTGCGCGTGCAGGATGCGCGGTTGCAGCAGTTGATCGAGGCTTACCGCGACAAGGTTCGCCAGGCGGCTCGCGAGGCAGATGACGCCGCCAATGGGCTGATCAAATCCCTGGAGCGCGAAAGCATCCTGCGTGAGGCTGAAGTCGCCGCCAAACGTTCGTTGGTGCTGGCGAGCGCCCAGTATCGCGAAGGCTATTCCGACTTTCAGCGGGTGCTGGACGCGCAACGTGCATTGCTGGAGCAACAGGACAATTACCTGGTCAGCCGCAGCAATGCCGTGAGCAATGTGATCGCGCTGTATAAGGCGCTGGGCGGCGGTTGGTACAGCGCCCAGCCGATCGTTGATCCGGCCACCCGCCAGGACATGAAAAAACGCACGGACTGGGGCGATTTACTGGATGAGCCCGCAGCCGCCAAAAAAGGTAACGGACCATGAGTGATGCCGCGCAACCCTCCCCTGAGGCGCCCTCCTCCAAGGCGCCTGAACCGCCTGCCGACCCGGCGAAAAAAGGGCTCAAGTGGGTGCTGCTGTTGATCCTCCTGAGCCTGGCCTGGTATCTGTTGGCCGACCGATACACGCCTTATACGCAACAGGCTCGGGTCGGTGCCTTTGTCATTCCGGTGGCCGCGGAAGTGGCCGGTCGGGTCATTCGCGTCAACGTGCGCAACAATCAGGACGTGAAGGCGGGAGACGTGCTGTTCGAGGTCGATCCTCAGCCTTATCAGATCGCCGTCGATCGTGCGCGCGCAGACCTTGAGTCGACACGTCGCCAGATCGGCGCCAGTACCGCCGGCATTGCCTCGGCCCAGGCCAATTTGCGCGCTGCACAAGCCAACGAACTCAAGGCTCGCCAGGACAATCAGCGCCTTGAAGGTTTGTACCGCGATGACCCCGGGACCATTTCCGTGCGCCTGCTCGAAGTGTCTCGGGCCAACCGCGAACAAGCGGTCAGCCAAGTCGCCGCTGCGCGTGCCGAAGTCCAGCGCGCGCGTGAGCAGGAAGGTGGCAGCGAGGAAGAGAACGCCTTGCTGCGCAGCGCAGCCACCGCGTTGTCGAAAGCCGAACTGGATCTGGCCAATACGCAGATTCGTGCGCGTTCGGCCGGTTTGATCACCGACTTGCGCACTGACGCCGGGCAGTTCGCTGCCGTTGGCACTCCGGTGATGACGCTGATCGCGATCCACGATGTCTGGATCAGCGCAGACATGACCGAAAACAACCTCGGTCGGGTCCGGGTCGATACGCCGGTGGCAATCGTTCTGGATGCGCTGCCGGGCGAGGTGTTCGACGGGCGCGTGCGCAGTGTCGGTTACGGCGTCAGTGTCGGTCAGACGCCGCCGCCCGGTACGTTGCCCACTGTGCAAAACAGCCGTGACTGGCTGCGCCCGGCGCAACGCTTTCCGGTGATCATCGAGTTTTCCGAAGACTCGATGGCCAAACTGCAAGACAGTCGCGCCATTCGTACCGGCGGTCAGGCTGAAGTCATGGCGTTCCCCACCGAGGGCAATCCGTTGAATCCACTCGGCCGCTTGTTTGTGGGCCTGATGAGCTGGCTGTCGTATGCCTACTGAGCGCACGCCCCGGGAGCAGCGCGCATTGCGCCTGGCCACCGGCACCGCGATGTGCCTGGCAGCCAGTTTCGGTTTGGGATTGCCGATTCCGTTCATCGCGCCGGTGCTGGCTCTGTTGCTGCTCGCCAGCGTCAATCGTGCGCTGCCGTTTAAGGCTGGACTGGCGCTCGCGCTGATCGCAATGTTGACCACCGGCGTCGGCCTGTTGCTGATTCCGATCCTGCGTTATTACCCGGTCAGCGGCGTGCTGTTGATCGGCGTGTGCCTGTTTCTGGTGTTTCGTTTTGGACTGCGCGGCGGCAACAATTTGATCGTCACTTTCCTGGTGATCGGCCTGACCATGATTTCCTCGGCCGGCGTTGCCGAGTTCGACCTCGCAGCGACGGTCATCGGGGCGCTGGTCAAAGGATTGATGCTGGCCGTGATGGTGGTCGGGCTGAGTCATTGGCTGTTTCCTGAACCTGCCAACGCACCGTCGCCGCCGGTCGCGCCGCCGATGCCGGCCGAAGAAGTCAGCCGCGTGGCGCTGCGTGCAACCCTGATTGTGCTGCCGGCGTTTTTACTGGCATTGATCGATCCGGCAAGCTATCTGCCGATCATCCTGAAGGCGGTCGGCCTGGGTCAGCAGAGTTCCACCACAGCCCGCAACGCCGGTCGCGAACTGGTCGGTTCGACCCTGCTCGCCGGTGTGCTGGCGGTGCTGTTCTGGAGTGCACTCAGCCTGTTTGTGCACCTCTGGATGTTTTTTCTGTGGATGCTGCTGTTCGGTTTGATCATTGCGCGCAAGCTCTACGCGTTGAGCCCTACCCGCTTGAGCCCTGGGTTCTGGCTCAACAGCCTGATCACGATGATCATTCTGCTGGGCCAGTCGGTGCAGGACAGCATCGCAGGCAAGGACGTCTACACCGCGTTCGCCGTGCGCATGGGACTGTTCATTCTGGTGACGCTGTATGCCTGCCTGATGGTGTATCTGCTGGATCAGCGGCCGCCAAAACACGCTCAGGGATTGACCTGATACCCCTTCCCTTGCAGGCAACTGGTATAGGCCGTCGAGCTGGTCGAAGCGGCGGTTTTCTGCTGCGCCCGGCGCTCCTGGCGTTGACGCGAGCCACCGACCACCGCGCCTGCCGCTGCCGTCTCTTTGGCGCGATTCTGCCGATAATCCTGCTTTACATCGTCATCGACGCGGTCATAAAACTCGTCGTGCTGGCGCCCGCGAACCTGAGCTCCAGCGGCTCCTGCAGCGGCACCGACCGCCGCGCCTTTCAGGCGGCCACCGGATGTTGGCTGCGTCGATGAACTCTGACTGGCGGCCACGTTGTGGCACTCATTGATGTCCAGCTGTGTTTGTTGCGAGTTCTGCCCTTTCATCGGCACAACCGTTTCGGCCCGACTCTGAGTAGCGACAACCGACAGCGCGAGACACAGGCCAATGCAAGACAACCTGTTCATGAAAACCTCCTGGCATTTTTCTCAGCCATCAAGAGTGTAGATCACCCCCGCTCCCCCTCCTCCGACGGGTGACTGACGGCCCTCACTACACAGCGGTTTCGGAGTCATGCACGCCGAGGATTTGTGCGCCCCGTACTGATATGTTTATTTTCACACAGTTGCAAAATGAAATAAAACGTGTCAATTATAGCCGCACACATTTCAGGGACTGCGACATCGCCAGATCGGACGGCTTCTACCCGGACCACCCAAACGCCCCTTCAAGGAGTCAACAAAATGAACAAAAGAGCACTTCTAGGCGCCATGGCACTGTGCGCAACAAGCTTCCTGGCGCATGCCGACGAAGACAGCCTGCGTATCGGTATCGAAGCCGCTTACCCTCCCTTCTCCTTCAAGACACCGGAGGGCAACGTCAGCGGTTTCGACTACGACATCGGCAATGCCCTGTGCGAAGAAATGAAGATCAAATGCGAGTGGGTCATCCAGGAGTTCGACGGCATGATCCCGTCACTCAAAGTGCGCAAGATCGACGCCGTGCTGTCGTCGATGTCGATTACCGAAGACCGGATGAAGTCGGTCGACTTCAGCAAAAAGTACTACCACACGCCGGGCAAGTTCGCGATGAAGGCCGGCAACGTGATCAACGACCCGCTGATTGATCTCAAAGGCAAGAAAGTCGGCGTGCAACGCGCCTCGACTTACGACCGTTTCGCCACCGAACAACTGGCGGAACGCGGGATCGAGGTGGTGCGCTATTCCTCGCAGAATGAAGCGTTCCTGGACCTGGCATCGGGCCGTCTGGACGCGACGCTGGCCGACATCGTCAACACCAACGAAAGCTTTATCAAAACCGCGGCAGGCAAGGATTTCGCCCTGGTGGGGCCGGACATCAACGACCCGAAATATTTCGGCCGGGGCGCCGGGATCGCGGTGCGTAAAGGTGACAGTGTCAACGTTGCCCGCCTGAGTGCCGCCATTGACGCTATCCGCGAAAATGGCAAGTACCAGCAAGTGATGAGCAAGTACTTCGCGTTCGATATCTACGGCGAATAAGCCTTCACCGCCACTCTGGCGCCGGCCCCCGGGCAGGCGTCGCTTTGGGCTTGTTTGCGCGCCTCACCGCGCTCGCTTGAGGAACTTCATCATGCTTCACGGCTACGGATCGAGCATTCTCGATGGCGCCTGGCTGACCGTTAACCTGGCCCTGACTTCCATGGCCATGGCGATAGCATTGGGTCTGCTGGGAGCGGCCTTTCGTTTGTCGCCACTGAAATGGCTGGCGATGCTGGGCGAAAGTTATACCACCCTGATTCGGGGCATTCCCGACCTGGTGTTGATCCTGCTGATTTTCTACGGCGGCCAGGATCTGGTGAACCGCGTCGCTCTTGCGCTCGGTTACACCCGCTATATCGATATCAATCCCTTTATCGCCGGTGTCTGCACCATGGGTTTCATTTTTGGTGCCTACCTGTCGGAAACCTTTCGCGGCGCCTTTATGGCGATCCCTAAAGGCCAGGCCGAGGCTGGTGCCGCTTATGGCATGAGGGGCGCGCAGGTGTTCTGGCGAATTCTGGTGCCGCAGATGATTCGTTTCGCCCTTCCCGGCTTCACCAACAACTGGCTGGTGCTGACCAAATCCACCGCGCTGATCTCGGTCATCGGCTTGCAGGACATGATGTTCAAAGCCAAGAACGCTGCGGACGCCACCCACCAGCCGTTTACCTTTTTCCTCGCAGTAGCGGCGCTCTATCTGATGCTGACCAGCCTGTCATTGCTGGTGCTGCGCTATCTGGAAAAACACTACTCGGTCGGCATCAAAGCCGCCGAACTGTGAGGGGGAGCAACCAATGATGCTCGACTACAACCTGATCTGGGAAAACCTGCCGCTGTATTTCAACGGCATCCTGGTGACGCTGAAAGTGCTGCTGATTTCCCTGGCCTTCGGCCTGGTCCTGGCCGTTCCGCTGGCGCTGATGCGGGTGTCTCGGTCGCCGCTGATCAACTTTCCGGCCTGGCTTTACACCTACGTGATCCGCGGCACGCCCATGCTGGTGCAGTTGTTCCTGATCTATTACGGCCTGGCGCAATTCGAGTCGGTACGCCAAAGCGCGCTCTGGCCCTACCTGTCCAGTGCCACCTTTTGCGCGTGCCTGGCCTTCGCGATCAACACCAGTGCCTACAGCGCGGAGTTACTGGCCGGCAGTTTGAAGGCCACGGCTCACGGCGAGATCGAAGCGGCCAAAGCCATGGGCATGTCGCGCGTGACCTTGTACCGCCGCATTCTGCTGCCGTCGGCCTTGCGCCGGGCGCTGCCGCAGTACAGCAACGAAGTGCTGATGATGCTGCAAACCACCAGCCTGGCGTCGATCGTCACGCTGGTGGATATCACCGGGGCCGCGCGAACAGTCAGTTCGCGGTTCTACCTGCCGTTCGAGGCGTTCATCACTGCCGGCCTTATCTACCTGGCCCTGACCTTCATCCTGGTTCGTCTGTTCAAGTTGGCCGAGCGCCGCTGGCTGGCATACCTGGCACCGCGCAAGCATTAAGGAGCTGTTATGGAGCACATTGAATACCTGTTGCCGTGGAGTGCTTCGGGCACCGAGCGGCGCCTGTCACTGTTTCGCTTTGGCAGCGGGCCGCGCAAGGCTTACATCCAGGCCTCCCTGCATGCCGACGAGTTGCCGGGGATGCGCGTGGCGGTGGAACTCAAACGTCGTCTGCGAGTACTGGAAGAGCAAGGTCGCCTGAACGGGGTCGTCGAGTTGGTGCCGATGTCCAACCCCATCGGCATCGCCCAGATGTTCCAGGCCACCCATCAAGGTCGCTTCGAGTTCTCCAGCGGCAAGAATTTCAATCGTGATTTCCCCGAGCTGACCGAAGCCGTAGCCGCATTGGTGAAAGGCCAACTGGGCGCCGACGCAGACGTCAACACCGCGCTGATCCGTCGCGCCATGGCCGATGTCCTCGCCGACATACCACCAGCCACTTCGGAACTGGATGGCCTGCGTCGCCTGCTGTTGCAGCATGCGTGTGACGCCGACGTGGTGCTGGACCTGCACTGCGACTTCGAGTCGATCATGCTGCTTTATGCCATGCCGCAACACTGGCCACGCTTGCGCTCATTGGCCGCACGCCTGGGCGCCGGTGCCGCCCTGCTGGCCGAAGATGCTGGCGGCAGCGCCTTCGATGAAGCCTGTGCGATCCCTTGGTTACGCCTGGCCGAGCTGTTTCCCGAAGCGGCTATCCCGATGGCGTGCGTGGCCACGACCATCGAATTGCGTGGCATGGCCGACACCGAGCGCGAGCAATGTGTCGACAGCGCGGAGGCCATTCTCGGCTATCTCGCCGAACAAGGCCTGATCAGCGGTGACTGGCCCCAGGCCCCGATATCCGCTTGTGAAGCAACGCCATTCGCCGGGACGCAATACGCCTACGCGCCGCACCCTGGTGTGGTGAGTTTCCTGCAACCGCTGGGCGCCCGGGTCAAGGTTGGCGATCCACTGTTTGAAGTGCTTGACCCGCTGAACGATCGCCACAGCATCGTGCGCGCCAGCACCGACGGCATCCTTTATGCTCGCGAACGTCTGCGTTTTGCCCAGCCCGGTTTGTGGCTGGCCAAAGTCGCCGGCACCCGCCTGATTCGCCAGGGCCGCTTACTCAGCGACTGACACCAGAGAGTGAACAGAATGTACAAACTTGAAATCCAGAACCTGCACAAAAGCTACGGCACCCACGAAGTGCTCAAGGGCGTATCCCTGGAAGCGAAAGCGGGCGACGTCATCAGCATCATCGGTTCCAGCGGCTCAGGCAAAAGCACCTTCCTGCGCTGCATCAACCTGCTGGAACAGCCGAACGCGGGCAATATCGTGCTCAATGGCGAGCAGCTCAAACTGGTGAACAACAAACTCGGTGGCCTGAAGGCTGCCGAACCCCGGCAGTTGCAGCGCATGCGTTCGCGACTGTCGATGGTGTTTCAGCACTTCAATCTCTGGTCGCACATGAGTGCCCTTGAAAACGTCATGGAAGCCCCGGTGCATGTGCAGGGGCTGGGCAAGAAAGAAGCGCGGGAAAAGGCCGAGCATTACTTGAACAAAGTCGGCGTGGCGCACCGCATGAACGCGTGGCCGGCGCATATGTCCGGTGGCGAGCAGCAGCGCGTGGCGATCGCACGTGCGTTGGCCATGGAACCGGAAGTGATGCTGTTCGATGAACCGACGTCGGCACTCGACCCCGAGCTGGTCGGCGAAGTGCTGAAGGTCATGCAGGATCTCGCTCAGGAAGGCCGCACCATGGTGGTGGTGACCCACGAAATGGGGTTTGCCCGGGAAGTCTCCAATCAACTGGTGTTCCTGCATAAGGGCTTGGTCGAAGAGCGCGGTGACCCACGTGAGGTGCTGGTAAAACCACAGTCCGAACGGCTGCAACAGTTTTTGGCCGGCAGCTTGAAGTAATCCGCGCGTTTGCATCACCGACCCTCGCCCTTGCGGTGCACGCCGAGGGTCGGCTTCGGATACACTCGCGCCAACCTCATGCCAGGCCTTCTCTAATTCTCAGGAAATGTTGAGCCGGATATGCCGACCCCATCGAAAGACACCACGGTCTATGCCGCGCCGGTCATGCGCAAACTGGCGGAAACCGTTTCCGAATTGCCACCGTCACTGCGCAAGGTGGCCGACTTCATTCTGCGCCACCCGCTGAAGGCGGCGACGCTGACCATTGAAGAGATGGCTCACGTCACGTCCACCTCACCCGCAGCGGTAAACCGCCTGGCCAAAGCCCTGAACCTCGGCGGCTACACCGGCATGAAGGCCGAGCTGGTGGCGACGTTGCAGCAAATGGTCTCGCCCGTCGACAAGCTGCGCAACGAACTGGCGCATCGCCCCGACGGCGCGTTTGGGCTGCAGGAACAAATCCAGAGCGCCACCAGTAACCTGGCGACGGCGGCGACCAACAACCATGAAGACACGTTTGAAGCGTTCGTCACCAGCCTGATCAACGCACGCAAAATCTACATTCTTGGGTTTGGCAACAGCGTCTATTTTGCCGGCCTCGCCGCCTCGACGCTGATGCCGTTCTGTGCGGACGCCACCGCTATCAGCATGGAGGGCGGTAACGAAAACGCCGCTTACCGTCTGGCCGCGATTACCGACCAGGACGTCTTGCTGGCGATTGCCCTGCCGCGTTACTCGCTCGACACCCTGCAACTCGCCCGTTTCGCCCATGAACGCGGGGCCAAGGTGCTGGCAATCACCGATTCGCCTGCATCGCCGCTGACCAGCGTTGCCGATCACGTTCTGTTCGCCCCGGCCGATCACCCGGTCATGACCAGTTCCAACATCGCCGTACTCGCCTTGATCGAAGGGTTGGTCGCAGGGGTGATGGCGCGCAACAAGGAAGCCGTCAAACTGGCGACCGAGTTGACCGAAAGCGTCATGGCTTATCTGCACATCCCCGGCAGCACTAAATCGCCCAAAGCAACCAAGCCACGCTGAGCAGTGATCGGTTCAGCGGCTTGATGCCCGGCCGGTTTTACGCGCAAGGGTCTGACTGGGAAGCTCTTTGAACAACGCTCGGTAGCTGCTGGAAAACCGCCCCAAATGCCAGAACGACCACTGCATCGCCACTTCGGCTACGGTGGTTTCCAAGGACGAGCGATTGAGCAGTTCGCGGTGCGCGCTGTTGAGTCGGCGCAGACGCAGCCAATGGGTCGGCGTCATGCCGGTGTACGCCTTGAACGCGTGCTGCAACTGACGCAATGACACCCCGGCAACCCGGGAAAGCTCCAGCAGGTTCAGGGTTTCTTCCGGGGAATCGGCCGCCCATTCACCAATGCGCTTCATCACCGCCCGCTCTTCAGCGCGGCGCTGCAATCCGCCGCGATCCAGGCAGACCGAGGCGTTGTCGAGGATGTACAGGCAGTCTTCCAGCAACTGCTGGGTCAAGGCCTCTTTGCTCGGCGGATCGAGGGTTTGCGCCAACCGGGTCAGAGTCCCGCTCAGCCAGCGGCTGAACAGCGCGTTCTGCCCCGAATTCAGCGGCGCCATGAACAAACCTTCGAGCCTGGCGACATTCAGACCGTGACGCTGAACGAACTCCGGCCCGAACACCACGGCGATTTCCTGGTAGTTCTCCGGCGTGATCCAGATGTTGCGGCTTTCTTCATTCAGCACGTACAGCGCGTTGTCACTGCGATCGAAACAGAACGCCAGTGCACCCTCGGGTGCGCTGAAATTCTGCTCGACCCGGGTGTTCATGTGTTCTTCGTAAATCTCTACGCCCTGCAGGTCGAGGTAACGCACCCGCCCGGCGAAATGCCCCGGCGACATCTGCTGGTAATGCTGGACCCAGCCGGGGGTGGCGCGGATTTGCTCGGCGACATCGGCGGTATCGAACGCTTGGACCTGTAATGGATTGCACGCTGTCATGGGTGACCTTACGCACTCGTTTGGTGCGTTTTGGTGCTGCTGAAAGTGGATAGATGGAACGTCAAGGCTCGCCCAAGATAGTCGTCAACGCGTCCCAGGGGAAGTGTGTGGCGGATGAAACCACCCTCCCCGGCGTTAATAAAACCAATAACGAGGTCTTTATGAATGTCCCTTTCGATCAGCTGCTCACGTGGCTGAAAGATCACAAGATTACCGAAGTCGAGTGTGTCGTCAGCGACCTGACCGGCATTGCACGCGGCAAAATTGCGCCCACCAACAAGTTCCTGCATGAGCGAGGCATGCGCCTGCCGGAAAGTGTGCTGTTGCAAACGGTAACCGGGGACTTTGTCGACGACGACATCTACTACCACCTGCTCGACCCGGCCGACATCGACATGGTGTGCAAGCCGGTTTCCGATGCGGTGTACGTGATTCCATGGGCCATCGAGCCCACCGCAATCGTGATCCACGACACCTTCGACAAGTTCGGCAACCCGATTGAACTGTCGCCGCGCAACGTGCTGAAGAAAGTCTTGCAGTTGTACACCGACAAAGGCTGGAAGCCGATTGTCGCGCCGGAAATGGAGTTTTACCTGACCCAGCGCTGCGAAGACCCGGACTTGCCGCTCAAGGCGCCGATGGGCCGTTCGGGCCGTGCGGAAAGTGGGCGTCAGTCGTTTTCCATCGACGCCGCCAACGAATTCGACCCGCTGTTTGAAGACGTTTACGACTGGTGCGAATTACAGGGCCTGGACCTCGACACGCTGATCCACGAAGACGGCCCGGCGCAGATGGAAATCAACTTCCGTCATGGCGACGCGCTGGACCTGGCCGACCAGATCACCGTGTTCAAACGCACCATGCGTGAAGCCGCGCTCAAGCACAACGTCGCGGCGACGTTCATGGCCAAGCCGATTGGCGACGAGCCGGGCAGCGCCATGCACATTCACCAGAGTGTGGTGGACATCGCCACCGGCCAGCCGATCTTCGCCAATGCCGACGGGCAGATGAGCGAGCTGTTCCTGCATTACATCGGCGGCCTGCAGAAATACATTCCCAAAGTGCTGCCGATGTTCGCGCCCAACGTGAACTCGTTCCGCCGCTTCCTGCCGGACACCTCGGCGCCGGTGAACGTCGAGTGGGGTGAGGAAAACCGCACCGTGGGCCTGCGTGTGCCGACCTCCAGCCCTGAGGCGATGCGCGTGGAAAACCGCTTGCCCGGCGCCGATGCCAACCCGTATCTGGCCATCGCCGCCAGCCTGTTGTGCGGTTACCTCGGCATGGTCGAACGTATCGAGCCGAGCGCTGCAGTACAGGGCCGGGCCTACGAACGACGTAACCTGCGCCTGCCGATCACCATCGAAGACGCGCTGACGCAGATGGAAGAATGCGAAACCATCGAGCGTTATCTGGGCAGCAAGTTTGTCCGCGGTTATGTCGCGGTCAAGCGAGCGGAGCACGAGAATTTCAAACGGGTGATCAGCTCGTGGGAGCGGGAGTTTTTGCTTCTTAGCGTCTGAAAACCACACGAGATCACACATTCGTGTAGGAGCGAGGCTTGCCCGCGAAGAGTCCAGCACATTCAACATCGCCGTTGGCTGGCAGTCCGCCTTCGCGGGCAAGCCTCGCTCCTACAAGAATCCAACAACTCCAAAGGTGTCGATATGCGTCTATTGAAATCCGTGGTCCCGGTCGCGCTGGCCCTGCTGTTCAGCGCTGTTGCCCAGGCTCAACCACAGGTCAGCGTCTACAACTGGACCGATTACATCGGCGAAACCACCCTCGCCGACTTCCAGGCCAAATCCGGAATCAAGGTGATCTACGACGTTTTCGATTCCAACGAAACCCTGGAGGGCAAACTGCTCGCCGGCCGTACCGGGTATGACGTGGTGGTGCCGTCCAACCACTTCCTCGCGCGCCAGGTGAAGGCCGGCGCGTTCCTCAAGCTGGATCGCGCACAGCTGCCGAACTTCAAGAACCTCGACCCGAAACTGCTGGCGCTACTGGAGAAAAACGATCCGGGTAACGAGCATTCGGTGCCTTACCTGTGGGGCACCAATGGCATCGGCTACAACGTCGACAAGGTCAAGCAAGTGCTGGGCATCGATCACATCGATTCCTGGGCCGTGCTGTTCGAACCGGAAAATATCAAGAAGCTCAGCCAGTGTGGCGTGTCGATGATGGACTCGGCGGATGAAGTCTTCCCCGCGATCCTCAACTACATGGGCATGGACCCGCGCAGCGAAAATCCCGAGGACTACAAGAAGGCCGAAGCCAAGCTGCTGAGCATCCGGCCTTACATCACTTACTTCCACTCATCCAAGTACGTGTCGGACCTGGCCAACGGCGACATCTGCGTGGCGTTCGGTTATTCCGGTGACGTGTTCCAGGCCGCCAACCGCGCCAAGGAAGCCAAGAACGGCGTGAACATCGCCTATGCGATTCCGAAGGAAGGCAGCAACCTGTGGTTCGATTTGCTGGCGATTCCTGCCGACGCCAGCAACACAAAAGAGGCGCACGCCTTCATCAACTACCTGCTCGACCCACAAGTGATCGCCAAGGTCAGCGCCTCGGTCGGTTACGCCAACCCCAACCCGGCCGCCAAGCAATTCATGGACCCAGAGTTGGTGAACAATCCCGAGGTTTACCCGCCTCAGGAAGTGCTCGACAAGCTCTACATCTCGACCACCCCGCCCCAGGCGATCATGCGGCTGATGACCCGTTCCTGGAGCAAAGTGAAGTCCAACAAATGAATCAGTACAACCACGAACATGCACGTTCATATTACGCGGCATCGGCCCATACGCTGACGCCCTTCCCTGCGCTGGAAGAGGACCTTGTCGCCGATGTCTGCGTGATCGGCGGCGGGTTTACCGGGGTCAACACGGCCATCGAACTGGCCCAGCGCGGGCTCTCGGTGATTTTGTTGGAAGCCCGGCGGATCGGCTGGGGCGCCAGCGGGCGCAACGGTGGCCAGTTGATCCGCGGCATTGGCCATGACGTCAGCGGTTTCGCCCGGCACATCGGTGTAGAAGGCGTGCGTTACCTGGAGCGCGCGGGGACCGAATCGGTCGAGCTGGTGGGCAAGCGCATCCGCGAGCACGGCATCGATTGCGACCTGCGCTGGGGTTTTTGCGAACTGGCCAACACCAAGGCACAGTTCGCGGCGTTCAAGGCTGAGCAGGAAGGCCTTGTCGAGTCGGGTTACGCCCATGAAACGCGATTGGTCGGGCCGGAGCAGATCCGTGAACACGTAGTGAATTCAGGCGTGTATGCCGGTGGCCTGGTGGACATGGGCTCGGGGCACTTGCACCCGCTCAATCTGGTGCTCGGCGAAGCGCGACTGGCGCGATCGCTTGGGGTGCAGATCTTCGAACAGAGCCCGGTGCTGGAGTTGATTCATGGCAATACCGTGCAGGTGCGTTGTGCCGGGGGCACGGTGCGCGCCGGCAGCCTGGTGTTGGCGTGTAACGCGCACCTGGACGAACTCGAACCGAAGCTTAGCGGCAAGGTGCTTCCGGCGGGCAGCTACATCATCGCCACCGAGCCGTTGACGCCTGACGTCGCAACGCAGTTGATCCCGCAGAACCTGGCGCTGTGCGACCAGAAAGTCGGCCTGGATTACTACCGGCTCTCGGCGGACCGGCGTTTGCTGTTCGGCGGTGCCTGCCATTATTCCGGGCGTGATCCGGCAGACATCGCCGCCTACATGCGCCCGCAAATGCTCAAGGTGTTCCCGCAGCTGGCCGATGTGCGCATTGATTATCAATGGGGCGGCAAGATTGGTATCACCGCCAATCGCTTCCCGCAGGTCGGGCGCTTGAGTCAGCATCCGAACGTGTTCTACGCACAGGGTTATTCCGGTCACGGCCTGAACGTGACCCATTGGTGCGCCAAACTGCTGGGCGAAGCGATTCATGCCGGGCACAGCCAAGGCTTTGACGTATTCAGCGCCGTGCCCCACATGACCTTCCCCGGCGGCCCGAAGCTGCGCTCACCGCTGCTGGCCCTCGGCATGTTCTGGTATCGCCTGCGCGAAGTCCTAGGCTAAAACACCCACCCCTTGCTGGCGATGGCGCCCCCAAGATAACCGCAAACCTCAAGGCCCAATCGCCAGCAAGCCGGCTCCTACAATAACCGTGCGCAGCCGATCCACCGGGTCAACACCAAACCCTGTAGGAGCCAGCTTGCTGGCGATGGCGTCCTCAACATAACCGCAAGCCTCAAGGCCCAATCGCCGGCAAGCCGGCTCCTACAATATCCGTGCGCAGCCGATCCACCGGGTAAACACCAAACCCTGTAGGAGCCAGCTTGCTGGCGATGGCGTCCTCAACATAACCGCAAGCCTCAAGGCCCAATCGCCAGCAAGCCGGCTCCTACAATATCCGTGCGCAGCCAATCAACGGAGTAAACACCAAATCCTGTAGGAGCCAGCTTGCTGGCGATGGCGTCCTCAAGATAATCGCAAGCCTCAAGGCCCAATCGCCGGCAAGCCGGCTCCTACAATATCCGTGCGCAGCCGATCCACCGGGTAAACACCAACCCCTGTAGGAGCCGGCTTGCTGGCGATGGCGGCCGCAAGATCAGTGCAGGACTCAAGGCCCGATCGCCAGCAAGTGACTTTAAGTCCGCCTTTTAATTTGCTCAATTGCAAGGCACTTCTATATTGAGGATGTGCTCTGACTTTCCTGCCTCCTGGCGAGTGCGGCCTATGGCTACGACTGACCAACTGATCATCTGCGAGCACTGCGACTGCGTGTATCAAAAAGTCACGCTCGCCAAACATCAGAAAACCCTCTGTACGCGCTGCGGCGGCGTGCTTCAGCGCTATAACGGCCTGACGGTGGAGCAGCGGCTGGCGCTGACCGTCACCGCGCTGATGCTGTGGATATTCGCCAATTTCTACCCGGTCATGAGCATCAGCCTGCAAGGCCTGAAAAACAGCGCGACGCTGTGGGATTCGGTGCAGGCCCTGAGTCTGGGTCCGATTACCTTCATCGCGATGGTGGCGGCCATCGCCATGATCATCGCGCCGATTTTCCAGTTGCTGCTGCTGATCTGGGTCCTGAGTTTTGCCCTCGCCTCCCGTCGTTCGCCGGGTTTCAAATTCTGTATGCGCTGGCTGGAAACCCTGCGGCCCTGGAGCATGCTGGAAGTCTGCCTGCTGGGGGCGATGGTCGCGGTGATCAAGCTTGCCGGGTTGCTCGACGTCCTGCCCGGCATCGGCCTGTTCGCACTGGCCATTCTCAGCCTGATGATGATCCGCATCGCCGGGCGCGATGTCCGTGAACTGTGGGATGTCTTATGACCACGCCACCAGTCGCCAGCGAACTCAACCTGTGTCTCTGCCACAGCTGCGGCCTGGCCTGTGACATGACCGGCGACCCCCACGAATGCGAACGCTGCGGTGCGCCGCTGCATCGGCGCAAAACCAACGCCCTGACCCGAACCTGGGCCTACTTGATCACGTCATTGGTGTTTTACATCCCGGCCAATGTGTTGCCGGTGATGAACACCAAAATGGTCGGCAGCGGCGCGGACAGCACAATCATGGGCGGTGTGCTGGATTTCTGGCAGCACGGCGCCTGGGACATCGCCCTGATCATTTTCATTGCCAGCATCGCGGTGCCGGGCATCAAGTTCGTCGCCCTGTCGTTATTGCTGGTGACCGTTCAGCGCGACAGTGATTGGGCGCGCAAGGAGCGCTCAAAAATGTACCGTTTCGTCGAGCTCATCGGTTATTGGTCGATGCTTGACGTGATCGTGGTCGCCCTGGTGGCTTCGTTGGTGAAGTTCCAGGCGCTGGCCGATATCGAACCGCGCGCGGGCATTCTGTTTTTTGGTCTGGTGGTGGTGTTCACCATGCTGTCGGCGATGAGTTTCGACCCACGTCTGATCTGGGATCAGCAACATTCCGAAAACGAGGAGGTCATGGATGAAGTCTCAAGCCGCTGACGGGCCGCAAGCTCCCGGGCAGGCCCCCATCAAGACCCGCCGCTACAGCGTTTCATTGGTGTGGATCGTGCCGATTGTCGCGGTGCTGGTGGGTATTTCGCTGGTGGTTCACAGCATTTTGCAGGAAGGACCGACCATCACCGTCACGTTCAAGACCGGTAGCGGCCTGACCGCCAACAAGACCGAAGTCAAATACCGCAACGTGGTGATCGGGCATGTCTCCGACGTGGAACTGAGCGGCGACCAGAAAAGCGTCAACGCCACCATCAAACTGTCCAAGCAGGCGGAAAGTTTCACCCGCGAAGACTCGCAATTCTGGGTGGTGCGGCCCCGCATCGGTGCTGGCGGCGTGTCGGGCATCGATACACTGCTGTCCGGGGACTACATTGGCGCCGACATCGGCCAGGCCAATGCCCGGTCAAAGAATTTCACCGGGCTGGAAAATCCGCCCCCCATTACCTATGGCGAACCCGGAAAGCGCTTTACGCTGCACACCCAGGACCTGGGCTCGCTCGACATTGGTTCCCCCGTCTACTACCGCAAAATTCCGGTCGGCCAAGTGGTCGCCTATGCCCTGGATGCCGACGGCAAAGGGGTGAACCTCGAAGTCTTCATCCATTCGCCCAACGATGCCTTCGTCACCGATAACACCCGGTTCTGGAATGCCAGCGGCATTGATGTCAACGTCGGCGCCAACGGTTTTTCGGTGAAGACCGAGTCGCTCTCGTCCATATTGGTGGGCGGCATCGCGTTCAGGGCTCCGGAATACAGCCCCAACGATAAACCGGCGCTAGAGGACAAAGGCTTCGAGCTGTTCGAAGACCAGCAAACCGCCCTCGCCCCGCCCAGCGGCAAGGCGCAGTTCCTGAGTTTGCGTTTCGACCAGGCATTGCGCGGGTTGAAAGTCGGTGCGCCGGTGGAATTCCTCGGCATCGAGTTCGGCAGGGTTGTGTCGGTCAATCTGGATTTCGACCCGAAAAAACGCAGCTTTCCGGTCAACGTCGGCATCGTGATCTACCCACAACGGCTCGGCCAGGCCCACGCCAGAATGCTTGAAGCGTTGAAGCATGACCCCAATGACGAAGCCGCCGGCGTACGGTTGATGGGCAGTTTTATCGAAAACGGTCTGCGGGCCCAGGCGCGCAGCGGCAATCTGTTGACCGGCCAGTTGTACATCGCACTCGACTTCTACCCCAAAGCGGAGAAAGTCGTGTTCGACCCGACCGCCCGCCCTGTCAGCATTCCCACCATTCCTGGCAGCCTCGAACAGTTGCAGGAAAAACTCGAAGGCATGGTCACCAAGATCAACCAACTGCCCATCGAGCGCATCGCCGGCAACCTCGACAGCAACCTCGTAGAGCTGCGCAAGGGCCTCGCGCAATTCAACGCCAAGACCCTGCCTGGCGTGCAAACCACCCTGGCAGACGTCAGCAAAACCCTGCAATCGGCCAGCTCGACCCTTGCCGAAGACTCGCCGCAACGCGAGCAATTGACCCAGACCCTGGAAGAACTCGGGCGCATGTCGCGCTCCCTGCGTGAGCTCTCGGATTACCTGGGCCGGCATCCAGAGTCGCTGATTCGCGGTCGTCCCAATAACGCAGCACCGACGGACCTACAGGGCCCACCGCGCAACTGACCACAGGAGCAACACCCATGGCTTTTCCGCTGAAGATTACCTTGGTCACTGCGTGTCTACTGCTCGCCGCCTGCCGCAGTGACCCGATTCAGTTCCACACCCTGACCCCGGCACAATCGAGCGGCACCGCACGAGGCAACGGCGGGGAAATCCAGATCGAAAGCCTCAGCGTGCCGGCCCAGGTCGATCGCCCGCAGATCGTCATTCGTCAGGGCAACAGCGGCGTGGCAATTCTCGAAACCCAATGGTGGGCTGCGAGTCTGGTGGATGAGTTGCGCAGTGCTCTGGTGGATCAACTGGCCAACAGCAGTCCGCAGCGAAGAGTATCGGTACGTCTGGATGTGCAACGCTTTGACTCGATTCCCGGGCAGTACGGTTTGATCGACGTCAAATGGCGCCTGCGTAATCCCGGCGAAGGCGATAGCACGCTGATTACGTGCCGCAGCACCTTGCAGACGCCTTCAGGCCCCTCCATTGATGACTTGGTGCTGGCCCAGCAAAACAACGTCAAACGCCTGGCCGCGTTGATCAGCCAGGCAGCAACCACTGCGCAGCGAGGCTGTCCGTCTGCCAACTGACACCGATACAGAACGCCCGATATGGTTTTCCCTTGATGGCAAAGCACGTAGGATGCCGGCCAACCACCGAGGCTGACCGATGTTCCATTCAGGCACTTTTCAGGGTTCCAGCGTCAGAATCCTGATTTATCTTCTGTTCACGATCCAGCTCATCTCCATGGGTGCGATGGAAATGAGCGGCCCGTTCTGGCCGGTCTACCTGCGCGGGCTGACCACGTCGGAATCGCTGTTCAGTTTCGCCAGCATCGCCGTGTATGTTGGCCCGATGCTGGGCATCATGCTGACCAGCGCCTTCTGGGGCCGAATCGGCGACCGTTATGGTCACAAGTTGATGATGATTCGTGCCTTGGCCGGTTTGTCGTTGACTCAGTTGGGGTTGGCACTGTGCAGTGATATCTGGGTGATTCTGCTGCTGCGCTTCCTGCAAGGCGCCTTTGCCGGGTATATCGCGCCAGCCCAGGCTTACGGGGTCAGTATCGAGGCGCCCTCACGGCGGGCCCGCCTGTTTGCGATCCTGCAAATCTCCACCAACGTCGGCTCGTTGCTCGGCGCAGTGGTCGGCGGTCTGATTCTCGATTACGCGACTTTTTTCTGGATCAATCTCATCGCTTCGGCGCTCTGCGCGGTGTGCACCGTGGTGGCGGCCGTGACGTTGCCGGATGTGCCTCCCGTGAAAAAAACGCCGGTGGTGGATGCTGCGCCGCAGCCGGGTCGGGCACGCGGCGTGTGGCAGGGCTCGCCCCTGATGTCGCTGTTGGGCGTCATGGGCATTCTGCTGTTGGCGCGGATGCTGCCGCAGACATCATTTTCGTTGTACGTCAGCTCGGTGTTTGAGGTCGGCAATTCGGTCACGGGCCTGTGTTACGGCTTGCTGGCACTGGGCTTCATCCTTTCGGCGACACGCTGGGCAAGCTACTTCGAACACCGGACCCAACAGCAAACCCTGCAGCGAATGTCCTGGGTTGTCATCGGCTGCATCGGCCTGACCGGTGTCGCCGGCCTTACCCGAAACCCGGCCGTGTTTGTCATGGCCTACTTCCTGTGGGGTGTGCTGCTGGGCGCCACGACGCCGGTGCTGATGGCGCTGATTTCCAAGACGGTCGACAGTTCACAACAGGGTTACGTACTGGGAGTGGCTCAGAGCACTGCGCAACTGGCTTCCATCGCAGGTATTTCCCTGGGCGGTTTGCTCAGCCAGGTCTACGGCCTGCAATACACCTATCTGATCGTTTGCCTGGCCTACGCAATGGCCTTGGTGCTCATTGTCGCCTTGCGTTATCGATCAGTACTGTTGCAACCGGACGAAGCGCCACGCTGCGACTGATCAGCCTCCCCCTTGCGCCGCAGGGGTGCAGTCACTTAGGATTGGGAATACTTCTCAATCGCTAAAAATTATCATCCATGAGCGATACCCTGCCCGCGACTCATCACAATCATCTGCGCGCGATCGAGGCCCTCTATACCGGCCATCACGGCTGGTTGTACGCCACGCTGCGCAAAAAACTGGGCAACGCCATGGATGCGGCGGACCTGGCGCAAGACACCTTCACACGCATACTGGCTTCCAGGGTCGCGGTCATTGAACAACCCCGGGCCTACCTGAGCTGTGTGGCCAAGGGCATTCTGGTCAATTGGTATCAGCGCAAGGCGCTTGAACGCGCCTATCTGGATGCCCTCGCGCTGTTGCCTGCCCCTGAAGCGCCCTCGCCCGAATTGCGTTTCATCGTGCTGGAAACCCTGCACGAAATCGACGCGATGCTCGACGCCCTGCCGCCGCTGGTCAAACGCGCATTCCTGCTGTCGCAGATCAGCGGGCTGAAATACGACGACATCGCCACGCAACTGGACGTGTCGCTGATCACCGTGAAGCGCTACATGAAACAGGCCTTCGTTCAATGCCTGATGCTGGTGGAATGAATGTCGACCTACGCCACGCCTACTCAGATTGATCCGCAAGTACTCGACGAAGCGGCCGAGTGGCTGATGCGCATCAGCGAAGGCGACCTTGACGATGCCGAGCGCGCCGAGTGGGAATGCTGGCGTGTCAGCAGCCCTGAACGCAGCCGCGCCTGGGGCCGGGCCCAACTGCTGCAAAGCAAACTGGGCGGCCTGCCCCCGTCATTGGCGATGTCGGCGCTGGATCGCCCGAGCAATCCCGAACGCCGCATGGCCCTCGGCAAACTGGCGATAATGCTGGCCGTGTTACCCGCCGGTTGGGGCAGTTGGAAACTGGTCGAATCCCAACAATGGTCGGCCGACTACCGGACTGCTGTGGGCCAGCAACGCGAGTTGACGCTGGCCGATGGCTCGCGCATTACACTCAATACCGATTCGGCGATCGATGTGCTGTTCGACGCCCGTCAACGGCTGATCAATTTGCGTGAAGGTGAAATCCTGGTGCAGACCGCACCGGATGCAGCCCCCCAGTCCCGACCGTTTCTGGTGACTACCCGTCAGGGGCGAATGCAGGCATTGGGCACGCGGTTTACGGTGCGCGAACTGCAAACCCGCACTCAGCTCGCAGTACTGGACGGCGCTGTCAGGGTTGAACTGCCTGGTGGCAACGGCGTAACGCCCTTGATCGTCAATGCCGGGCAACGCACCGACTTTTCATCGCAGGCTTTCGGCCTGTTGAACCCGGTGGACCGCTCCGTCAGCGCCTGGACCCAAGGCATGCTGATGGCCGACAACATGCGTCTGGCCGACTTCATCGCGGAACTGGCGCGTTATCGCAAAGGCTTCGTGCGTTGTGATCCGGCGATTGCCGATCTGCGCATTTCTGGCGCGTTCCCCATCAGCGATACCCAACGCACCTTGAACATGCTGGTGCAAACCTACCCGGTGCTCGCAACCGGCCACTTGAGCGGTTATTGGGTGACGCTCTCCCCCGCCTGAACCTCGCGCAAAAAAAAATGGCTGAGCGGGTGATACTTTTTTTGATCTCGACTGGCAAGGAAAGGAAGAACTTCTCAACCTCGTCGAAAGGGTCATCACTCCATGTTCGTTGCACGCCCTCTGCGTTCGGATCGCTCACTCAAGCTGGCTATCCGCAGCGCGTTGCTAAGCCTTGCCCTGACCGGCGTCGCCTGCCCCGTTGCCCTTGCCGCGCCTGCGTCACTGGATGCCACTGCGACCCGCGCCTACAGCATTGCCCCCGGCCCGCTGGGGGCAACCTTGTCGAAGTTCGCGGTGGACGCCGGCATTGCGCTGTCATTCCAGCCATCAATGACCGAGGGCCTGATGAGTCCGGGGCTTTCCGGCACTTACTCGACCCAGGAAGCGATCACCCGACTGTTGTCCGGCAGCGGCCTGCAAATAGTGCCGCGCACTGATGGCAGCTACACCCTGGCGCCGATCCCGGCCAACAGCGAGGGTGACCTGACCCTTGCCGAAACCACGATCAACGGCACCGACGGTCGCAAGGGCAGCTTGCCGCCAGCCTACCCGGGCGGTCAGGTCGCCCGTGGCGGGCGTCTCGGCATGCTGGGCAACAAGGACGTGATGGACGCGCCGTTTAGCGTAAGCAACTACACCTCGACGTTGATGAAAGATCAGCAGGCCGTGACAGTGGCCGATGTGCTGGAGCGCGACTCCTCGGTACGCTCCACTGGCCAGACCGGCGGCATTGTCGATTCCTTCTTCATTCGCGGTTTCCCGGTGGGCGAAGGCAACCTCGGCGAACTGGCGTTCGACGGGGTGTACGGCGTTGCGCCCAACTACCGGGTCTTCACCGAATACGCCGAGCGTATCGAAGTGATCAAGGGCCCCGGCGCCCTGCTGTACGGCATGTCGCCGAACAGTGGTGTCGGTGGCGTGATCAACGTAGTCCCCAAGCGTTCCCTCGACGAGGACCTGACCCGCTTCACCGCCAGCTACGCCATGGATTCGCAGATCGGCGGCCACGTCGATGTCAGCCGGCGCTTCGGCGAAGAGCGTCGCTTCGGTGTGCGCGTCAACGGCAGCACCCAGCAAGGCGACACGGCCATCGACGATCAATCCCGGGACGTCGACATCGGCGCCATCTCCCTGGACTATCAGGGTGATCGCCTGCGAACCACCCTGGACCTGATCAGCCAGAAAGAACAATTCGACGCCGCGTCCCGTCCGTTTCTCATCGCCTCGGGCGTGGAAATTCCCTCCGCCGCCAACGGCCGCACCAACGTGAGCCAGGACTGGGGATGGGCCGAAACCCGCGATAAATCGGCCCTGCTCGGTGCCGAGTACGACCTCAACGACGCCTTGACCGTGTTCGCCCACGCCGGTGGCGGCCGGTCGGACGTGAAGCGGATGTCTGATCAGACCCCGACCATTCTCAACAACGCGGGTGACACCTCTTCAATCCCGGGCTACTACAAATTCGAAGTCGAGCGCTACACCGTCGACGCCGGTGCCCGCCTGCGCTTCGACACCGGTCCGATCAGCCACAGCACCACGTTGCAGGTCACCCGTTATCGCGACGAACTGAAACGCGGCATCATCTCCGGCCCGGCCGTGCTGTCGAACATGTACCACCCGATCGACCGTCCGAAACCGTCCATTGCCGAACCGGATGCCCTCAAAGTCTCCGAGACAGAACTGTCGGGCGTGGCGTTGGCCGACACCCTTTCGGTACTGGATGAACGCTTGCAGGTCACTGTCGGCCTGCGCAAGCAGAACATCGAATCCGACAACTTCAACGCGGCCGGCGCCGTCACCACGTCTTATGACGAAAGCGAGACCACGCCGCTGTTCGGGGTGGTGGTCAAGCCCTGGGACCACGTGTCGTTTTACTACAACTACATCGAAGGCTTGAGCAAGGGCGACATCGCCCCGGCCACCGCGTCGAACTCCGGCGAGATCTTCGCGCCGTACATTTCCCGCCAGCAGGAAGTCGGGGTCAAGGTCGACTACGGCACCTTCACCTCCACGCTCAGCCTGTTCCAGATCAAGAAACCCAGCGGCGAGCTGGCCTCCGGTGTGTTCTCGGTACAAGGTGAACAGCGCAACCGGGGCGTGGAGTTGAACGTGTTTGGCGAGATCGCCCAAGGCACTCGCCTGCTCGGTGGCGTCACCGTCCTCGACGCTGAACTGACCAAGACCGGAACCGTTGCCAATCGCGGCAACAAACCGGTGGGCGTGCCCGAGGTCCAGGCCAACTTGTGGGCCGAGTGGGATACGCCGTGGATCGAAGGTTTGACGCTGACCAGCGGCGCGATCTACACCGGCAGCCAATACGTTAACCAGGCCAACACCCAGGAACTCGACCCATGGACCCGCTTCGATGTTGGCGCACGTTACGCCACGCGCATCGCGGAGCGTCCGACCACATTCCGGGCCACGGTGCAGAACGTTTTCGACCGTGAGTACTGGTCCGGTGTCGCGTCCTATGGCGCCTTCTCACAAGGTTCGCCGCGCACCCTGCAACTGTCGGCCACCGTCGACTTCTGAAACGTTCAGCCCCGGGCAACGGCCTGAGCCGTTGCCCGGTCTGGCTACCTGTAAAGGTTTCAACCATGGCATCTGTTCATCCACGCCGCCACGCCTTCGCGGCCCTGCTATTGGCGGGACTGCTGGGCGTGGTGTGGTTTTCCCTGGCGCCGCGCACCGCGCTCGCGGCGAATCCGGATCCCGCCGCCGTCACGGTCACTGACCTGCTGGGCCGCAAGGTCAAGGTTCACCTCCCGGTCAGGCGGGTGATTCTCGGCGAGGGGCGCCAGTTGTACCTGGTCGCCGCGCTGGATACGCAAAACCCCATCGAGCGCATCGTCGGTTGGCGCAAGGACTTGATTCAGTCCGACCCGGATACTTACGGCGCCTACCTGCGCAAGTTCCCCGACATCGCCAGGATTCCCACCTTCGGCGGCTTTGAAGACGGCACCTTCGACATCGAGCAAGCGATCTCGCAACAACCGGACGTCATCGTCCTGAACATCGAAGCGCAGCACGCCACCGAAGATGCGCGCTACATCGAGAAGCTCGACGCGCTGGGGATCCCGGTGGTCTACGTCGATTTTCGCAACAACCCGATGCAAAACACCGAGCCGACCATGCGCCTGTTCGGCCAGTTGTTTGGCAAGGAAGAGCGCGCCGAGGCGTTTATCGACTTCCGCAATCAACAGATCCGTCGTGTCACCGACGTCATCGAGGCCAAACACCCTGCGCGGCCCACGGTGTTCATCGAGCGAATCGGTGGGTACACCGACGATTGTTGCCTGAGTTTCGGTAACGAAAATTTTGGCCTGTTTGTCGACATGGCCGGTGGCAACAACATCGCCAAGAACATCATCGCGAACACCTTTGGCCAGTTGAACCCCGAACAGGTGATCGTCGCCAACCCGGATCAAGTGGTCGTCACCAGCGCCAACTGGCAAGCCTTTGCGCCCGGCGGTCGCTGGGTAGGCGTCGGACCGGGCGCGGACCTGGCACAAGCGCGGCACAAACTGGCCTGGTACACCCAACGCCCGGCCTATGCCGGCATCAAGGCGCAGAACGATCAAGCGTTTCATGCCATCTGGCATCAGTTCTACAACAGCCCCTACCAGTTTGTGGCCATCCAGCAATTGGCCAAGTGGTTTCATCCGGCGTTGTTTGCCGATCTGGATCCCGACGCCGCGTTTCGCGAACTCCACGAGCGCTTCCTGCCTGTGCCCTACCAACCGGGCTACTTCGTCAGCCTTGATAAAACCGGGGGCAAGCCATGAGTTCGCTAGGTGAACTGCCTATTGCGCAGAGCGTGACGTACCGTCAACGAGTCCTGCGAAAACGGCTGATCCTGGTGGCGCTGGCGGTGTTGCTGGTGTTCAGCGTGCTGCTCGATCTGGCGCTGGGTCCGGCCAGTTACAGCCTGAAGGAGGTGCTTGGCGCCCTGTTTTCACCGGACACGGCGTCGGCGCAAGTGCGGGTGGTGATGTGGGACATCCGCTTGCCGGTCGCGCTGATGGCGGTTGCGGTCGGCGCGGCGCTGTCGCTGGCCGGTGCGCAGATGCAGACAATCCTCAACAACCCGCTGGCCAGTCCATTCACCCTGGGCCTTTCTGCTGCCGCCAGTTTTGGCGCGGCAATGGGACTGGCTTTCGGGGTGGCGCTGTTCCCGCTGGCGGCGCAGTACATGGTGCCGCTGAACGCGTTCATCATGGCCATGCTTTGCGCGCTGCTGATCCACTTTCTGAGCATGCGTCGCGGCGTAACCGCCGAAACCATCGTGTTGCTCGGCATTGCCCTGGTGTTTACGTTTAACGCGTTGTTGGCACTGGTGCAGTTTTTTGCCACCGAGCAAGCGGTGGCGGCCGTAGTGTTCTGGACCATGGGCAGTCTGACCAAAGCCACCTGGCCAAAACTCGGGGTGATTTGCGCGGTGATCCTCATAACCCTGCCGATTTTCGCCAAACGGGCCTGGGCCCTGACGGCCCTGCGCTTAGGCGATGACAAAGCCGCGAGCTTCGGGATCAACGTGCGCAGCTTGCGCTTCCAGACGCTGATCATGGTCAGCCTGCTCGCCTCGTTTCCGGTGGCCTTCGTCGGCACCATCGGTTTTATCGGGCTGGTCGGCCCGCACATTGCCCGGATGCTGATTGGTGAAGATCAACGGTTCTTTTTGCCGGCGTCATTGCTGACCGGTGCGCTGATTCTGTCCGCCAGTTCGGTGGTCAGCAAAACCCTGATCCCCGGCGCGATTTTCCCTATTGGCGTGGTCACTTCGCTGATCGGCGTGCCGTTCTTCATCTCTTTGATCCTTGGCGGGAAGAAAAACACATGGTGAAGCTCCAGCTTGAAAACCTTGGCGCCCGCTATGGCCAGCGCGAAATCATTAGCGGCGTGACCACGGCAACGTTTATCGGTGGCCAGGTGGTCGCAGTGGTCGGGCCCAATGCAGCGGGTAAATCCACCCTGTTCAAACGCATGGCCGGGCTGATCGACGGCCCGGGCCAGGTCAACTTGCAGAGCTCGAAAAAGGGGCCACAGGGCATCAGCTACATGCCTCAGGGCTTGAATGCCAGTGCCCGGCTGACCGTCTACGAATCCGTGCTGCTGGCCCGCAAACAACTGACGCCGGGATGGGTCGTTCACGACGACGAGCTGAAACTCGTGGACCAGATTCTCGACGCGCTCGGCATCACCGAACTATCCTTTCGCAACCTCGGTGAACTCAGTGGCGGGCAGCAGCAATTGGTATCGATCGCACAAACGCTGGTGCGCGAACCGGAAATCCTGCTGATGGACGAACCGACCAGCGCGCTGGACATGCATCGGCAGGTGCAAGTGCTGAACTTCATGCGCGCACTGGCACGCAAACGCGAAGTCATTGTATTTATTGCCATCCATGACCTGAATCAAGCGCTACGCTTTGCCGATCAGGTATTGGTGATTGCCAATGGAACCTCCCGGGGGAGCGGCCCCAGCGATGAAGTGATCACCGAACAGATGCTGCGCGAGGTCTACGAGGTCGAAGCCAGAATCGAGATTTGCAGCCGTGGCCAGCGCCATATCCTGATCGACGACATCGTTTGAATCAGATCGACCGCGCAAGGCGCTGAGTCACTGCTAATCTGAATGAAAATGACATGTATTAACGGTTTATTTAACGTTTTTTTCTCATTGTACCCACTACATTCCAGCGATCCGAAACATGCAAATGATTCGCATTGGTTGACCCGCGAATTCCTGCGCATGACGCCCAAAAAAACAGGAGCTGCCCGAAGCATGAATCGCCATATCCCCTCTTTCCTGAAAAAAGCCCTGCTGGCCACTGCCCTGCTGAGCGCCGGCCACGTCTACGCCGCCGATGCCGACGGTATCGTGGTCTACAACGCCCAGCACGAAAGCCTGACCAAAGCCTGGGTCGAAGGTTTTACCAAGGAAACCGGGATCAAGGTCACGATACGCAATGGCGACGACACGGAAATGGGCAATCAGATCGTGCAGGAAGGCGCGGCCTCCCCGGCTGACGTGTTCCTGACCGAAAACTCCCCGGCCATGGTGCTGGTGGACAACGCCGGGCTGTTTGCACCGGTGGCGCCGACCACCCTGGAACAGGTCGATGCAGCCTACCGTCCGGCCCATGGCAAATGGGTCGGGATCGCCGCGCGCTCCACGGTGTTTGTCTATAACCCGGGCAAACTGCCCGAAGCCGAATTGCCGAAGTCGCTGATGGACCTCGCCGACGCCAAGTGGAAAGGCCGTTGGGCGGCCTCCCCGGCTGGTGCCGACTTCCAGGCGATTGTCGCCGCCGTGCTGGAGCTCAAGGGCGAAGCCGCCACGCTTGAGTGGCTGAAGGGCATGAAAAACAACTTTACCGCGTACCGGGGCAACAGCTCGGTGCTCAAAGCGGTCAACGCCGGGCAAATTGACAGCGGCGTGATTTATCACTATTACCGCTTCGGTGATCAGGCCAAGACCGGCGAGAACAGCAAGAACACCGCCCTGCACTACTTCAAGCACAAAGACCCGGGCGCGTTTGTGAGTATTTCCGGTGGCGGTGTCCTGGCGTCCAGCCAACACAAGGATCAAGCACAGGCGTTCCTGAAATGGGTCACCGGCAAAGACGGCCAGGCGATCCTCAAGACCGGTAACTCCTATGAATATGCTGTAGGCAAGAACGCTGAATCCAACCCCAAACTGGTGCCGCTGCAGCAGCTCGACGCGCCGAAAGTCGACGCCTCGAAACTCGACAGTAAAAAAGCCGTGGAGCTGATGACTCAGGCCGGACTGCTCTAATTGATACCTGAAACATTACCCGCGGGCGTCGCTGAGGCGATTCCCGCAACTTTACGCCGCCGCTCCCGCGGATTGTTCGTGGGTCGCGGCGGTGCGTGGGTGATCGGTTTGTCGGTGCTGGTTTCTCTGCTCGCGCTGCTGCCCATCGCCTTTGTCATCGGCGTGTCCGTACAAACTGGCTGGTCGACCTTGCTGGCGCTGGTGTTTCGGCCTCGGGTTGGCGAGCTGTTGATCAATACGGTGTTGTTGGTGTTGATCACGATCCCCTTGTGCATCGCGCTGGGCGTGACACTGGCCTGGCTGACCGAGCGCAGCGATCTGCCGGGGCGACGTTGGTGGTCGTTACTGGCGACCGCGCCGCTGGCGGTTCCGGCATTCGTCCACAGCTATGCCTGGGTCAGCCTGGTGCCGCCGATTCACGGGCTGTTTGCCGGGGTTCTGGTCTCGGTCATCGCCTACTTCCCCTTCCTCTACTTGCCGATTGCGGCGACTTTGCGTCGGCTCGATCCGGCCATTGAAGATGTCGCGCAATCAATGGGGCTCAAGCCCTGGGCCGTATTTTTTCGCGTCGTGCTGCCGCAGTTGCGCCTGGCCATTTGCGGCGGCGCCTTGTTGGTGGGGCTGCACCTGCTGGCCGAATATGGCCTGTACGCGATGATCCGCTTCGACACCTTCACCACGGCGATCTTCGATCAGTTCAAATCCACCTTCAACGGACCTGCCGCGAACATGCTGGCCAGTGTTCTCGCGCTGTGCTGCCTGGCGATGCTTACCGTTGAATCGACAGCGCGTGGCAATGCGCGTTATGCCCGCGTCGGTTCCGGAAGCGCCCGGGAGCAGCAGCTCGTGCGCCTGAAAAAGGTGCCCACGGTACTCGCGCTGACCTTGCAAATCGTGACCTGCGCCCTCGCGCTCGGGGTGCCGTTGATCACCTTGGGCAAGTGGCTGATCGCCGGTGGTGTGCACGTCTGGCAGATGGCCGACTTGATGCCGGCACTGCAACAGACGCTGCTGCTAGGGATTGCGGGTGCGGCCCTCACCACCTGCGCGGCGATCCCGATTGCCTGGCTGTCGATCCGCTCGCCGGGGCGGCTGCAACGGGCCCTCGAAAGCTGCAACTACATCACCAGCTCATTGCCGGGCATAGTGGTCGCCCTGGCCTTGGTGACCGTCACGGTACATTTCGCCCGGCCGATTTATCAGACCACGATCACCGTACTGCTGGCGTATCTGCTGATGTTTTTACCCCGTGCGCTGGTCAGCTTGCGGGCCGGCATCGCCCAGGCACCGGTGGAATTGGAGAACATCGCGCGCAGTCTCGGTCGCTCGCCCGGCCGCGCACTGTGGCTGATTACCCTGCGCCTCGCCGCGCCCGGTGCAGCCGCCGGCGCCGCGCTGGTGTTTCTGGCGATCACCAATGAATTGACAGCCACCCTGCTGCTTGCACCGAATGGCACGCGCACGCTGGCGACCGGGTTCTGGGCGTTGACCAGCGAAATCGACTACGCCGCTGCCGCGCCTTATGCCTTGCTGATGATCCTGCTGTCACTTCCGTTGACCGGGCTCCTCTATCACCAATCCAAAAAAACGGCTGGCCGATGAACGCTCTTGAACTGCATTCGATCTGCAAATCCTATGGCTCGCAACGCGCCCTGGAAAACATCAGCCTGTCGGTGCCAACGGGCAGCCGTACGGTGATCGTCGGGCCTTCCGGTTCGGGCAAAACCACCTTGTTGCGCATGATCGCCGGTTTCGAGTTTCCGGACTGGGGTCGCCTGACACTCAACGGCCAGACGTTGGTGGACGACACCCACGAAGTCCCGGCGCACCAACGCCAGATAGGTTATGTCCCGCAGGACGGCGCCCTGTTCCCGCACATGACCGTGGCCGCCAACATCGGTTTCGGCCTGTCGATCAAGGGTGCGCAAAAACAGGAGCGTATCGCTGAACTGATGGACAGCGTGGCACTGGATTCCAGCATGGCCAATCGTTGGCCCCACGAGCTTTCCGGCGGCCAGCAACAACGTGTGGCTCTGGCGCGGGCACTGGCGCAACAGCCACGCCTGATGTTGCTTGATGAGCCGTTTTCCGCGCTCGACACCGGCTTGCGAGCGGCCATGCGCAAACTGGTCGCGCGGTTGCTGGCAGACGCCGGGGTCACCACCATCCTGGTGACCCATGATCAAAGTGAGGCGCTGTCGTTTGCCGATCAACTGGCGGTCATGCGCGATGGCCAACTGGTGCAGTCAGGTCATCCACTGGACCTCTACCGCTACCCCGGTGACGAACAAACCGCGCTGTTCCTCGGCGATGCGGTGGTCATGCCCGCCAGGATCGAGGCTGGCTGGGCGCATTGTGATCTGGGGCGGATCCCGGTCAACAACCATCGCAACAACCGTTGCGCGCAGATCATGCTGCGGCCCGAGCAGCTGCAAGTGGTCGGCATCGTGCCGAGCGCGGTGGAGGCCACTGGGTGCCGCGCGGTGGTGACCGAACGGGATTTCAGCGGCAATACCTGCACCTTGACCGTGGAACTGGAGTCGCCGCCATCCGCCGAACAGCCCGGTCGCACGCTCATGGTGCGCAGTTCGGGCCTGTACGCGCCACCCACCGGCAGTGCGGTGCACGTCTCGACCATCGGTCACGCCCACGTGTTGAGCGAAGCTTAAAGGTCGAAACGATCCACGGCCCGTCGCCGCTCGTTATCATCCCGCACGTCGTAGTTGGCGGTTGTCTGGATATTGCTGTGATGGGCGAGTTTCTGCGCGATCGACAAGTCGTGTTCCTCGATCACCCGGGTAATGAACGAGCGGCGAAAATCGTGGGGCATGATCTTCACCCCGACCTGCGCACCGCGCTGGCGGGCGATGTAATAGATCGCGTGCTTGGTGATGCGCTCACGGGTGATGTGGCTGCCACGGCGAATGCGATTGAACAGGAACGGATCGTCCACTTCGCCTTCCTTGAGCTGCGAACGGCGCAGCTCCAGCCAGGCATCCAGTTTGGCGAATGCCCAGGCCGGTGCGTATTTGATCAATTGCTTGTTGCCTTTGGCGGTCACCCGCAGGCTGCGCTCGGTGAAATCCACCTGATCGAGGTCCAGGTTCACCGATTCCGATTTACGCATGCCCGAGCCATACAGAATCCCGATGATCGCCGCGTCTCGCAGGCCCTGTGGCCGTGGGTCCGCGGCACAGACCGCCATCATTTCCTGAATCAGCGAGCGTCGCAGGTTGCGCCCCTGGGACAGCCGCGTTCCGGCAATCCCCTTGACCGAACGCATTTTCAGCAAGTGTTCCTGGCTGATCAGGCTCATGCGCCACGCTTCGTTCATCACCCCGCGCACAGCGTTGACGTACAGCGACGACGTATTCGGCGCGTAGCCATCCTCACGCAGTGCCGCGACCAGCGCGATCACATCCTCGGGCTGAAGCTCGTGCCAGGGAATTTCCTCGACGTTCATGTCTTCGAAGCCCAGACGGTCGGCGGCATCCTGCAACACATAACGCATGGTCAGTTGGCTGGACGGCGCCAGTCGCGCCAGATACACGGTCATCGGGCTCTTTGCAGCAGTTGAATCAGCAACAGGTAAGTCAATCAAAACAAAACGGCCTTGAGTGGAAACAGAACAATAAAACAACTAAGGATTGAAACATCCTTCATATAAAGCGGAACACTTCTGTAGGACCTTTCTACTAAAAACGCGATGAACGGCAGTAGTCTGAACACGGGCTTAATAGCTGTCAGAAAAACGATTCGCCGACTGGTTTTTCATGTTCCTTTCACAAAAACGCGCCTAACCTCTAATACATCCGGTGAGCCGCAAGGGGCTCCCAACCTGCCGGTCCAGGCAGGAAAAGTCAATGAAAGCGGATTGTCAGCATGATGAGTCAACTCATTGATGCAGCTTTAGATTATTCGGCTACGCTTTTATTGGATCCAATAATTATCTAGAGCCACACCACTAAGCCAACAGCCTTGAGGTGCCCATGAGTCAGGCTTTTCTCCCCTTCTCCCGCCCCAGTATCGGCGATGAAGAAATGGCTGCCGTAGAGCAAGTATTGCGCTCCGGCTGGATCACTACCGGACCGAAAAACCAGCAACTGGAAGAACACTTCGCCAACTACGTGGGTTGCCGTCATGCCGTCGCACTTTCCTCGGCGACCGGCGCCATGCACGTCACATTACTGGCCTTGGGCATTGGTCCCGGCGATGAAGTGATCACCCCGTCCCAGACCTGGGTCTCCACCGCCAACATGATCTGCCTGCTGGGCGCGACACCGGTGTTCGTCGACGTTGACCGCGACACGCTGATGAGCAACATGGAGCACATTGAAGCGGCCATCACCCCGCGCACCCGGGCAATCATTCCGGTGCATTATGCCGGCGCCGCGTTCGATCTCGACCCGCTCTATGCGTTGGCCGACAAACACGGCATCCCCGTTATTGAAGACGCCGCCCACGCCGCCGGAACCCTCTACAGAAATCGTCACGTCGGCGCGAAAGGCACGGCGATCTTCTCGTTCCACGCGATCAAGAACATGACCTGCGCCGAGGGCGCGATGTTCGTCACGGATGATGAAGCGCTGGCCAACCGGGTGCGCATGCTCAAGTTTCACGGCCTCGGCGTCGATGCCTACGACCGCCTGACCCACGGCCGCAAACCCCAGGCCCAAGTGATCGAACCGGGGTTCAAATACAACCTGGCCGACATCAATGCGGCCATTGCTTTGGTGCAACTGGAGCGCCTGGACCAGATCAACGCCAAGCGTACCGAACTGGCCAAGACTTACCTGCAACGGCTGGAAGGCTCACCGGTGCAACCGCTGGCGATTCCGGCCTACCCGCAGCAGCACGCCTGGCACTTGTTCATCCTGCGCATCGACACCGAGCGCTGCGGGCTGGACCGTGAGGCGTTCATGAAAGCCCTGCAGGAACAAAACATCGGCACCGGCATTCACTTCATCGCCACTCACCTGCACACCTACTACCGCCGGCGATTCCCCAACATCTACCTGCCCAACACCGAATGGAACTCGGCGCGCCTGTGTTCGATCCCGTTGTTCCCCGACATGACCCACGACGACGTCGACCGTGTGGTCAGCGCCATCGAAAACACTGTGGACAGACGCCTGTGAAACCTTATCCGATCCGTTGTGTGTCAATTGTCATCCCGGTCTACAACGAACAGGGCAGCCTGCCCGAACTGCTCAGGCGCACCGAAGCGGCGTGCCAGCAATTGCACCATGACTATGAAATCGTATTGGTCGACGACGGCAGCCGCGACCACTCGGCGCAGATACTTGAAGAAGCCGCCAGTCGCGAGTGCAGCCCGGTGGTGGCGGTCATTCTCAACCGCAATTACGGCCAGCACGCGGCAATCATGGCCGGTTTCGAGCAGTGCAAGGGCGATGTCGTCATCACCCTCGATGCCGATCTGCAAAACCCGCCCGAAGAAATTCCACGGTTGGTGGCTCAGGCCGAACTCGGCTATGACGTGGTCGCCACGGTGCGCAACAACCGCCAGGATTCGGCCCTGCGCCGTTGGCCGTCGAAGCTGATCAACCTCGCCGTGCAGCGCTCCACGGGCGTCGCCATGAGCGACTACGGCTGCATGCTCCGGGCTTACCGCCGGACCATTGTCGACGCCATGCTCGCCTGCCGTGAACGCAGCACGTTCATTCCGATCCTGGCCAACAGCTTTGCCCGGCACACCACGGAAATCCTGGTGACCCACGCCGAGCGCGAACACGGCGAATCGAAGTACAGCCCCATGCGCCTGATCAATCTGATGTTCGACCTGATCACGTGCATGACCACCACGCCGCTGCGGTTGCTGAGCATTGTCGGCTTCGCCATGGCCGGACTGGGCGTGGCATTCGCCATGGCGCTGATCGTCCTGCGACTGGTGTTCGGCGCCAGTTGGGCCGGTGACGGTACGTTCGTGCTGTTCGCCGTGCTGTTCGTGTTCACCGGCGGGCAATTCATCGGCATGGGTCTTTTGGGTGAATACCTCGGGCGCATGTACAGCGACGTTCGCGCCCGTCCGCGGTTCTTCATCGAAAAAGTCCTGCGCGGCCAGCCGGCCACCCCGGCGCCTGTGGTCACCGTCGACGGCCTCACTTCCACCTCTTCAGATCAGGTTCTCTCATGAGCGCAAAAGCTGTTGTCTTCGCCTATCACGATATTGGCTGTGCCGGCATCGAAACCCTGCTCGCCAGCGGTTACGAGATTGCCGCCGTGTTCACCCATGCCGATGATCCGCAGGAAAACGCCTTCTACGGCTCGGTTGCGCAACTGTGCGCCCGTCAGGGGATCCCGGTGCACGCGCCGGAAGACGTCAATCATCCGCTGTGGATCGAACGCATCGCCAAGCTCAACCCCGATTACCTGTTCTCGTTTTACTACCGCCACCTGCTCAGCGAGCCGTTGCTGGCCACGGCCGCTAACGGCGCGTTCAACCTGCACGGTTCGTTGCTGCCGCGCTATCGCGGTCGTGCACCGGCCAACTGGGTGCTGGTCAACGGTGAAAGCGAAACCGGCGTGACCCTGCACCGCATGGTCAAACGGGCCGATGCCGGCGCGATTCTCGCCCAGAAAAAAGTCGCGATAGAGCGCAGCGACACGGCGCTGAGCCTGCACGGCAAGTTGCGCGTGGCCGCCACCGACCTGCTGCGCGACACGTTGCCGGCGTTGCTCGCCGGGAAAGTCAGCGAGACCCCGCAGGACGAATCGAAAGCCACGGTGTTTAGTCGCCGCACGCCTGCCGACGGCAAGTTGATGTGGCAAAAACCGGCCGAAGAACTGTTCAATCTGGTACGCGCCGTGACCCAGCCTTATCCCGGCGCGTTCTGCGCGGTGGGTGAGCACAAACTGATTGTGTGGAGCGCCGAAGTCGCCCAGGGCAACGAAGGTCAGGCACCGGGCCGGGTCATCAGCGTCGATCCGCTGCGTATTGCCTGCGGCGAAGATTCCCTGGTCATCACTGCCGGTCAACGCAACGACAACGGTTTGTACCTGAGCGGCCCGCAACTGGCCAACGAACTGGGGCTGGTCGACGGTTCCGTGCTGCGCGGTGCCGAATCAGGGCGCGCTCCACGGCGCACCCGGGTGCTGATCCTCGGCGTCAACGGCTTCATCGGCAATCACCTGTCAGAGCGTCTGCTGCGTGACGACCGCTACGAGGTCTACGGCCTGGATATCGGCTCGGACGCCATCGAACGCCTGCGCAGCCATCCGCATTTCCACTTCGTCGAAGGCGACATCAGCATCCACTCCGAGTGGATCGAGTACCACATCAAGAAGTGCGACGTGGTCCTGCCGCTGGTGGCGATCGCCACGCCGATCGAGTACACCCGCAACCCGCTGCGCGTGTTCGAACTGGACTTCGAAGAAAACCTGAAACTGGTGCGCTACTGCGTCAAATACAACAAGCGCGTGATCTTCCCGTCGACCTCGGAAGTCTACGGCATGTGCCAGGACGCCAAGTTCGACGAAGACACGTCCAACCTCGTGGTCGGGCCGATCAACAAGCAACGCTGGATCTACTCGATCTCCAAGCAATTGCTCGATCGGGTGATCTGGGCCTACGGCCAGAAAGGCCTGAACTTCACCCTGTTCCGCCCCTTCAACTGGATGGGCCCGCGCCTCGATCGACTGGACTCGGCACGCATCGGCAGCTCCCGGGCGATCACGCAACTGATCCTCAACCTGGTGGAAGGCACGCCGATTCGCCTGTTCGATGGTGGTGAGCAAAAACGCTGCTTCACCGACATTGCAGACGGCGTCGAAGCGTTGGCGCGGATCATCGATAACGACAACGATGCCTGCAACGGCCAGATCATCAACATCGGCAACCCGGACAACGAAGCCAGCATCCGTCAGTTGGGCGAAGAGCTGCTGCGCCAGTTCGAAGCCCACCCGCTGCGCGACAACTTCCCGCCGTTCGCCGGCTTCCGCGACGTTGAAAGCAAGGCGTTCTACGGCACCGGTTACCAGGACGTGTCCCACCGCAAACCGAGCATCGACAACGCCAAGCGTCTTTTGGACTGGGCGCCGACCGTGCAGATGAGCGAAACCATCGGCAACACCCTGGATTTCTTCTTGCGTGAAGCGATGCTCGAAATCGCGGACAAGCGCTGATGCAGGCAGGCCTCCGGATTGATGTCGACACCTACCGGGGTACTCGGGAAGGAGTGCCCCGGCTGCTGGAGATGCTCGATGAAGCGCAGGTCAAAGCGACGTTTTTCTTCAGCGTCGGGCCGGACAACATGGGGCGCCACTTGTGGCGCCTGATCCGTCCGCAGTTCCTGTGGAAGATGCTGCGTTCCAACGCCGCCGGGCTGTACGGCTGGGACATCCTGCTGGCCGGCACCGCATGGCCGGGCAAACCCATTGGCCGCGACCTCGGGCACTTGATGCGCCAGGCCCGGGATGCAGGTCATGAAGTCGGCCTGCATGCCTGGGATCACCACGGCTGGCAGGCCAATGCCGGGCGCTGGAGCGACGCACAGTTGATCGAGCAGATCCGCCAGGGCGTGGACACGCTCGGCGACATCCTCGGGCAAAAAATCGAGTGTTCGGCAGCCGCCGGTTGGCGCGCGGACGAGCGCGTGATCGAGGCCAAGCAGGCTTTCGGCTTTCGCTACAACAGCGATTGCCGTGGCCACAGCCTGTTCCAGCCGACTCTGGCCAGGGGTGGTTTGGGGGCACCGCAGATTCCGGTGGACCTGCCGACCTTCGATGAAGTGGTTGGCCCAACGCTCGCGGCCAAGGACTTCAACGGGTTCATTCTCGATCGATTCTCCCCGGAAAAACTCAACGTCTATACGATCCACGCCGAAGTAGAAGGGATTCTGATGGCCAACGATTTTCGTCAACTGCTGGCCGCTGCGCGCCAGCGAGGTATCCATTTTCAACCCTTGGGCGAATGGCTGCCCAAGGCGCCAGGCACCTTGCCGACCGGTCGCGTACTGCGCGGCACGCTCGACGGCCGTGAAGGCTGGCTGGGAGTGCAAGGTGCATGAGTAAACGCTGGGTACTGCCGCCGCTGCTGGGTCTTTTCCTGCTGGGCTACCTGCTGCCAATGGGCACCCACGGTCTGTGGATTCCCGATGAAACCCGTTACGCGCAGATCAGCCAGGACATGCTCTTGAGCGGCAATTGGATCTCGCCGCATTTCATGAGCCTGCGCTATTTCGAAAAACCGGTGGCCGGGTACTGGATGATCGCCCTTGGCCAGGCACTGTTTGGCGACAATCTGTTCGGGGTGCGGATTGCTTCGGCCATCAGTACCGGGCTCAGTGTGATGCTGTGTTACTTGATCGCTCGCCGGCTGTGGAACGAGCCACGCAAAAGCTTTGCCTGCGCGTTGCTGTACATGAGTTTCACCGTGGTCGCCGGGCAAGCCGGCTACGCCAATCTCGATCCGCAGTTCACTTTCTGGGTCAACCTGAGCCTGGTCGCCTTGTGGTTTGCGTTGGATAGCGCCACCCACGCCCGACGCCTGATTGCCTGGGCAACACTGGGCCTGGCCTGTGGCATGGGCTTCCTGACCAAGGGCTTTCTCGCCTGGCTGCTGCCGGTGCTGATCGCCCTGCCCTGGATGCTCTGGCAAAAACGCTGGCGTGAACTGTTGATCTACGGCCCGCTGGCAATTGCCGTGGCCATCGCCGTGAGCCTGCCCTGGGCCTTGGCGGTGCACGCGCAGGAGCCCGATTACTGGCGGTTTTTCTTCTGGCACGAGCACATCCGCCGGTTCGCCAGTGAGGACGCGCAGCATGACGCGCCGTGGTGGTTTTATCTGCCGTTGCTGGTGGCGTTCAGTCTGCCGTGGGTGGTGCTGCTGCCGTCTGCACTTCGTCAGGCATGGCAAACCCGCAGGCAGGCAAACATCGCTTTCCTGCTGTTGTGGTTGCTGATGCCGCTGCTGTTTTTCAGCCTGAGCAACGGCAAGTTGCCCACCTACATCATGCCGTGCCTGCTGCCACTGGCCTTGCTGCTGGGGCATGCGCTGGCGGATCGCTTGCGGCTGGAGCAAGGCCGGGTACTGGGCCTCAATGGTTTGCTCAATCTCATGCTGGGCCTGACCACCCTCTTCACGCTGGTGTACCTGCAACTGAAAAAACCGCTGTACGACCACGAGTTGCACAACCTGGTGCTGGTGTTCATCGGCCTGATCGGCTGGATCATGGCCAACCTGCTGCAAGCGTTCCGGCCCTTGCAATGCTGGGCGGCGCCGGCCTTCGGCAGCCTGCTGCTGGTCGGGGTCTTGCCGGCGGCCATACCCGAATCGGTGGTGGCGAACAAAATGCCCGACCAGTTTGTCCTTGAGCATGCCCGGGAGCTCGGCGAGACCGCCAGTTTGTTGAGCAACGATCTGGGCGCCGCTTCGGCCCTGGCCTGGCGCCTGAAACGCCCGGACGTGGCGTTGTACAACACGATAGGCGAACTGAAATATGGCCTCGCTTATCCTGACGGCGCGTCGCAACGCGTCGACCCTGATCGCGTGCAACAGTGGATGCACGACGCCCGTCAGCGTGGCTCGGTAGGCGTGCTGATGCGGGTCAAGGGTGAAGACGAGCTGCGTGAAATCGACCGCTTGCCCAAGGATGGCAAACGCTATGAACAAGGCAACCTTGTGATTTTGATATTCCCTCAGGGTGCGACATGAGCCTGTTGCTGGTATTGGCGGCCTGCCTGCTGACCTGCCTGGGTCAGATCGCCCAGAAATACGCCGTGGAGAACTGGCGCGGCAAGACGTCGGGCTGGGGCGAAAAACTGCGCTCGCCATGGCTGTGGCTGGCCCTCGCCGCGCTGGGCGCGGGTTTGCTGGTGTGGCTGCTGGTGTTGCAGCGACTTGAAGTCGGCGTCGCCTATCCGATGTTGAGCCTGAATTTTGTGCTGATCACCCTGATCGCTCGCTTTGTCTTCCACGAAACCATCGACCGCCGCCACTGGTTGGGCGTAGCGCTGGTGATCGGCGGCGTGATTTTGCTGGGGTTGAACGCATGAGCCTGCGCCGGGGCATCGCCTTCGCCCTGGGCAGCGTGCTGCTCGGCAGTGCCGCGCAGTTGGGCATGCGCTGGAGCATGACGCGCCTGCCGTCACCGGAGCACTTGCTGACCGCCAGCCTCGACCCGAGCGCCGTCGCCGTGGTGCTGGCCGCCATCCTCGCTTACGCCCTGTCGATGCTCAGCTGGCTCGTGGCCCTGCGCGATGTGCCGCTGGGCCGGGCTTACTCGCTGCTGAGCATCAGCTACGCGCTGGTGTACCTGCTGGCCGCCGTCCTGCCAGTGTTCAACGAAGACTTCAGCCTTTCCAAAAGCCTCGGGGTGGCCCTGGTCATTCTGGGCGTCATCACCATCAACGCTCGACCTGCTCACGCGTCCACACTCAGGAGTGACCTATGAAAATCAGTGTATTTGGTAGCGGTTACGTCGGCCTGGTGCAGGCCGCTGTCCTGGCTGAAGTCGGCCACGACGTGGTTTGCATGGACATCGACGAGAAAAAAGTCGAGTTGCTGCAGCAAGGCCACGTGAGCATTTTCGAGCCGGGGCTGGCCAGCCTGGTGCGCGAAAGCCTGGAGGCCAAGCGGTTGCAGTTCACCACTGATGAAAAATTCGCGGTGCAACACGGTCAGGTGTTGTTCATTGCGGTGGGCACGCCGTCCCGGGACGATGGTTCCGCGGATTTGCGCTACGTGCTGTCGGTGGGTGAAGCGGTGGCCCGCCACCGCGAGCAGCCGGTGATTCTGGTGGAGAAATCCACCGTCCCCGTGGGCACCGGCGATACCTTGCGCACGCACATCGACAAGTGCCTGATCAAGGTCGGCCGGTTACTGCAGTTCGATATCGTCTCCAATCCGGAGTTCTTGAAAGAAGGTTCGGCTGTCGCCGATTGTCGGCGCCCGGACCGTATCATCATCGGTTGCGAAAACGATGACGTGCGCGATGTCATGCGCGACCTCTACGCACCGTTCAACCGCAACCATGACCGGATCATGTTCATGGACCTGCGCAGCGCCGAGCTGACCAAGTACGCCGCCAACTGCATGCTGGCGACCAAGATCAGCTTCATCAACCAGATCGCCGAACTGGCCGAACACCTCGGTGCCGACATCGAATCTGTGCGGCTGGGCATCGGCGCCGATTCGCGCATCGGCTACCACTTCATCTACCCCGGCTGCGGTTATGGCGGTTCGTGTTTCCCCAAAGACATGCGCGCCTTGATCCACAGCGCCGAGGAAGCGCATTGCTCCAGCGACCTGCTGCAAGCGGTGGAAGCCATCAACCAGCGGCAGAAACACAAACTGTTCGAGCGCATCAACGCATTCTACAAAGGCGATTTGCGCGGCAAGACGTTTGCTGTGTGGGGCCTGGCGTTCAAGCCCAACACCGACGACATGCGCGACGCGCCGAGTCGGGTACTTCTGGAATCGCTGTGGGCCGCCGGTGCCAGCGTGCGGGCGTTCGACCCGGAGGCGATGCAGGAAACCCAGCATTTGTATCCCGACGAAGCGAAGCTGATGCTCATGGGCACCCCGGAATCGGTGCTGGCCGGCGCCGATGCGTTGATCATCTGCACCGAATGGCAGCAGTTCAAGGCGCCGGATTTCAATCTGATCCAGCAACGATTGAAAGCGCCGGTGATATTCGATGGACGCAATCTGTATGACGCAGACCGGTTGGCGCGCAGCGGGTTTATGTACTTTCCGATGGGGCGAGGCGACTCGCGCAAGTTACCGATTCCGCATCAACAATGGCCAGTGGCTTCGGTTGTTGCGTGATTGACAGAGGCATACGCAAAACACTGTAGGAGCCGGCTTGCCGGCGATGAGGACCTTGGACTTTGTGGTGATCTTTTGATTGCTATCGCTGGCAAGCCAGCTCCTACAGTTTGATGGTGTCAGTAAAGTTTGATTAACAAACAGGCACCTTCAAATCAACGCCCAACGCCTGGGCAAACGCCTTCACCAACGGACTGCGCACGGTGTTGTGACGCAGGATCAGATTGAACGGCGTGCTGATGTGAATGAGGTCCGGCCGCACCGCGCGAAATTGCCCTTGGGCGACCATCGACGCGGCGTAATGCTGCGGTAGAAAACCCACGAAACGCCCGGTCTTGATCAGCAGCGCCACGGCTTCCACCTGGGTGGCCGAGGCGGAAAAACTGTCGTATCGGGCAAAATTCAGTTTGTCGCGGTGGATCGCGTAGCGGTGGTTGATGCACTCGTAATCCTTGAGCACGTTGCTGCCAATTTCTGCGTCCGGCACCGAGAACAACGGGTGGCCGATCGCGCAGTAAACCTCCGAGCGTTCTTCATACAGCGTGTAATAGTCGAACTCTTCGCGTTTCTGATAAACCGGCACAATACCGGCTACGAGGCGTCCCTCTACGACCCCTCTTTCAATTTCATCCAGTTGTGACGCCTGAAGTTGAAACCTTACTTTCGGCGACTCTTCATTTATCCGTCTAAGCGCTGCAACTAACGGTGAATTAAGATCGGAAATAGTATTATCAATAACCCCCACACCCAAGTCGCCAATAAGTTCGTTCTGCGCTGAACTAAGCCGGTCGCGAAAGTTGTCGACCGAGGCAAATAAATCAATCGACGCCTGATACACCAGACGGCCTTCTTCGGTCAGATGAAAGCCCTCGCGACCTCGGGTGCACAAGCGCATACCGATGCGGATTTCAAGGTCGGAGATCTGTTTGCTGATGGCCGCCAGCCCCACATTCAGCTCGTTCTGCGCCGCACTGAAACCACCGGCCTCGACCACGGCCTTGAACACTTTGAGCAGTTTGAAATCCAGCCCGCTGAGGGCCAGTGGCGCCCGATGCGCCGTTTTTGGCGCCGGGTTTCCGGAATTGGAAAGTGGGGTTTCCATAATGCTTATTTACCTCTGGCGCGCTATTCAACAACCTGTGCCCAACAACAAAAACATAGCTGGCCAATAATAATGAACACAGAAAACCAGGCTTGGCAACCGCTAATAATCCCCGTACTTCAGTGCCAACTCACTGATTTCGAACTACTAAAAGCTGACACTTCGATCAGCTCTCGCAACGCTGCAACTGCCCTCTTGAAAACTGCTTAGGCCGAACCACGCCCGAATTATTTCCGGCGGGTCTTCCCGGCTCTGCGCATCAATTTCAGTTCGCTTTACCGACGAGGAAAACAACAATGTCTCAAACCACCGACCGTCTCTGGGGTGCCCGCTTCAAAAGCGGCCCATCCGAAGCCCTGGCGGCCCTGTCCCGTTGCCCCGAACGCTACTTTCGCCTGACCCCGTATGACCTCGCCGGTTCCAAGGCCCATGCCCGTGAACTGCAGCGCGCCGGGCTGTTGAGCGAGCAGGAAACCCACACCATGCTGGGCGCGCTGGAAGGTATCGGCGCTGACTTCAAAGCCGGCAGCATCGCGCCAACGCTGGATGACGAAGACGTCCACACCTTCATCGAACGCCTGCTGACCGAGCGCCTCGGCCCATTGGGCGGCAAGCTGCGCGCCGGCCGTTCGCGCAACGACCAGACCGCCAACGACCTGCGTCTGTTCCTGCGTGATCACGTCCGCACCCTGGCCGTCGAAGTGCTGGCCTTGCAGCAAGCGCTGGTCGATCAGGCCGAACAGCACATCGAAAGCATCTGCCCCGGTTTCACTCACCTGCAACAGGCGCAACCGATCGTCTTTGCTCACCACTTGCTCGCTCATGCCCAATCGATGCTGCGTGACGTGCAACGGCTGGTGGACTGGGACATCCGCACCTCGCTGTCGCCACTCGGCGCCGCCGCCATGGCCGGTTCCGCCATCGCACGCCTGCCGCAACAGTCGGCCAAAGAAATGGGTTACAGCGGCGTGTGCGAAAACTCCATCGACGCCGTGGCCAGCCGCGATCACGTCGCCGAGTTCCTGTTTATCGCCAGCATGCTCGGGATCAACATTTCCCGCCTCGCGGAAGAATTCTGCCTGTGGTCGTCGCGGCAATTTCGCTGGGTTGCACTGGACGATGCCTACGCCACCGGCAGCTCGATCATGCCGCAGAAGAAAAACCCGGACATTGCCGAGCTGGCCCGGGGCAAGGCGGGTCGCCTGATCGGCAACCTCACCGGTCTGCTCTCCACCCTGAAATCCCTGCCGCTGTCGTATAACCGCGACTTGAGCGAAGACAAGAACGGCGTGCTCGACAGCGTCGACACCTTGCTGCTGGTGCTGCCCGCCATGGCCGGGATGGTCGCGACCATGAAGGTCAACGTTGAAGAGCTGCGCCGTCAGGCACCGCTCGGGTTCACCCTCGCGACCGAAGTGGCCGACTGGCTGGCAGTGCGCGGCGTGCCGTTCAAGGAAGCCCATGAAATCACCGGCGCGCTGGTTCAGGCCTGTGAGAAACACGACATCGAGTTGTGGGAAGCCTCGCCGGCACTGTTGGCCGAGATCGACCCGCGCCTGACCCCGGAAGTGCGCGACAGCCTGACGCTGGAAGCCGCCATCGCCGCCCGTAGCGGTTGGGGTGGTACGGCGCCGCAGCAGGTGCGCGAGCAGATCGGCCGGTTGAAGACCGCCCTCGCCGCGCAACACGAATGGACCGAGAACTATCAGGGCTTCCGCCTCTGATAGACAACGCAGATCCCTTGTAGGAGCGAGCGGTGCGGCGATCCGACTTGCCCGCGAAGAGGCCATGTCAGTCAGCATCAGTGGTGAATGACACACCGCTTTCGCGAGCAAGCTTCGCTCCTACAGGGAATTGTGTTTGACCTGTAATACCAGTGTTCGGAGAAACAACATGAGCCAGACTCAGGCAGAACGACTCCAGGCGGAGCGCAAACTGGCGGAAAACCAGTTCGATATCACCCAGTACGATCACGTGCCACGGCGTTACTACGGGCGGATCTTTTTCGCCACGGTCATCGTCATCGCGATCATCGGCCTGGTGCGGGCCTTCGCCGAAGGCAAGATCGAGTGGTCGTACATCGGCCAGTTCCTCACGTCCCAGGCGATCATGTGGGGCTTGCTCAATACCATCGTCATGGCCGTGCTGGCGATGGGGCTGGGCATTGTGTTCGGGGTAATCACGGCGATCATGCGCATGTCGGCCAACCCGATCCTGCGCTACGTGGCAGTGACCTACACCTGGCTGTTCCGCGGCACGCCGCTGATCCTTCAACTGCTGTTGTGGTTCAACCTGGCGCTGATCTTCCCCACCATCGGCATCCCTGGCGTGTTCGAAATGGACACCGTGAGCCTGATGACGCCGTTCGTGGCCGCCCTCCTCGGCTTGAGCATCAACCAGGGTGCCTACACCGCCGAAGTGGTGCGCGCCGGCCTGCTGTCGGTGGACACCGGGCAGTACGAAGCCGCCAAGTCGATCGGCATGCCACGCCTGCAAGCGCTGCGCCGGATCATCCTGCCGCAGGCCATGCGGATCATCATTCCACCGGTCGGCAACGAGTTTATCGGCATGGTGAAAATGACCTCGCTGGCGAGCGTCATCCAGTACTCGGAGCTGCTCTACAACGCCCAGAACATCTACTACGCCAACGCCCGAGTGATGGAGCTGCTGATCGTCGCGGGTATCTGGTACCTGGCCACAGTCACCGTGCTGTCCTTTGGTCAAAGCCGTCTGGAGCGTCGTTTCGCTCGCGGCGCCGGCAAGCGTTCTTGAGGAGTCGAACATGAGAAGCATCGTCAAGGCCGTGAGCCTGAACAAGTATTACGACCATTTCCACGCCCTCAAGGACATCAACATCGAAGTCGAGCAAGGCGAAGTGCTGTGCATCATCGGCCCGTCCGGCTCCGGCAAAAGCACCTTGCTGCGTTGCGTCAACCAGCTGGAAAAGATCGACAAGGGCGGCCTGTGGGTCGACGGCGAGCTGGTGGGTTACCGCATCGTCGGCAACAAACTGCACGAACTCAACGAGTCGCAGATCGCCCGTCAACGCCTGGCCACCGGCATGGTGTTCCAGCGTTTCAACCTGTTTCCGCACATGACTGTGCTGCAAAACATCATCGAAGGGCCGTGCCAGGTGCTCAAGCGTTCGCCCAAGGAGGCGCACGAAGAAGCTTTGGAACTGCTCGCCCGCGTCGGCCTGGCCGACAAGCGCAACAGCTACCCGATCGAGCTTTCGGGTGGTCAGCAACAACGTGTCGCCATTGCTCGCGCATTGGCCATGCGGCCCAAGCTGATGCTGTTCGATGAACCCACTTCGGCACTCGACCCGGAACTGGTCGGTGAGGTGCTGTCGGTGATGCGCGATCTCGCGCAATCCGGCATGACCATGATCGTCGTCACCCATGAACTGGGCTTCGCTCGCGAAGTATCCAACCGCATGGTGTTCATGGACGGCGGGCAGATCGTGGAGGCAGGAAGCCCCGAAGAAATACTAATAAGTCCGCAAAACCCGCGCACCCAAAGCTTCATTTCTGCCGTTCGAACCTAAGCGCCGGCTGGCGTAACAACACACATAAGAGAACGACCATGAAGAACATCGTAATCCCAGCAGTACTCGCAGGCCTGATGGCATCCAGCGTCAGCTTCGCCGCCGAATTGCCGGCCAGCATCAAGGAAAAAGGCGAGATCGTCGTCGCGATCATGCCGAACTACCCGCCGATGGATTTCAAGGACCCGGCCACCAATACCCTCACCGGTGTGGACGTTGATCTGGGCAACGCCCTGGCCGAACGTCTGGGCGTGAAGATCAAATGGCAGGAAACCGGCTTCGAGCAAATGATCAACGCCCTGACCACCGACCGCGTCGACATGGTGCTGTCGGGCATGACCGACACCAAAGAGCGTCAGGCCAGCGTGACCTTCGTCGACTACTTCACCAGCGGTCCGCAGTTCTACACCCTGCAGAAGAACAAGGACTTCAACGAAATCACCGACCTGTGCGGCAAGAAAGTCGGCACCAGCCGCCGGACCACGTTCCCGGCGGAAATCGCTGAATACAGCAAGGCCAACTGCGAAGCCGCCGGCAAACCGGCCATCGTGGTGATCGGCACCGAAGGCTCGGCGGATGCCCGTGCGCAATTGCGTCAGAGCCGTATCGATGCCGCGATGCAAGGCAGCGAGACCTTGTCGTACCTGAAGACTCAGGAAAAGGACATGTACAAAACGGTCGGCCAGCCGATTTCCGTGCAGTTCTCCGGCATGGGCCTGAGCAACAAAAAGCCTGAGCTGAGCGAAGCGGTGAAGGTTGCGTTGCAGAGCATGATCGATGACGGCAGCTATCAGACCATCCTGAAAAAATGGGACCTGGAGCTGGGCGCAATCAAGACGGCAACCATCAACGCCGGCAAGTAATGCTTGCCCTGTAGGAGCGAAGCTTGCTCGCGAATGCGGTATGTCATTCAACATCTCTACTGACTGACACACCGCATTCGCGAGCAAGCTTCGCTCCTACAGGGGTTGTGTTTACCTATAGATGAGCGGAGCGCTACTGATGTCCTCCTCACCCCAACCCACCTGGCCCGACCAGCACAAGGCCTGCCTTGCCCTGGCCTTCGACCTCGACGGCCCCACCGGCGATGCGATGCTCAACGGCTCGATCTGGCACAAGCCCGAGTACTTCGGTTTTGGTGGTTACGGCCCTTACCGGGCGCTGCCACGGATTCTCGACCTGCTCGACGAATTCCGCATCCCGACTACGTTTTTCGTTCCGGCCTGGGTCGTGGAGAACTGGCCGAAACAGTGCCAGGCGATTGTCGAGCGCGGGCATGAAGTGGCGTACCACGGCTACAAACACGAATCCTTTTACGCCCTGACGCTGGACCAGCAAAAGGACGTGATGAAGAAATCCCGCGAGGTGTTCTGGAAACACCTGAACATCCGCGCCGAAGGTTTCCGCACGCCGTCCGGCGACTGGCGCGCCGAGACCCCGGCGATGCTGGTGGAAGCCGGCGTGACCTACTCCAGCAGCATGCGCGGCGACGACCGACCGTACCTGGTGAACGTGCCGGGGTTCGACACGCCACTGGTGGAAATCCCCGGTCGCTGGGAAATGGACGACTACGCCTCCCTCGCCTACACCCGCGCGCCGGACTTTCCTTCGGGACTGGACCGCACGGCCAGCTACGAGCTGACTCTGGACAACTGGTGCCGCGAGTACGACGGCGCCATGAATGAGGGGTTGTGCCTGACCACCCTGTTCCACCCCAAGATCACCGGCAAACCGGGACGCATCCTGTTGCTGGAAAAACTTTTCGAACACATGCGTCAGCGCGACGACGTGTGGTTTGCCACTTGCCGCGACGTCGCCCAGTGGTGGCTGAAGGAGCATCACCATGGCTGATTCCATCGTCTGGCCCGACGGCTATCGCTGCGCCGTGGTGCTGACCGTCGATTACAACGACATTCACGGGATTCTCACCCAGGCGCCGGAAGTCGCCGGGCGCGACAAGACACTGTCTGTATGGCGTTACGGCAGCCAGCGCGGCGTCGAGCGTCTGCTGGGTTTGTTCAAGGAACTGGGGGTTCGCAGCAGCTGGTTTGTCCCCGGCATCGTCGCCGAAGAAAACCCCGAACACCTTCAGGCGATCCAGGCCGGAGGGCATGAAATTGCCTGCGCCGGGTATCGCCATCAAAACTACGACACCCTCGATCTGGCGCAGCAGAGCGCCGAAATTGCCGCCGGCTGCGAGGCTCTGCAAGCATTGACCGGCCAGCGCCCGACGGGGTTTCGCATCCCTGCCGGCAATGGCGCACCAGGGTTCATCGAGGCGCTGAGGGACCAAGGCATTCATTGGTCCTCCTCGTGGCGCGGCGATGACTTGCCGTTCGCGCATCCCACAGCGCCGCAGGTGATTGAACTGCCCTTGCACTACGAGCTGGAAGACGAACCCTACTTCGCGTTCAACCTGAGCCCGGCGGTGCCGCCGGCGCAATCGCGGATCGCCTCCTACAGCCACACCCTGGGCAACCTGCAAATGGACTTCGCCGGGTTCCACCGCTTCGGGCTGTGTTACGTGCTGCGTTTGCACCCGGAAATCATTGCCACGCCGGGACGGATCGGCGTGTTGCGCGAATTGCTGCAGGGTATTCAGCAACACAACGACGTGTGGATCGCCACCGGAGCCGAAGTCGCTCAGTGGTGGGCCGATTCCGCGGCGCCTGTGACCGAGGATCACCCGGCGTCGGTGTACGAACGGCATTATCGGGACTACCTCCTATGACCGAGCGTTTGCAACGACTGGCGCAGTTTTGCGTCAACACAGGATTTGAAGACTTGCCCCCGGTACTGGTTGCACAAGCCAAACGGCACATACTCGACACCTTTGGCGCGACGCTGGCCGGGGCTGACAGCGATGTGGCGAAACAGGCGCGCCTGGTGTTCTCGGGTGAAACCGGCGGCACGCTGGTCTGGGGCGCGGACCTGCGGGTCGGCGCCGCTCAGGCTGCGATGCTCAATGGCGTCGCCGCGCATGCGCTGGAATTGGACGACACCGGTGGCTGTGACCATTCCGGCGCGGTGGTGCTGCCGGCGGTGATGGCCGCTGTTTCGATGTCCACGCGGCCTGTCAGTGGTCGCGAGTTCATCACGGTGGTGGTCATCGGTTACGAAGTCGGCCGCCGCGTGCTCGAAGCCTGTGGCGGTTATTCGGCGCACAACGGCGCCGGCTGGCATTCCACCGCCACCTGCGGCGTGTTTGGCGCGGCGGCGGCAAGTGCACGCATCCTGGATTTGAACGCCGGACAAATGCTCTCGGCACTGGGCATTGCCGGCAGTTTCAGCGGCGGCTTGTGGGCCTTCATCCACGACGGTTCGCAGAGTAAAAAACTGCACAGCGGGCGCGCCGCCGAAGGTGGATTGTTGGCGGCACGGTTTGCGCAGCAAGGCATCACCGGGCCGTCGAAGCTGTTCGATGATGTCTGGGGCGGTTTCCTGAAAACCCTGGCCGGGGCGTCTTCACAACCAGAAGCACTGGATGCCGACCTGGGCGTCGTGTGGAAGCTCGCCCGCTGTTCGATCAAGCCGTACGCCTCGTGCCGTGGCACGCATTCGGCCATCGACGCGTTGGGGTTGTTGCTGGATCAACTGCAGGTGGATGTCGATCAGGTTGAAGACCTTGAGGTTTCGCTGTGCGGGTTTCTGCAGGACATGTGCGGCGCTCAGGAAGTGAGCAGCCTCGCAGCGGCGCAGATGAGCTTGCCGTACGCCCTCGCCGCACGCCTGGTCCATGGGCATTGCCGGCTGGAGGCGTATGACGAGGAGCAACGGCGTGTTCCACAGATTGCGCTGTGGATGTCGCGCATTCGTCTTGTAGTGGACCCGCAACTGTCAGAGGATGGCGAGCCCGTGGTGAGCGTGCGGACAGTGGACGGTCGGCAGGCGAGCCTGTGCGTCGACCCGCCACTGGGTGCGCCGGGCAATCCGTTGAGTGATGACGCGTTGGAACGGAAGTTTTTCAGTCTGGCGGTGCGGGTGATGCCGAGGTTGCAGGCAGAGGAACTGATCGGGCAGTTGTGGCGGTTGGAAACGCTGGAATCGGTTGGTTCGCTGGACCGGTGGTTGAGTTGAATTTTGCGTTGTCTGCGCGGGCCTCTTCGCGGGCAAGCCTCGCTCCTACAGGGGCAGCGAAACCCCGTAGGAGCGAGGCTTGCCCGCGAATGGCGCGACACGGTACACCGTCGAACACCCTGAAATCTGAATAAGGACATTTGCCCCACCGTGGCCACTTACTCGCTTGTTATCCGCCGGTTGATGATCGTATCGCTGACCATCGTCGTCAGCCGCGCCATCACCAGCCCGTTGCTCACGTTGTTCCTGAGCAACAAACTGGGCCTCAACCAACAGGACGTTGGCTTGCTGCTGGGCATCGCGGTGTTCATCGCCACCCTGCTAGCGCTCTACGGCGGCTACATCATCGACCGCCTCGAAAAGCGCCGGCTGCTGATCCTCGCCATGCTCTCCAGCGCCATCGGTTTCGTGCTGCTGACCTTCGCCGAAAACCTCTACTTGACCACCCTGACCCTGGTGATCACCGAAACCGCTTCGGCGCTGTTCCTGATCGGCTCGAAGGCGATCCTCAGCGAAAACCTGCCCATGGGTCAGCGCGCCAAGGCCTTTTCCCTGCGCTACACCCTGACCAACATCGGTTACGCCACGGGGCCGATGCTCGGCGTGGTCATCGCCGGTGTCTACCCGATTGCGCCGTTCCTGATTGCCGGCGGCATTGCGTTTTTCAGCATCTTCCTGATGAGCGGGATCCCGAAAGATTCGAGCCAGACACCCGTGATCGGCCAGCCGCAAAGCTTTCTGAAAACCCTGATCACCCTGAAAAACGACCGCACGCTGATCATGTTCACTTGCGGCTGCCTGCTCAGCACCGTGGTCCATGGGCGCTTCACCCTGTACCTGTCGCAATACCTGCTGGTGACCCAGGACTCCAAACGCGCCCTGGAAACCATGGCCGCCCTGCTCGCCTGCAACGCCATCAGCGTGATCCTGCTGCAATACCAGATCGGCCGTTTCCTCAAGCGTGAACAACTGCGCTACTGGATTGCCGGTGGCACCAGCCTGTTCATCCTCGGCCTGATCGGCTTCAGCCTGGCGGACAGCCTGGTGTCGTGGTGCATCGCGATGTTCATCTTCACCCTCGGCGAAATGATCATTTACCCCGCCGAATTCCTGTTCGTCGACACCCTGGCCCCGGAAGAACTGCGCGGCAGTTACTACGGCGCACAAAACCTGGCGGCCCTGGGCGGTGCCCTGAGCCCGGTGATTTGCGGTTTCCTGTTGATGCACACCCCGGCGCCGACGATGTTTTATGCCCTGAGCGCGCTGACCGCCATGGGCGGTTTCCTGTGTTTCATGAGCGGACGCCGGGTGGCTTTACAGCAAAATTAATGCACTGAAACTGCATTAATATGAATTTGTCTCCGTCTGGAATGAGCGGCACACTGTGCCTCGTTCCTCCCCCAATAGTTGGAACGACTTCAAGGGCTTTCTGGGTATCCCAGCTAAGCCTTTTTTTTGCCTCGACTTTTGCAACGGACCGTTCACCTCATGTTTGCTCGCTGGTTCCCCGCCGCCATCAATACTCGACCTTCTGAATGGAGCCGTGCCGCCATCGGCATGGCCCTCGGTACGATGTTCAGCGTCTGGCTGTGCTCACAGGTTTTCGGCATCGAAGTGGCACAGCACCTGATCGGCCCGCTGGGCGCCTCGGCAGTGCTGTTGTTCGCGGTGTCCTCCGGCGCGTTGGCGCAACCCTGGTCGATTCTCGGCGGCTACTTGAGCGCTGGGGTGGTCGCATTGTTGGTCGCCCACGTGCTCGGACGAACCCTTGGCAGTGCTTGCCTGGCCGCAGGCATGTCACTGATTCTGATGTGCTGGCTGCGTTGCCTGCATCCGCCGGCCGGTGCCTTGGCGTTGCTGCTGGTATTGGCAGACCCGGCGACCATCGCGCTGGACTGGAAAGCCCTCGGCCCGGTAATGCTCGGCGCCTCGACGATGTTGCTCAGCGCGCTCGCATACAACAACCTGACGCGCATTCGTTACCCAAGACGCGCCAGCGAACCGGTGCCGATGGTGCCAGCCGATCACCCGCCCATCGACAGCCAGGCGATCACTGCCCAGGATCTGAAACGGGCGCTGGCGGACATGGAAGCTTTCTTTGATGTCACGCCCGAAGACCTTGAACAGTTGATTCAAGCCAGTGAGTTGCATGCCAAGCGGCGCAGTATCACTGAGGTCCTTAGCCGCAGAACCTGACACCCTACAGAACCCTTCAGGAGCGAGCAGTCTCGCTCCTGAAGGTTCGAGTCAGGCCGCAGATAATTGCTTGGCCGGTACTGCCAGACTCACCGCCCGCACCGATGCACCGGCACTCAACCCCAGCGTTTTTGCGGTCTGGGCATCGACAATCAACGTACCCGCCGCCACCCGCGCCGGTGCTGCGGTTATTCGGCACTCGGCAAACTGGCGGTTGTGAATCAGGTAAGTCGCCGCCTGTTCTCCGGGGGTGCCAAGGCTCAATTGCAGCACCTGACTGTCACGCACCGCGCGGATGTCGGCGGTGGCGCATTCAATCAGCGGCCCGCCGTCGAAAATGTCGATGTAGTCGCGGTGTTCGAATCCTTCCGCCTGCAGCATGCCCAGCGCCGGCTCGGTGTTGGGATGGACGCGGCCAATCACCGAACGCGCTGCTTCCGGCAACAGGCAGGTCGGCAGCGGAAACTTGGGCATCAGTTCCGCGATGAAGGTCTTGTTGCCCAGGCCGGTAAGATAATCGGCATCGGCAAAGTCCATCTTGAAAAAGTGCCGCCCCAGCCCTTCCCAGAACGGTGAAATGCCTGCTTCGTCCGAGTAGCCGCGCATCTCTGCAATGACCTTGTCGCCGAAGTGCTGACGGAACTCTGCGAGAAACAGGAACCGCGCCTTCGACAACAAGCGCCCGTTCAGGCCGCTGCGATGATCGGCGTGCAGGAACAATGAGCACAACTCCGATTGCCCGGTCATGTCGTTACCCAGGAACAACGTCGGCAGTTGTTGATTGATCCCGAGGTTTTTCGACGCCGCGACAAACAAGCCCATTCGATAGTTGTACCAGGGCTCGCGCAGGCCGACGGCACCGGCCAGCGCACAAATACCGATCGCCTCTTTCTGGTCGTTCTCCAGCACAAACAGGTAGTCGGCATCGGCACGCTCGGCGTCGCCGGCAAAGGTTTTCGCGGCCCATTCCAGACGCTGGCGCAAACGCGGCGCATCGGCAGGCAAGGTGGTCAAACCGGTCCCGGCGCTATGGGCCAGGGCCAGGAGTGCCGGCAGGTCAGCCGGTGTGGCGGGACGGACGATCATCGCACTTGCTCCTTGGCAGTCAGGTGTTTGGGCAGGAATACTTCGGCCAACATGCAGCGGGCGCTGCCGCCGCCGATGCGTTCGATGGTGTCGATGTTCACCGGCAGCGGCGTGGTGTGGGCCTCGATCAACCGACGCTGGCGGGTGTCCAACGCTTGCCAGGCGGTACGTGACATCACCAGCACGGGGTCGCCCGCACTGCTTTGAACTTCCAGCATGTTGCCGGCAAAGGATTCCAACTGGCTCCAGTTCAGCGCGATGACTTGCTTGCCGCTGTCTTCCAGCCGCGAGCGCAGGGCCAGGCGTTCGCTCGGGTTCGTGACCGATGCCAGGCAGGCAATGGCCAGCCGCGTACCGACGCTCATCATCACGTTAGTGTGGTAAATCGCGACGCCCTGACGGTCCTGCGCCGTGAACGCGCACAGCTCGTAACCCAGATGGTTGACCACCTCATCCAGCGCCCGGGCGTGGGTGCGGGTGGAGTAGCCGGCGTAGCAAATACGCTGCTGACGATCCAGCACCATGCTGCCGGTGCCTTCAAGGAAGACTTCCTGCTGTTCGAGGCTGGAAAGGTCCAGCAACTGCTCGACCCGGTATTCGTCGCGCAGCCAGTCGAGCACACCTTTATCCCGCTCCAGGCGCCGGTTGTGGCCCTGCATCGGGTACAGCACCAACGTGCCGTCGGGGTGGCTGCTCCACCAGTTGTTGGGAAAGATCGAGTCTGGCGTGTGCGGGGCTTCAAGGTCGTTGTGCACAAGGACCTCGACGCCTTGCCCGCGCAGCGCGGCAACGTAGCCGTCGAATTCTTGCAGGGCCTTGAGCTGAACGTCTTCGGACACGGCGGCCGGGCGCTGAAAACGGTTGTTCGCCGCCGTGTCCTGATTGAAAGAGAAACGTGTCGGGCGAATCATCAAAACGGTATTGGTGGTTTGCATGGGCACAGATTCAATGAGGGTTGAGAGAGGCTCATTGTCTGTTTCGGGAGCGGGAAAACCCGGTTGATAAGGGTTTTTAAGGTGATGGAAACGGCTGTAGTTTTTGTCTTGCCCAGCCGATTCGGCAGACACCAAAAACCAAATGTGGGAGCGGGCTTGCTCGCGAAAGCGGAGTGTCATCCAACATCAATGTCGACTGACACTCCGCTTTCGCGAGCAAGCCCGCTCCCACAAGGGAACTGCGGTGATTATTACTCCATCGTGGTCTTGACCATCGCCAGTTCCGGGTGGCTGACCAGTTTGTCGATGTGCAGCTCCGGGTCGTCGAACCAGACTTCGGTCAGTACCCGGTAATGTTCCATGTCGCGGCAACGCATGCGCAGGCTGTAGTCGAACGCACCGCTGATCAAGCGACACTCCAGCACCTGCGGGCAAGCACGGACCTTGGCTTCGAAGGCTTTTTGCGCCGCCCGCCCGCTCTGGTTCGACAGCGCAACCAACACCAGCAAAGACAACCCCGGTGTCAGTTTTTTCTCATCGAGGATCGCCCCGTAACCGCGAATGACCCCGAGCTGTTCAAGCTTGCGCACCCGTTCCAGGCACGGCCTGGGGGTCAGGTGCACGCGCTCCGAAAGCTTTTGGTAAGTGATGCGCCCTTCATGGCGCAGCACTTCAATGATTGCCTGATCGATACGATCAAGCACGATCGACAGATCGCGGATATCCGCCATGTACGTCTTGCCTCACTTCAAACGACCCGATAGGAATTGCTGCAAACGTTCACTGTTTGGCCGGTCGAGGATCGTCGCATCACCCTGCTCCTCGACCCGCCCCTGATGCAAGAACAACACCTGGCTCGACACCTGTCGGGCAAAGCCCATTTCGTGGGTCACCATCAACATGGTCCGGCCTTCTTCCGCCAGTGCCTGAATCACCTTGAGCACTTCGCCGACCAATTCCGGATCAAGGGCCGAGGTCGGCTCGTCGAACAGCAGAATTTCCGGCTCCACCGCCAGTGCCCGGGCAATCGCCACCCGTTGCTGCTGGCCGCCGGAGAGAAACGCCGGGTATTGATCGGCGACTCGCTGCGGCAAGCCGACCTTGTCCAGATAAGCCCGCGCACTTTCTTCAGCCGCCTTGCGGCTGATGCCCAGCACCCGGCACGGCGCCAACACGATGTTTTCCAGGACGGTCAGGTGACTCCACAAGTTGAAATGCTGGAACACCATCGCCAGGCGCGTGCGCAAGCGCTGCAACTGTGCCGGATGGGCGACGCGCATGCCACCCGTGCCCGGGCGAGTGATGACCCGTTCGCCGTCGAGTTCGATGGCGCCCTCGTCCGCCCGTTCCAGAAAATTGATGCAGCGCAGCATGGTGCTTTTGCCTGAACCGCTGGCGCCGATCATGCTCACCACGTCCCCTGCCCGCGCATTCAACGAGACGCCCTTGAGCACTTCATTGTCACCAAAACGTTTATACAGATTTTCAACCGTGAGTTTGTACATGCAGACACCCCTGCAGCAGCACCCGATTCGGCGCTGCTCTGGATAATTGGATTAATGAGTCGGCCCGAGAAAGCTCAGCCAGCGCTTTTCCGCGAGACGAAATGCGACAACCAGGCCAAACGACAACGCGAGGTACAGCAGGCCGGCAATGCCGAACGCCTGAAAGGTCATGAAGGTCGCGGCGTTGGCGTCGCGGGCGACTTTGAGAATGTCCGGAATGGTTGCGGTGAAGGCCACCGAAGTCGCGTGCAGCATCAGAATCACTTCGTTGCTGTAATACGGCAGCGCCCGGCGCAGCGCCGAGGGCAGGATCAGTCGCAGGTACAGACGCCAGCCGCTCAAACCATAAGCGTGGGCGGCCTCGATCTCACCGTAGGGAATGCTGCGGATCGCCCCGGCGAAAATTTCCACGGTATAGGCGCAAGTGTTGAGGGTGAACGCAAGCAGCGTGCAATTCATCGCGTCGCGAAAGAACGCTTCGAGCAGCGGCTGCGAGCGCACCACCGCGATGCCGTAGATCCCGCTGTAGCAAATCAGCAGCTGGATATACAGCGGCGTACCGCGAAACACGTAGGTAAACAGCTGAACCGGCCAGCGCAGCAAGCCCCAGCGCGAGGTGCGCAGGATCGCCAACGGCAACGACAGGACAAAGCCCATCGCGATGCTCGCCACCAGCAACCACAGGGTCATCGCCAGGCCTGTGAGGGTCTCGCCGTCGCTGAACAGAAAGGGTTTCCAGTATTCGGCAATCAACTCGATCATCGCACCATCCCCCGTACGCCCTGGTTGTAACGCCGCTCCAACACTCGCAAGGCGTAGTTCGACGCGCTGGTGATCAGCAGATAAAGCGCCCCCGCCATCAGCAGGAAATCGAGCATGTTGAAGGTGCTTTTACCGGCCTCTTGCGCGACCTTGACCAGGTCCGACAAGCCGATGATCGACACCAGCGCCGTGGCCTTGAGCAACACCAGCCAGTTGTTGCCCAGGCTCGGCAAGGCGAAACGCATCATTTGCGGAAACACCACGAAGCGAAACCGCTGCCAGCGGTTCAAACCGAAACACGCCGCGGCTTCCTGCTGTCCACGCGGCACGCTGAGGATCGCCCCGCGAAAGGTCTCGGTGAAATACGCGCCATAGATAAACCCGAGGGTGATAATCCCGGCCACGAACGGGTCGATTTCCATGTACGGCCAGCCCATCGCTTCGGTCAGGCTGCTCAGCCAGCCTTGCAGGCTGTAGAAAATCAGCAGCATCAGTACCAGGTCCGGCACACCGCGAATCAAGGTGGTGTAGAAGGTTGCCGGCAGGTTTAACAGCTTCAGCGGCGACAGCTTTGCCGCCGCGCCGAGCAGCCCCAGCGCCATGCTCACCAGCAGCGAGAGCGCCGACAGTTTCAGCGTGACCCAGGTGCCGTGCAGCAACAATGGGCCATAGCCTTGCAGGGCCGAAACATCGAGCCCGATCAGATTCAGGAAGGAATTCACGCCAGTCACCTGTCTTGAGGCGCCCACGATGAAACACTGTGCCGGTTCACGGCACAGTGTCTTGGGGCGCGAGGATCAGTTGTTGTAGAGGTCCAGATCGCCGAAATGCTTCTGCTGGATCTGTGCGTAGATGCCCTTGTCATGCAGGGCCTTGATGGCGGCATTGAGCATGCCTTTGAGTTCTTCGTTGTCCTTGCGCACGCCGATGGCGATTTCCGACGGCACCAACGGGTCGCTGATGCCTTCGCTGTTCTGGAAGTCAGCCCCTTGTGGCGATGTGAGAAAGCTCATCTGTGCTTGCAGCTTGTCCTGGATCGACGCATCGAGACGGCCATAAACCAGGTCGGCGTACACCTGATCCTGATTCTGATAAGCGCGCAGCTTCACGCCGCCCGGCCCCAGTTTGGCCTTGGCGTAGGTTTCCTGAATCGTGCCCTGCATGTAACCGATGGTCTTGCCCCGCAGCGACTCGGCGGTGGGCAGCAGCCCGGAGTCCTTGCGGGTGACGATGGCGGTCGGCCCGGCGTACAGACGGTCGGTGAAGTCGATCTGCTTTTTGCGCGGCTCGGTCACGGTCATCGACGATTCGATGGCGTCGAACTTGCCGGCCTTGAGGGCTGGAATCAGCCCGTCGAAATCATTGCTGACCCACACGCAAGTCAGTTTCAGCTCGGCACAGATCGCGTTGCCCAGGTCCACGCCAAAGCCCTGCACGCCGCCATCGGCGGTGGTTGACTCAAAAGGCGGGTAGCTTGGGTTGACGCCGAATCGCAGCTCTTTCCATTCCTTGGCATGGGCGCCGGTGGTGCAGCACAGCAGCGCGAGTGTCGGCAAAGTCAGCCATTTGATATTCATCTTCTTGAGTCCCGATTTGTTTGGAGTTATCGCGGCCTGGCGAACCGGACCGCCTTTATGGGCAGGAACAGAGAGTCGGTGCGGCGCGAGCCGCAACAGCGTTCTTATTGTTTTGTTCGAGGGGCCGCACGTTGCGGCCTCCAGCCTGAAACCCTCGGCACAGACGGCTTCAAAAGCACGGCCAGAATGCCAACAGATAACCTGTTGCAGGTGTCGTAAGGGCCGTTCCAGACGCCCCGATTGCGCTGATAAGGCTGTTTTCACAGCCGATTCGGTCGTGAGCGCGGCCCGCGGTGGTCTTGAGAGGGAAGTTCTTCAGCGCTATTACAAAAATGCACACGAGACCTGCACATATCCGGGTTGTACTAGGCAAATTTGCACTGTTACGATCCAGCATCGCTCGCGCGCGAGCTTCTCTATAAAGAACAATAAAAGCAGGGAGTTAGTGATGACTGCTCAGGTTTCATCGAAGTGGACTTCGTCCATGGATGCCACGCAAAACGACGTGCTGGCCGAGGTTCGCAACCATATCGGTCACCTGACCCTCAACCGCCCCGCCGGCCTCAACGCCATTACCCTCGACATGGTGCGCAATCTGCAGCGTCAGCTCGACGCCTGGGCGCAGGACTCGAACATTCACGCGGTGGTCTTGCGCGGTGCCGGCGAAAAAGCCTTTTGTGCCGGCGGCGACATCCGCTCGCTGTATGACAGCTTCAAAAACGGCGACACCCTGCACGAAGACTTCTTCGTCGAGGAATACGCCCTCGACCTCGCGATTCACCATTACCGCAAACCGGTTCTCGCTCTGATGGACGGCTTCGTCCTGGGTGGCGGCATGGGCCTGGTGCAAGGCGCCGATTTACGCGTGGTCACCGAGAAAAGCCGCCTGGCGATGCCGGAAGTGGCCATCGGTTATTTCCCGGACGTCGGTGGCAGCTACTTCCTGCCGCGCATCCCCGGTGAACTGGGGATCTACCTGGGCGTCAGCGGCGTGCAGATCCGTGCGGCGGATGCGCTCTATTGCGGCCTGGCCGACTGGTATCTGGACAGCAGCAAACTGGCGACGCTGGACGAAAAACTCGATCAGCTGGAATGGCACGACACGCCGCTCAAGGACCTGCAAGGCCTGCTGGCCCGACTCGCCGTGCAGCAACTACCGGACGCGCCATTGGAAGCGCTGCGCCCGGCCATCGATCACTTCTTCGCCCTGCCCGATGTGCCGGGTATTGTTGAACAACTGCGCGACGTCACGGTTGCCGACAGCCATGAATGGGCGACCACCACCGCCGACCTGCTGCAAAGCCGTTCACCGTTGGCCATGGGCGTGACCCTGGAAATGCTGCGGCGCGGTCGGCACCTGAGTCTGGAAGACTGTTTTGCCCTGGAGCTGCACCTGGACCGTCAGTGGTTCGAGCGCGGCGACCTGATCGAAGGCGTGCGCGCCTTGCTGATCGACAAAGACAAGACCCCGCGCTGGAACCCGCCGACCTTGCAGGCGCTGGACGCCACACACGTCGCGAGTTTTTTCAAAGGGTTTGACCGGAGCGGGAGCTGAGCCATGCACGATATCGAATTGAGCGAAGAGCAAGTCATGATCCGCGACATGGCCCGGGACTTTGCCCGCGGCGAAATCGCGCCCCACGCGCAAGCCTGGGAAAAGGCCGGCTGGATCGACGACGGTCTGGTGGCGAAGATGGGCGAACTGGGGCTGCTGGGCATGGTGGTGCCCGAGGAATGGGGCGGCACTTATGTCGATTACGTCGCCTACGCCCTGGCGGTGGAAGAGATTTCCGCCGGCGACGGCGCCACGGGCGCACTGATGAGCATCCACAATTCCGTGGGTTGCGGGCCGGTCATGAACTACGGCACCGACGAACAGAAACAGACCTGGTTGCCGGATCTGGCCAGCGGCAAGGCCATCGGCTGCTTCTGCCTGACCGAGCCGCAAGCCGGTTCCGAGGCGCATAACCTGCGTACCCGCGCCGAACTGCGCGACGGCCAGTGGGTGATCAACGGCGCCAAGCAATTCGTCAGCAACGGTAAACGGGCGAAACTGGCGATTGTGTTTGCCGTGACCGATCCGGACCTGGGCAAGCGTGGTATCTCGGCGTTTCTGGTGCCGACCGATACCGCCGGTTTCATCGTTGATCGCACCGAACACAAGATGGGCATTCGCGCCTCCGATACCTGCGCAGTCACCCTGAGCAACTGCACCATCCCCGAAGCCAATCTGTTGGGTGAACGCGGTAAAGGCCTGGCCATCGCCCTCTCCAACCTCGAAGGCGGACGCATCGGCATCGCCGCGCAGGCCTTGGGTATCGCGCGTGCCGCTTTCGAAGCGGCGCTGGCCTACTCCCGTGATCGCGTGCAGTTCGCCAAGCCGATCATCGAGCACCAGAGCATCGCCAACATGCTGGCCGACATGCACATGCAACTCAACGCTGCACGGTTGATGATCCTGCACGCCGCGCGGTTGCGCAGTGCCGGCAAGCCGTGTCTGTCGGAGGCTTCGCAGGCCAAGCTGTTTGCCTCGGAAATGGCTGAGAAGGTCTGCTCGTCAGCGATGCAGATCCATGGCGGGTACGGGTATCTGGAGGATTACCCGGTGGAGCGTTACTACCGGGATGCGCGGATCACGCAGATTTATGAAGGATCTAGCGAGATTCAGCGGATGGTGATTGCCCGCGAGTTGAAGAATTATCTGGTGTGAACCTTAAAAAGCTTCGCGGGCAAGCCTCGCTCCTACAGGTTATCGGTGTTCGCATGAACAACACATAACCCGTAGGAGCGAGGCTTGCCCGCGAAGACGTCCGTGAGAACGCTACATCACTTACCGACGAACTCCGCCTCACGCTTGGCAATAAACGCCGCCATCCCTTCCTTCTGATCCTGCGTCGCAAACGCCGCATGGAACACCCGACGCTCAAAGCGCACGCCTTCCGACAGGCTCACTTCGAAGGCGCGGTTGACGCTTTCCTTGACCATCATCGCAATCGGCAGCGACTTCTTGGCGATCAACGCGGCGACTTTCAGCGCTTCTTCCAGCAATTCATCCGCTGGAACGATCCGCGCGACGATCCCGCAACGCTCCGCTTCAACCGCATCGATCAAACGCCCGCTCAGGCACATTTCCATCGCCTTGGCTTTACCGACTGCGCGAGTCAGGCGCTGGGTGCCGCCCATGCCCGGCAACACGCCGAGGTTGATTTCCGGTTGGCCGAACCGGGCGTTATCGCCGGCCAGGATGAAGTCGCACATCAACGCCAGTTCACAACCACCGCCCAGGGCAAAACCGTTCACAGCAGCGATGATCGGCTTGCGGCGGTTGGCCACGCGATCGCTGTCGCTGAACAGATCGTCGAGGTAGATCTGCGGGTAGGTCAGCTCAGCCATTTCCTTGATGTCGGCACCGGCGGCGAAGGCTTTTTTCGAGCCGGTCAGCACGATGCAACCGATGTTCGAATCGGCTTCCAGGCCATCGAGGGCATGGTTCAGTTCGCTGACGATCTGCGCGTTCAACGCGTTCAGCGCCTGCGGACGGTTCAGGGTGATCAGGCCGACACGGCCATGGATTTCCAGCAAAATCGTTTCGTAACTCACAATGGACTCCTTCTTAAAGACTGCGCGAAATGACCATGCGCTGAATATCGCTGGTGCCTTCGTAGATCTGGCATACCCGCACGTCGCGGTAGATCCGCTCCAGCGGGAAGTCGTTCAGGTAACCGTAACCGCCGAGGGTTTGCAATGCAGCAGAGCAGACCTTTTCGGCCATTTCCGAGGCGAACAGTTTGGCCATGGACGCCTCGACCAACGCCGGTTTGCCGCTGTCACGCAGCGCAGCGGCGTAATGCACCATTTGCCGGGCGACGGCGATCTGGGTCGCCATGTCCGCGAGGCGGAACGCGACGGCCTGATGCTCGATGATCGGTTTGCCGAAACTCTCGCGCTCACGGGCGTAATCCCGCGCCGCTTCAAACGCGGCTCGGGCCATGCCCACCGATTGCGAAGCGATGCCGACGCGGCCGCCTTCGAGGTTGGCCAGGGCAATTCGATAGCCTTCGCCCTCCTCGCCCAAGCGGTTGGCCACCGGCACTTTGACGTCTTCGAACAAAATCTGGCAGGTGTCGGACGCATGCTGGCCGAGTTTGTCCTCGACGCGGGCGACTTTGTAGCCCGGTGAATCGGTCGGCACGATCAGTGCGGTGATCCCGCGTTTGCCGGCGCTCGGGTCCGTCACCGCAAACACGATCACCACGCCGGCGTTCTGCCCGGAGGTGATGAACTGTTTGCAACCGTTCAGGACGTAATGATCGCCTTCCAGGCGCGCACGGGTTTTCAGGCCACTGGCATCGGAGCCGGCCTGCGGCTCGGTCAAGGCGAAAGCGCCAAGCATTGCACCGCTGGCCAACGGTTTGAGAAAGCGTTCTTTCTGGTCGTCGTTGCCGTAGTTGAGGATCGGCACGCAGCCGACCGAGTTGTGCACGCTCATGATGGTCGAGCAGGCGCCGTCGCCGGCGGCGATTTCTTCCAGGGCCATGGCGTAGGCCAGGTAGCCGGTGTCGCACCCGCCCCACTGTTCGGGCACCAGCATGCCGAAGAAGCCCAGTTCAGCCATTTCGCCGATGGCTTCCTTGGGAAAACGGTGCTCACGGTCCCATTCGGCGGCGAACGGTTTCAGCCGTTCCTGGGCAAACTGCCGGGCCGCTTCGCTGATCTGCAGTTGTTCGTCATTGGGAATCATGGCAAATCCTTAAAATCCTGGGTACGACACAGAACTCTGTGGGAGCCAGCCTGCTGGCGATGGCGTCGTGTCAGTCACTGTCTGCTTTTATGACATACCGCATCGCCAGCAGGCTGGCTCCCACAGGGGGTAGGTTGGCCTAGTACAGGCATTCCACGGCCATCGCCGTGGCTTCGCCGCCGCCGATGCAGATCGCCGCAACGCCGCGTTTCAGGCCTTTCTGGCGCAGGGCCGAGAGCAGGGTCACGAGGATCCGCGCGCCGGACGCACCGATCGGGTGGCCCAAGGCGCAAGCGCCGCCGTGCACGTTGAGTTTCGCGTGGGGGATTTCCAGATGGGTCATCGCTGCCATGCCGACCACGGCAAAGGCTTCGTTGACTTCCACCAGGTCCACGTCATTCAGCGACCAGCCGGTTTTCTTCATCAGCCGCTTGATCGCGCCGATCGGTGCCACCGGGAATAGGCCCGGCGTGTCGGCGAATGCCGCGTGGCCATGGATCACCGCCAGCGGTTTCAGGCCGCGCTTGTCCGCTTCGGAACGGCGCATCAGCACCAACGCCGCCGCACCGTCAGAAATCGAACTGGAGTTCGCCGCCGTCACCGTGCCGCCTTCGCGGAAGGCCGGTTTCAGCGAGGCAATCTTGTCCAGTTTGGCTTTCGGCGGCTGTTCGTCGTTGCTGATGACGACTTGCTCTTTGCCGACGGTCACGGTCAGCGGCACGATCTCGTCCTTGAAGCTGCCGTCCTTGATCGCCTGCTGCGCGCGGGTGGTCGAAGCGATGGCAAACGCATCCTGGGCTTCGCGGCTGAAGCCGTTGGTTTCAGCGCAATCTTCCGCGAAAGTGCCCATCAGGCGGCCCTTGTCGTAGGCGTCTTCCAGGCCGTCGAGGAACATGGAGTCGAGCACACGGCCATGGCCCATGCGATAGCCGCTACGGGCGCGGTCCAGCAGGTATGGCGCGTTGGACATGCTTTCCATGCCACCCGCCACCACCACATCGGCGCTGCCGGCGAGCAGCATGTCATGAGCCAGAATGGCCGCTTCCATACCGGAACCGCACATCTTGTTCAGGGTGGTGCAGCGGGTCGATTTATCCAGCCCGGCGCCCAGTGCAGCCTGGCGCGCCGGGGCCTGGCCGAGGCCGGCGGGCAGCACGCAGCCAAACAGCACTTCTTCAACCGCGTCCGGCGCAACACCGGCGCGCTCAACAGCGGCGCGAATCGCGGCGGCACCCAATTGCGGTGCAGTCAGGCTTTTCAGTTCGCCCTGGAAACCGCCCATTGGGGTACGGACGGCGCTGACGATAACGATTGGATCGTGGGAAAGGGTCATGACAAATCCTCCTTACTTGGCGGCCATGCGCAAGGCACCGTCGAGACGGATCACCTCGCCATTGAGCATGCTGTTATCAATGATATGCCTGACCAGCTGCGCGTACTCGGCCGGTTTGCCCAAACGTGGTGGAAACGGCACGCCAGCGGCAAGGGAATCGCGGACTTCCGGGGTCATGCCGGCCATCATCGGCGTCTCGAAAATCCCCGGGGCGATGGTCATCACACGGATACCGAAGCGCGCCAGTTCACGAGCCGCCGGCAAGGTCAGGCTGACAATCGCGCCTTTCGATGCCGCATAGGCCGCCTGGCCGATCTGGCCGTCATAGGCTGCAGCGGAAGCGGTGTTGATGATCACACCGCGCTCGCCATCAGCATCCGGCTCGGTTTCGGCGATGGCCGCCGACGCCAGACGCAGCATGTTGAAGCTGCCGATCAGGTTGACGTTGATCACCTGGCTGAAACTGGCCAGTGCATGCGGACCGTTTTTGCCGAGGATCTTCTCGCCACGCACGATGCCGGCGCAGTTGACCAGACCGTTCAGGCCACCGAAGGCCTTGACCGTGGCCTGCACCGCCGCTTCCGCCGCCGCTTCGTTGCTGATGTCCGCGACCACGCTTTGCGCGCCAAGACGTTCAGCCTGGGCCGCGACCGCTTCGGCGTTCATGTCCACCAGCATCACTTTGGCGCCGGCCGCGACCAGCATTTCAGCCGTGGCCGCACCGAGCCCGGAGGCACCGCCGGTGACGAGAAAAACCTTGTTTTCGATCTGCATCATTGTTTCCTTGGATTCAAGCTGAAACGTTCTTCGCTGAGGCCTCTTGAGCCTTGGCGATTTCCTGGTTGCGCAAGATAAAGCGCTGCAATTTGCCGCTTGGGGTTTTCGGCAATTCGCTGACAAATTCGATTTCACGGGGGTACGAGTGCGCGGCCAGACGTTTGCGCACATGTTGGCGCAGTTCTTCGGCCAACTCCGGCGCGGCACGGTATTGCGCGCTGAGCACGACGAAGGCTTTGACCAGTTCGGTGCGCTCCGGATCGGGTTTGCCCACCACGGCGGCTTCGACGACGGCCGGGTGTTCGATCAATGCGCTTTCCACATCGAACGGGCCGACGCGATAGCCGGAAGTGGTGATCACGTCGTCACTGCGGCCGACGAAACTGATGCTGCCGTCCGGGTTCCACTCGACGGTGTCGCCGCTCAGGTAATAGTTGCCGACGAAGGCTTTGGTCGGTGCGCCTTCGTAGCCGTTGAACCAGCACATCGGCGACTGAGTGCGGTCGATGGCGAGGATGCCCGGTTGGCCGACACCCAGTTCCTTGTACTCCTCGTCCAGCACCACGATGCGGTGGCCCGGCGAAGCAAAACCGGCGGCGCCCATGTGGATCGGATGATCGAGGCCGTGGTGGTTGCACAGGACCATGCCCAATTCGGTCTGGCCATAATGGTCGTGAATCACCACGCCGAGGTTGTCGGCGAACCAGCGGATCACTTCCGGGTTCAACGGCTCGCCGGCGCTGCTGACGATGCGAAGCTTGCCTTTGATCGACTTAGCGAACTCATCGCCACCGGCGATCAGCAGACGATAGGCGGTCGGTGAGCCAGTGAGGTTGGTGATGCCGTATTTATTGATCACCCGGCAGGTGCTTTCGAGGGTGAACGGGCCATCGTAAAAGGTGATCGGATGCCCCATCGCCATCGGCCCGGTGACGCCGAAATAGATGCCGTAGGCCCAACCCGGATCGGCGACGTTCCAGAAAGCGTCTTCAGGGCGAAGGTCCACGGCGTCGCGGGTGTAGCTCTCGAACGCGACGATTGCCTTGAGCGGCACCGAAAGCGCTTTCGACGGGCCGGTCGTGCCAGAGGTGAACATCAGCAGGAACGGGTCTTCGCCGGTCAGCAGCACCGGTTCGCAGTCAGCGGAATAGTTGGCCAGTTCGGCCCAGAAACTGAAATCGCCACGGACGATGCCCTGGCCTTTTGCACCGCCGACGGTGACGATGGTCGGGCAGTCGGCGACTTCAGCGAGTTTCGAGCGATTGACTGCGTCGGTCACCACCACTTTGGCGCCGGAGCTGCTCAAGCGGTGTTCGATGGCCTTGGGGCCGAACGCGGTGAACAGCGGCTGATACACCGCGCCGATGCGCCAGGTGGCGAACACGGTGATCAACAATTCGATATTGCGCGGCAGCAGGCCGGCGACCTTGTCGCCTTTTTTTACGCCCTGCGCCAGCAGGAAATTGGCGAAACGTGCAGCCTTGTCCTGCAAGTCGCTGAAGGTGTACGTCGCACTGGTGCCGTCCCGGCCTTCCCAGAACAGCGCGATGCGACCTGGCAACGCATGCCGGTCGCAACACTCGACACAGGCATTGAGGGCCGTCAGGTTACCCGCGAGTGCGGCGTCGACGGTGTGCTGATAATTGAACTGTGACGTGGCAGACAAGTAATCGCGCATTGCCAGAATCCCTCGGTATTTTTATTAGGTTGGGGGAAGCGTAACCAACAGCGAAATACTCGCTCTGCGCGGGGGGTGGGGCAATGGTCAAAGCTATCAAGTTGTCTGACTGGTTTGGCCAAGATCCAACAGATGTGGCGCCTGGTTTGACGCCTTCGCGGGCAAGCCTCGCTCCTACAGGGGATCGCATTTCTCTGTAGGAGCGAGGCTTGCCCGCGAAGAGGCCCGCCCAATCACCACAAAACCCGGATCAGCTCGCCTCGGTCAGAATCAAACTCCGATAATGCCCCGGATTCGACCCCGACCATTTGCGAAACGCCTTGTAGAACGAGCTCGCATCGGCAAACCCCAGCCGCGTGGCGATTTCGGCGAAGCTGATACTCGGCTCCGCCAGCCAGACAATGGCCAGTTCCTTGCGCACGCCGTCCTTGAGGCCTTGATAGGTCTGCCCCTCCTCCGCCAGCCGCCGCCGCAAGGTCGAGGCCGACATGCACAGTTGCTGTGCCAGAGGTTCGGTTTCCGGCCACTGCTCGGCGGGCAATTGCCGCAAATCGTGCTTGATCCGACTCGCCAGACTCTCCGGGTCGCGGTACTTGACCAGAATATTGGCCGGCGCATGGGCCAGGAAGCGCTTGAGTTCTTCCGCGCTGCGCTTGATCGGCAGATCCAGGCAATCGGCCGAAAAAATCATTCGGGTGCGCGGCCGGTCGAAACGCAGGTTCTCGGAAAACATCACCTGATAGTCATCACAGAAATCCGGTTCCGGGCAGCGCAACTCGATGGCCAGAATCGGAATCCGCCGCCCGGCCAGCCAACACGCAACACCGTGAACGATCATCCAGTAGGTGAAATAGGTGAACGCGCGGCGAGGGTCCTGGTCGTCTTCCAGCAAGACGATTTCCGCGAGACTTTGCTGACGAACCAGCTGCGCGGGCAGGTGTTCGAGCATCAACGACAGAAACCCCAGCCCCGAAGTCAGGCCGGCGGCAAGGCTCGGCTGGACCATCGAGCAGCGGCACAGAAACTCCAGGCTGCCGGATTTGAGCTTGCGCGGGTCCATGCCAAAAAACTCATCGTCGCCACGCCGGGCCAGCAACCGCCACAAACGCGCATAGGCCGTGGCCGGGACGCGGGCAACGGCGGACTCCAGCAGCGCCGGATCGATGCCGACCTTGTTCAACACCTCGTCGGTGGCAGCGCCAGGGGCGCAACTTTGCAACAGCGCTTCACGCACCAGTTGAATGGAAATGGTGTCTTTTTCCGACATTGCGCGGGGTGTGCCCTGTTGTTTGAGTGGAGGGCATAGTAGCGCACAGCGACACAGTTCCGTAGGAGCGAAGCTTGCTCGCGAAAGCAGTGTGTCATTCAACATCCACAGTGACTGACATGGCCTCTTCGCGGGCAAGTCGGATCGCCGCACCGCTCGCTCCTACAGGGGGTACTTGGGTGATGTTGAGGGCTGTTCAGGTTAGGTTCAGGTAAATGTCAACTATTGGCATTTGGGAATGAGTGTCATTATGTTACAAATTAGCACCCTATCTAATTCCACGACGGTGCTGAATGCTTGTTCCTTTTCTGATCATGCTGCGCGAAGGCATCGAGGCCGCATTGATCGTCGGCATCATCGCCAGCTACCTCAAGCAAACCGGTCGTGGCCAGTGGATGCCGGCCGTGTGGATCGGCGTGTTTCTCGCCGCCGCACTGGCCCTGCTGGTGGGCGGCGGCCTGGAACTGGTCAGCGCTGAGTTCCCGCAGAAACAACAGGAACTGTTTGAAGGTGTGGTCGGCCTGGTGGCGGTCGGCATCCTCAGTTCCATGGTGTTCTGGATGCGCAAGGTGGCGCGTTCGATCAAGCATTCGCTGCACGTCTCCCTCGATCAGGCGCTGACTGGCTCTAAACATCAGGTCACGGCGCTGATTGCCATGGTGTTTTTCGCCGTCGCCCGGGAAGGCCTGGAAACGGTGTTTTTCCTGCTCGCGGTGTTCCAGCAAAGCGAAGGCCCGGCGGCCCCGATTGGCGCCCTGCTCGGCCTGATCCTGGCGATCATCGTTGGCTTCCTCATTTACACCGGCAGCATGCGCCTGAACCTCGGCGCGTTCTTTCGCTGGACAGGGCTGTTCATCCTCGTGGTCGCGGCCGGCATTCTCGCCAACTCGGTGCAGGCGCTGCATGAAGCTGGGGTGTGGAATCAGCTGCAAACCGTGCTGTTCGATTTCAGCGCGACGCTGCCAATGGACGGGCCGCTGGGCTCGGTGCTGGCCGGCATGTTCGGCTATCAGGACGCGCCCACCGTCAGCACCCTCGGCGCTTATCTGATTTACCTGCTGGTGGCGTTGGTGATGTTTTTTCTCCCGGCGCCCGCACCCGCTAAACAACCTTCTTCCGCTTCTTTGTAGGAGCAAGCTTGCTCGCGATAAGAGCGCCGCGGTGCATCAGGCCTCCAGCGTCATCGTTAACGACCATCGCCGGCAAGCCGGTCTCGCTCCCACAGGGTGGGCGTGCGCCAATGCATTTTTTCCAGTCAGTAAGGGCATCCATGTCAAATCAAGCCCCTCCCCAGGCCTCCCCTCCCCGCGCCTTGCGCTGGGCGGTGGCCGGTTCGGTGATCGTGATGATCGCCGCCGGCGGCCTGTTCTACTACGCCTCGAAAATGGCCGCGGCCAAACGCCAGGCCAACCATGACGAAGTGCTGGTGACCATTCACCCCCACAGCTGCGAACCGAACGCGTTGACGGTGCCGGCCGGTCGCGCCAGTTTCCGCATCGTCAACCGCTCGGATCGTGCCGTTGAATGGGAAATCCTTGACGGCGTGCTGGTGGTCGAAGAACGGGAAAACATCGCGCCCGGCCTGAGTCAGGTGATCAACGCCAACCTGTTGCCCGGCGATTACGCGATCACCTGCGGCCTGCTGAGCAACCCTCGTGGCACGTTGCACGTGACACCGACCGCGGCGTCCGATGCCGCAGCCAAGGCCAAGCCGTCGATGGTGGCTTTCGTCGGGCCGCTGTCGGAATTCCGCGTTTATCTGAGCAGCCAAAGTACCGCGCTGATCAAGGCCGTCACTGCGCTTGAACAAGCCATCGAAGCCGGTGACCTGAGTCAGGCACAAGCCTTGTACGTCCCGGCGCGCAGTGCCTATCAACGCATTGCCCCGGCCACGCAACGCCTGGCGGAACTGGACAACACCATCAATGCCCGTGCCGATTACTTTGAAAAGCGTGAGCAGGATCCCGGCTTCGTGGGTTTCCATCGCCTGGAATATGCGCTGTTCCAGCAACGCAACCTCGACGGCCTGACACCGGTAGCCCAACAGCTGCTGACCGACGTCACCACGCTCAAGCAACAACTGCTCGCGCAATCGCTGCCCCCGGAACAACTGGTCAGCATCGTGGTGCGCAACCTCAATAACCTCGGCGACGTGCGCGCCAGCAGCGGTGAAGAAGAACGCTACAGCCACACCGATTTGAACGGTTTCGCCGGCAACCTCGAAGCTGCCCGCAAAGTCGTCGACCTGTTGCGCCCGCTGCTGACCAAGTCCGCCGCCGAACTGCTGCCAACCATCGACAGCGCTGTCGCCAGCCTTAATGCCGAACTCAACGGCTTCAAGGTCAAGGACGGCTATGCAAGCTACGACACGGTCGGCGCCGCGCAACGCAAACAGATCGCCGACAAGGCCAAGGCACTGGCCGATGCACTCGATGGAATCGATCCCGCCCTTGGCCTATCCGGCCTGTAGCAGAAGACGACATTCAGATGAACGATTCAGAGCAATTCAACCTCCAGCGTCGCCGGGTATTGATGGGCATGGGGGCCGCCGGTGTGGCGTTGGCCGGTTCTGCATTGAGCTGCCCGGCCATGGCCGCCAGCCCCGCGCAAGTCACCGAAGCACCGAGCAGCGACCGGACCGAAGACCACCACGACTTCCGCGGCCAGCACCAAAGCGGCATCGTCACGCCGCGCCCGGCGTCGGGCATGTTGGTGTCGTTTGATGTGTTGGCCAGTGACCGCGAAGACCTCGAACGGCTGTTCCGCACGCTCAATGAGCGCATCGCGTTCCTGATGAAGGGCGGCCCGGTGGCGCAGGTCGATCCGAAACTGCCGCCAGTGGATTCAGGGATTCTTGGCCCGGTGGTCACGCCCGACAACCTGACCATCACCGTCTCGGTGGGTGAATCGTTGTTCGACGAACGCTTCGGCCTGGCCCACGCCAAACCGAAACGGCTGAGCCGCATGGTCGGTTTCCCCAACGATGCGCTGGAAGCCGATTGCTGCCACGGCGACCTGAGTTTGCAGTTCTGCTCCAACACCACCGACACCAACATCCACGCCCTGCGCGATATCGTGAAAAACCTGCCGGACTTGCTGCTGGTGCGCTGGAAACAGGAAGGCAGCGTGCCGCCCCAGGCACCGGTGAAACCCGGTGTGCCGGCGCAGAGTGCGCGTAACTTTCTGGGCTTTCGCGACGGCTCGGCCAACCCCGATTCCAACGACGCCAAGGCCATGGATCGCATCGTCTGGGTCCAGCCCGGCAGCGACGAACCGGCGTGGGCTGTCAATGGCAGCTATCAAGCGGTGCGGATCATCCGCAACTTCGTCGAGCGCTGGGACCGCACGCCGTTGCAGGAACAGGAAAGCATTCTCGGCCGGGTCAAAAGCACCGGCGCGCCCATGGGCGGTGCCCACGAAACCGAGGTTCCGGATTACGCCAAGGACCCGGAAGGCAAGCTGACCAAGCTCGATGCGCACATCCGCCTGGCCAACCCGCGCACCGCCGCGAGTCAGGCCAACCTGATCCTGCGCCGGCCGTTCAACTACTCCAACGGCGTGAACAAGAATGGTCAGCTGGACATGGGCTTGCTGTTCATCTGCTACCAGGCCGACCTGGAAAAAGGCTTCATCACCGTGCAAACCCGTCTCAACGGCGAGCCGCTCGAGGAGTACCTCAAGCCGGTCGGCGGCGGGTACTTCTTCACCCTGCCGGGTGTGACGGGCGACCAGGATTTCATCGGTCGCTCGCTGCTCAACGCCACACAAACAAAAGCCACCGCCTAACCAACCCCCAACACGGAACCGTCCCATGAAAAAGTCGCCACTCGCGTTATTGCTGACCCTTGGTTTGCTCAACACCCCGTTTTCGGCTTTCGCGGCGACGGCGCCGCTGGAACTGGTGGGGCCGATTTCGGATTACAAGATCTACGTCACCGAGCAACTGGACGAACTGGCCAGCCACACTCAGAAATTCACCGATGCGGTGAAAAAAGGTGACCTGGCCACCGCGCAAAAACTCTACGCGCCGACCCGGGTTTACTACGAATCGATCGAGCCGATTGCCGAGCTGTTCAGTGACCTCGACGCCTCCATCGACTCCCGTGTCGACGACCACGAAAAAGGCGTGAAAGCCGAAGACTTCACCGGTTTCCACCGCATCGAATACTCGCTGTTTTCCGAGAAGAGCACCAAGGGCCTGGGCGAACTGGCCGATGGCTTGAACAAAGACGTCAAGGACCTGCAAACCCGCGTGGCCGGCCTGACCTTCCCGCCTGAAAAAGTGGTGGGCGGCGCGGCGGCGCTGCTGGAAGAAGTCGCCGCCACCAAGATCTCCGGCGAAGAGGATCGTTACAGCCACACCGACCTGTATGACTTCCAGGGCAATATCGACGGCGCCAAGAAAATCGTCGACCTGTTCCGTCCGCAGATCGAGAAGCAGGACGCGGCGTTCATTGCCAAGGTCGACAAAAACTTTGCCACGGTGAACAAGACGCTGGCGAAGTACAAAACCAGGGATGGCGGTTTTGAGACCTATGACAAAGTGAAGGACAGCGACCGTAAGGCGCTGGTTGGGCCGGTGAATACGTTGGCTGAGGATTTGTCGACGTTGCGTGGGAAACTGGGGTTGAATTGATTTTTTTGTAGCGTCTGAGCGGACCCCTTCGCGGGCAAGCCTCGCTCCTACAGAGGTATTCGATCCCCTGTAGGAGCGAGCGGTGCGGCGATCCGACTTGCCCGCGAAGGCATTTTCAGCCCCTACACATTCCCCTCCTGCTACCATCCCCCGCCAATAATAAAAGCTCACGGAAGACTCACCCATGTCCGCTTCAACCTTCGACCTGCGCCCGCTCATGGTCGCCAACATGGCCTGCACCATGGCAATGATGGCGTTCGTTTCTTTGATCGGGCCCATCGCCCGGGTCTTGGGCCTGGCCACCTGGCAGGCCGGGGCGGCGGTGACGGTGTCCGGGGTGATCTGGATGGTGCTGGCGCGCCCATGGGGTCAGGCCAGCGACCGCTTTGGACGACGACGCATTCTGTTGCTCGGCACTGCAGGATTCACCCTCGCCTATTGGGCCTTGTGCCTGTTCATCGACACGTCTTTGCGATTCCTGCCTTCAGCGGCGCTGGCGTTTATCGGGCTGATGCTCGGTCGCGGGCTGATCGGCGTGTTCTATGCAGCGATCCCGGTCGGCTGCAATGCACTGATTGCCGACAACGTCGAGCCGCAACACCGCGCCAAAGCCATGGCCGCGTTGGGCGCTGCCAACGCCTGCGGGCTGGTGATCGGCCCGGCGATAGCGGCGTTGCTGTCCCGATACAGCCTGAGCCTGCCGTTCTACGCCATGGCTTTTTTACCGTTGTTGGCGTTCCTGGTGCTGCGTTACAAACTCAAGGCTCAGGAATTGCACTTGCGTCAGGCACCGCGCAAGGTGCACCTCAACGATCCACGGTTGCGCCGGCCCATGGCGGTCGCGTTCGTGGCGATGCTGTGCGTTTCTGTCGCGCAGATCACCGTCGGCTTCTTCGCCATCGATCGACTGGGCATGAGCCCGGCCGACGCCGCGCAAACGGCCGGTATCGCCCTGACCATGGTCGGCTTCGCGTTGATCTGTTCGCAGCTGGTTGTGCGTCGACTGGAATGGCCGCCGCTACGGCTGATCCGGGTCGGCGCGATGGTCGCTGCGCTGGGGTTTTCCGGCAGCATCATGGTCGATTCGGCGTGGGGGTTGTGGCTGGGGTTCTTTGTCTCGGCAAGCGGCATGGGCCTGATTTTCCCGTCCTTCGCCGCGCTTGCCGCCAATGCGGTCGAGGCCTCGGAGCAAGGCGCGACCGCAGGCTCCATCGGCGCCGCCCAAGGGTTCGGCGTGGTGATCGGGCCGTTGACCGCCACGCTGATCTACGGCATCGAACCGCGTTTGCCGTATCTGGTGGCGGCTGCGTTGTTGCTGCTGGTGGCCCTGTGGCCAGGGCCCCGGCAGCGTCAGGCTTTATAGGATGCGATAGAGCAAGCGTTCAATGCGCACGCGACTGACACGCTTGAGGAACTTGGCCACGCCCGCCGGGTAATCCGGCAGGGTTTGCAGGTCCTGATAACGCTCGATGCGGGTGGTGTGCTGGAAGATCTCCGCCAGTTCACTGCGACGCGGCTGCAGCAATTCACTTTTGGGGTCATCAATCAGCAGCGCGTTTTCCAGGTCGAGACGGAATGCGCGCGGATTGAGGTTGTTGCCGGTCAGCAAGGTGTAACGCTGATCGACCCACATGCCTTTAAGGTGATAGGTGTTATCGCCGTCCTTCCACAGGTGCAGGTTCAACTGACCGCTGTCGACGCTGCGATGATGACGCTTGGCGAAACGCCGCAGGCTGATCTCGTAGAGGTACGGCAACGCCGAGATCACCTTGAACGGCTCGCTCGGCGGGATGTAGAAGTCGTTGGCGGTTTTGTCGCCGACCACGATGTCGATCTTCACACCCCGGGCCAATGCCCGGTTGATCTCCCGGGTCACCGCCAACGGCAGGTTGAAGTACGGCGTGCAGATCGTCAGTTGATGCTGGGCGCTGGCGATCAACTCGCAGATTACCCGGCTCAACGGGTTGTTCTTGCCGACCCCAAGCAATGGGCTGACCGACAAACCGTCTTTAACCGTGGTGCCCGTCGTGGTGTCGTACGCCGCATGTTTCAGGCGGCTGCGCAGGTCGCCGATGTCGTGGCGCAGGCTGCGGGTGGTCGGCAGGTTCGGCAAATCGAGGCGATGCACCGCTTTCGAGGCGACCAGGCCGTGCTGAACCAGGTGCTGCATCGAATCGGCCAGGGCACCGTTGTGCAGCAGGTGATAACGGTCGTAGCGGTATTTGTCGAATTTGTGCAGATAAACGTTGTTCAGGCTCGCACCGCTGTAGATCACGCAATCATCGATCACGAAGCCTTTCAAATGCAGCACGCCGAACAGCTCGCGGGTCTGCACTGGCACACCGTACACCGGGACCACGCTGGCATGGGTTCGGGTGGTTTCCTGATACCACGCCGAATTGCCCGGCTGTTTGCCGGCACCGATCAAGCCACGCTGGGCGCGCAGCCAATCGACGACCACCACCACGTCCAGTTCTGGACGCGCCAGTTTGGCGGCGTGCAAGGCATCGAGAATTTCCTGGCCGGCTTCATCCTGTTGCAGGTACAGCGCGACGATATAGATGCGCCGGGTCGCCTGGGCAATTTTTTCCAACAGGCAACGACGAAATTCGGCAGCGCCAGAAAGGATGGTGACGGCATCGGCGGTCAGCGGAAAACTGCGCAGTTTGGGCAGCAGAGAGCGTTTGAAAAGCGACGGCATAGGGCTCGCAATGGGTCGAATCCGGAGAGGTTGAGAGCTTACACCATGGAGGGGGTTGGGTCTTGTTACGGTCTGTAATGACCTCTTCGCGGGCAAGCCTCGCTCCTAACGTCAAAACTGCTCC
>NZ_CATKQM010000056.1:0-21225 GCF_949768225.1 Pseudomonas sp. IT-P44 | reverse complement strand
GATTCCAGATGACGATAGTAGCCGAACCTTATGCTTTCAGGCCGAACACCTTGGTCAGGTGCTGCTCATAACGCGCCACATCACCTTCGATGTTCGGGCGTTTCATCACATCAACCGCCAGGAACGTCGGCAAACCGGTCATGCCGAGGAATTCGTTGGCCTTGTGGAACGGGAAGTACACCGCGTCCACGCCCTTGCCTTCGAAGAAGTCGGTCGGGTCGTCGAAAGCTTGCTGCGGCGCGTTCCAGGTCAGCGACAACATGTATTGCTTGCCCTGCACCAAACCACCGCTGCCGTACTTTTGCGAAGCATCGGAACGGGTGCGGCCGTCACTGGCGTAGAGGCTGCCGTGGCCTTCGGTGAAGACTTCGTCGATGTACTTTTTCACGGTCCACGGCGCGCCCATCCACCAGCCCGGCATTTGATAAATGATCACGTCGGCCCAGAGGAATTTGGCAACTTCTTCGGCGACGTCGTAGCCCTCGTCAATGAAAGTGGCTTTCACGTCAACGCCGCCGCGATCCAGCACGCTCAACGCAGCTTCATGCAGGGTGGTGTTGTAGCGGCCATCAGAGTGCGCAAACTTTTTGCCGCCATTGAGCAACAGTACTTTTTTCATGAGGAATCTCGGAAGGGTCAGAAAGTGGATGGCGGCAGGTTAGCGACCGGCCTCGCGCGGAATAAGTCCTGAATTCGCAAAATTCATTTGACCTATACGCACGAATCAACAGGCGATTGTTGCCATAAACTGGCGCCGATTCTGACTTTGAGGAGACTCCTGATGAGTGAAATACAAGGCTTCATCCTGCACGCCAAAACCCGCCCGGAAAAATCCGACGCCTTCGAAGCGTTCTTCCGCGGTTATGTGGAAGCGAGTCGTGCCGAGCCAGGCTGCATCGAATACCACATGCTGCGCGACAAACAGGACCCGACGCTGTTTATCTTCTTCGAGATCTGGCAATCCCAGGCGCACCTCGACGTGCACTCGAACCTGCCGCACATGAAGCAGTTCCTCGAACAGCGCGACGAATTCCTGGAACAGGATTTCGATATCCGTGCCATCGAGATGCTCAGCCCGTCGTCCGCTACCCGCTGATCAGCAAGTGGCCGCCGAGCACACCGAGGCCGATGAAGAACACGCGTTTGAACAGCACGGCGCTGATCCGCTGGCGCAGCCATTGCCCGAGCAACATGCCGAGCACCGCCGGGATCAGCGCCAGCAATGACGCGCTCAATTCGCCACCGCCCAGCGCCCCGCGCCACAACAGGCCGGCGGCGAGGGCGAGGGTCGATACGGTGAACGACAGGCCCAGCGCCTGCACCAGCTCATCCTTGTTCAAACCCAGTGCTTGCAGATACGGCACCGCCGGAATCACGAAGACGCCGGTGGCGGAAGTGATGACGCCGGTCAGCACGCCGCACAGCGGACCGAGCCAGTGCTCGGTCTGACGGCTGACGCGCAAGGTCGGCAGGAACAAACCGCTCAACGCATAAAGCAGCAATGCCGCGCCCAACCCTCGCACCACCCAATGACCACCCACCATGCCGATCCAAATCGTCCCGGCACCGGTGCCGATGAAGATTGCCAGCAGCATCGGCCACAGCCGCCTGACCAACCCATGCAAATGCCCGCCGAATGCCAATTGCCAGACGTTGGTCAGGGTCGCCGGAATGATCAGCAGCGCCGCAGCCTGCGACGGCGCCATAGCCAGACCGAGCAGACCCATGGCGATGGTTGGCAGGCCTAGGCCGATCACGCCTTTGATCATGCCGGCCAGGAGGAAGGTGGCGATGACCAGCAGAGAAAGGGCCAGGCCAAGGTTTTGGTAGAACGTGGCGAGTGTATTCATGGGCTGATCCTGCGCCTGGATTGGCCGTGTGAAAATTCGCCATATACTGAGGGTGCCTCTTGTTTTGATAGAGGCTGATGATTTCGTTGTTGCTGCTGACGCCTTCGCGGGCAAGCCTCGCTCCTACAGTTAATGCGGTATTTGCACTGTTGTGACCCTGTAGGAGCGAGGCTTGCCCGCGAAGGCGGCTGCCCAGTCAACACACTTCCCGAGGCTGTACCCATGCACTTCGACCTGACCGACCTAAGCCTCTACCTGAACATCCTCGACACCGGCAACATCACCGCCGGCGCCGCGCGCAGCCATTTATCCCTGGCAGCGGCGAGCGCGCGAATCCGCGCGATGGAGGCTTCGCTCGGCATCGACTTTCTGGAACGCGGTCGTCGCGGCGTCACGCCCACACCTGCGGGAAAAGCCCTGGCGCAACACGCCCGACTACTACTGCAACACGCCGACCGTATGCAGCAGGACCTGGCCGAATACGCCAAAGGCGTCAAAGGTCAGGTGCGCTTGTTATGCAACACCACAGCGATCACCGAGTACCTGCCGGAAGTGCTGGCGGACTTCCTCTGCCACCATCCCAACCTCGACATTGATCTGCAGGAATTGCCGAGCCTGCGCATCGTCCATGCACTGCGTCAGGGTGCGGCGGACCTTGGCATCGTCTCCGACGCCGTCGACACCCACGCCCTCGAAACCCAGCCCTTTCGCAACGATCCGCTGGTGCTGATCATGCCACTCGGGCATCCATTGGCTGACGGCGCAACACCGAGCTTCAGCGAGACGCTGCATCACGATTACGTCGGCCTGAGCGCCAACAGCGCACTGGCGGTGTACCTCGAAGAACAGGCGCTGCACGCGGGCGTGCGCATGCAGATCCGCATCCGGGCGGAAGGCTTCGACGGGGTGATTCGCATGGTCGCTCGCGGCGCAGGGCTGGCGATTGTGCCGCTGGCGGCGATCGAGCGCCGGGCCGTCGATCAACCGTTCAAATACGTTGCCCTGCAGGAAGCCTGGGCGCAGCGCAAACTGCTGCTGTGCGCCCGCTCGTTTGCTGGCCTGCCCGGTTACGCCAGAGCCTTGCTCGATGCGTTGTGCGCTGCAAACCGGGCCGGGAGCCTTTGAAAACCAGTGTTTGGCCCAACAGGCACCTGTATGACGAAGGCTGCGAAGAGTAATATCTGCCCTTTCAAATCAAGCCTGGCCACAACAACCAAAAGGGAACCAGATGGCGGATGAAATCTTGCAACAGGCAACGCTCAAGCGGGGGTTGAAAAATCGGCACATTCAACTGATCGCATTGGGCGGCGCCATTGGTACGGGGCTGTTCCTGGGCTCCGCCGGAGTGCTCAAGTCCGCCGGACCGTCGATGATCCTCGGCTATGCGATTGCCGGTTTCATCGCGTTCCTGATCATGCGCCAACTGGGCGAAATGATTGTCGAGGAACCCGTGGCCGGCTCGTTCAGCCACTTCGCGCACAACTACTGGGGCGGTTTTGCCGGTTTCCTGTCCGGCTGGAACTACTGGGTCCTGTATGTGCTGGTGGGCATGGCCGAGCTGACAGCCGTCGGCAAATACGTGCAGTTCTGGTGGCCGGAGGTGCCGACCTGGGTCAGCGCGGCGGTGTTCTTTGTGCTGGTCAACCTGATCAATACGCTGAACGTCAAAGTGTTCGGCGAGATGGAGTTCTGGTTCGCGATCATCAAGGTCGTGGCCATCATCGGCATGATCCTCCTGGGCTGCTACATGCTGTTCAGCGGCACCGGCGGCCCGCAAGCATCGGTGAGCAACCTGTGGAGCCATGGTGGTTTCTTCCCCAATGGCACCAACGGTTTGCTGATGGCGATGGCGTTCATCATGTTCTCCTTCGGCGGCCTGGAACTGGTCGGCATCACAGCCGCTGAAGCCAGCGAACCGCGCAAGGTCATTCCCAAGGCCATCAACCAGGTGGTTTATCGGGTGCTGATCTTCTACGTCGGCGCACTCACCGTGTTGCTGTCGCTGTACCCATGGGACCAACTGCTGCAGACACTGGGCGCCTCGGGCGATGCCTACAGCGGCAGTCCGTTCGTGCAGATTTTCGCCCTGATCGGCAGCGACACCGCCGCGCAGATCCTCAACTTCGTGGTGCTTACCGCCGCGCTCTCGGTCTACAACAGCGGCGTGTATTGCAACAGCCGCATGCTCTACGGCCTGGCCGAGCAAGGCGACGCGCCCAAAGTGCTGATGAAGTTGAACAAGCAAGGCGTGCCGTTGCTGGCACTGGGCGTTTCGGCGTTGATCACGATGCTGGCGGTGCTGGTCAACTACGTCGCGCCGCACGAAGCGCTTGAGTTGTTGTTTGCCCTGGTGGTCGCGTCCTTGATGATCAACTGGGCGCTGATCAGCCTCACGCATTTGAAGTTCCGCAAGGCCATGGTCCAGCGCGGCATCGTGCCAGGCTTCAAGGCTTTCTGGTCGCCGTACACCAACTACCTGTGCCTGGCGTTCATGGCCGTGATCATCTGCGTTATCTGGATGATCCCGCCGGTGCGCGCCTCGGTGTACGCCATGCCGGTGTGGGTGTTGCTCATCTACGGTTGCTATCGGTTGCGCATGGCCAGGCACCGAAAGCTGTCAGTGACTCAGTAATCGCGTAAAAAAAACGCCCCGGCATTCGATGAATGCCGGGGCGTTTTTTATGGCGAGCGCAGTGAATCCAGCGTTTCTGGATACCTCGATGTCGAGCACAGACAACTGACGCCACACCAAGCCCGATAGGGTGCGACTTCAGTTCTCCATCACGCTCGGAGTCATCATGTCCGCACCGATTACCGTTCTTCGCGACACCCACCCGCTGCCAGTGCTCGACGCCTGCAAATGGGAAAAACTCGAAGGCGATCCGCACACCGTCAACCTCAACGCCTACACCAGCGAAGACGGCAGCAAGATCATGGGCACCTGGATCTGCACGCCGGGCAAGTGGTATGTGGAATACGTGAAGTGGGAATACTGCGATTTCCGCGAGGGTTACTGCATCATCACCCCGGAAGGAAAGGAGCCGATCCATCTGCGTGCCGGTGATATTTTCGTCATCGAGCCGGGGATGAAAGGCACGTGGGAAGTGGTTGAAACCGTGCGCAAGTATTTCGTGTTTGCCTGATGCAAAAAAACCGGGAGATCACCCGACGTGATTTCCCGGTAAATGTCGATGCGCACACACCTGTAGGAGCCGGCTTGCTCCCACAGGTTGAAGCAGGTCGTTATTGCGGTTTGCGATAGCTGTTGATGATCGCCGAGAAGTCTTTACCCCCCTCCCCACGCTGGCTCATCGCCTGATACAACTGCTGGGCCACCGCGCCAAGCACCACCGGTTGGTGCGCCTGACGTGCCGCTTCCGTGGCAAGTCCCAGATCCTTGAGCATCAGCTCGGCACCAAAACCACCGGTATAACCTCGCGACGCAGGAGCCGTTTCGACGATGCCCGGCCACGGGTTGTACATCTCCGAACTCCAGCAACGTCCCGTGGAACTGTTGATGATCCCGGCCAGCACGCCAGTGTCGATCCCCAGTGCATCACCGAGCGCCATGGCTTCGCTGACGCCAACCATGGAGATCGCCAGCAGCAGGTTGTTGCAGATCTTGGCGATTTGCCCGGTGCCGACTTCGCCACAATGGACGATGTTGCGACCCATCTGCGCCAGCACCGGTTGCAGGGTGGCGAACAGTTCAGGCGTGGCGCCGACCATGAAGGTCAGGGTCCCGGCCGCGGCACCGCCAGTGCCACCCGACACCGGCGCGTCGGCCATGGCCACGCCTTGCTTGGCAGCGGCCGCCGCTACATCACGCGCTGTTTGCGGGTCGATGGTGCTGCAATCCACGGCCGGCACGCCTTTGGCGATCCCCGCCAGCACGCCGTCTTCACCCAGCCACACGCTGCGCACATGCACAGCGGCGGGCAGCATGGTGATCACCAGTTCTGCGCCTTGAGCCGCTTCACGAGCCGTCGCGCTGATGCTGCCGCCCAGTTGCTCCAGTTCGGCCAGAACGGTTTTGTTCAAATCAACCAGTCGCAGCGCGTGGCCGGCCTTGATCAGGTTGCGCGCCATCGGCGCGCCCATGTTGCCGAGACCGATAAAAGCGATTTTCATGTCCGGCTCCTTAACGCAAGTTGATGGTGGTGTTCACACCGTCGTTGACGCTGTCGTCATCGAACCAGCGACTGGTGACGGTCTTGGTCTGAGTGTAGAACTGCACCACTTGCTTGCCATACGGGCCGAGGTCACCGAGCTTGGAACCGCGCGAACCGGTGAAGCTGAAGAACGGGACCGGCACCGGAATCGGAATGTTGATGCCGACCTGACCCACGTCGATTTCGTTCTGGAATTTGCGCGCCGCCGCACCGCTTTGGGTGAACAGGCCCGTGCCGTTGCCGAACGGGTTGGCGTTGACCAGGGCGATGGCCTCGTCGAGCGTATTCACTTCCAGCACCACCAGCACCGGGCCGAAGATTTCCTGGGTGTAGATCTGCATCTCGGGGGTCACGCCAGAGAACAGGGTCGGACCGACAAAGTTGCCCTTCTCGTAGCCGGGAACCGTGATGTCACGGCCATCCAGCTCAAGCTTGGCGCCTTCCTTGATGCCGCTTTCGATCAGATCCAGAATCCGCGCTTTGGCACGCTTGGAGATCACCGGACCAACGTCCGTGCCCGGCTCGCTGCCAGCGTTGACCTTGAGTTTCTGCGCCAGCGCTTTCAGGTCCGGCAGCCATTGCTTGGCCGCGCCGACCAACACCACCACCGACGTTGCCATGCAACGCTGACCGGCCGCACCGAAACCGGCACCGACCAACGCATTCAGCGCTTGTTCGCGGTTGGCATCCGGCAGCACCACGGCGTGGTTTTTAGCGCCCATCATCGATTGCACGCGCTTGCCGTGCTTACCGGCCAGGTCATAAACGTGAGTACCGACGGCAGTCGAACCGACGAAGGAAACCGCCTTGATGTCTTTGTGGGTGCAGAGCGCGTCCACCACGTCCTTGCCGCCATGAACCACGTTAAGCACGCCCGCCGGAACGCCCGCCTCGATGGCCAGTTCCACCAGCAGCATGGTCGACATCGGGTCCTGTTCGGACGGTTTGAGCACGAAGGTGTTGCCGCAGGCGATGGCCATCGGGAACATCCACAGCGGAATCATCGCCGGGAAGTTGAACGGGGTGATGCCGGCGCAAACACCGATTGGCTGACGCAGGGTGTAGGTATCGACGCCGCCTGCGACGTTCTCGGCGAACTCGCCCATTTGCAGGCTGCCGATGGAGCACGCGTGTTCGACGACTTCCAGGCCACGGAAAATATCGCCTTCAGCGTCGGCAATGGTCTTGCCCTGTTCGTTGCTGAGCACCACGGCGATGCGCTTGGAGTGTTCGCGGATCAACGCCTGGAGCTTGAGCATGATGCGCATGCGGGCGCCGATCGGCGTCAGCTTCCAGGTCTGGAAGGCGCGATGGGCGGCGCTGATCGCGGCGTCGACTTCCGAGGCGGTGGCAAACGGAACCTTGGCCAGTACTTGCTGAGTCGCCGGGTTGACGATGTCGTGCCACTCAGTGGTCTGGGACTCGACCCACTCGCCGTCGATCAACAGTTTGACGTTCTGGACAGTGGTTTCGTTGGGCGTGAGCGATGCGTTCATGCTGGTCTCCTGGACTTGTTGTTATGCAGGGAGCCAAGGCGGATAAGTCGCCTTGAGATGAGGCGTGTGTCGCGAATTGGTTGTCGGACTGTTTTTGGAGTATAGATGTGCAAACTTCTAATAAGAACGCACATAAAAGCCGGTCCATCATGCAAAAAAACATCACGTCTTTAGGTTCGCTGAACTGGGATGACCTCAAGTTTTTCCTCGAAGTGGCCCGCACCCGCAAGGCCAGCACCGCGGCCAAGCGCCTGGCGGTGGACTACACCACGGTGTCGCGGCGTATCAGCTCGCTGGAAGCGGCATTGGGTACATTGTTGTTCGAGAAGTCCCGGACCAGCGGTTTTGTCCTGACCGCTGAGGGTCAGCGTTTATTGGGTTACGCCGAGTCGATCGAGAGCACGCTGCACATGGCGTGCGAACAGGTTTCCGGTTCCGGCGTGGCGTTGTCCGGTCATGTGCGGATGGGTTGCACCGAAGGGTTTGGCAGCTTTTTCATCACCCCGCAGCTGAGCCATTTCGTCGACGCCTACCCGGCGATCTCGGTGGACATTCTGCCGCTGCCGCACTTCATCAGCCTGTCCAAACGCGAGGCGGACATCGTCATCGCCCTGGAGCGCCCGGAGCATGGCCCGTACGTCTGCTGCAAACTCTGCGACTACCGGTTGCAGCTTTACGCGACCCAGGACTATCTGGACAAACACCCACCGATCCGCCGCCCGACAGACTTGGGCAAGCATTCATTTATCAGTTATGTCGACGACCTGGCCTTCAGCTCGGAGCTGTTGTACCTGGCGAACGTGCTGCCCGGCGCCAGCGCCAACTTGCGCAGCACCAGCGTAATTGCGCAGTTCGTGGCTGCGCAGCAAGGGCGTTCGCTGGCGATCCTGCCGTGCTTCCTCGCGGCTCAGGATCCGCGGTTGCTGCCGGTGTTGCCGGAGGAAATCAACATCACCCGGCAGTTCTGGATGTACTGCCGGGAGGATCTGAGGAAGCTCAAGCGGATCACCCTGTTGTGGGATTACATCAGGGAGGTCACTGAACTGAATGGCCCGTTGTTACTGGGCGAGACGCGGGATCTTCGGTTTGCAGACTGAGCGTCGGAGCGGCCAATCCAAGAGTGCTGACTAATTGGCAGCCTTTGCGGGTGACTTCCACCTGCTTGTAAACAACCTGATTGGCGCTGCGCGAATCGGCAATGATCGGCAAAGCAGAACGGGGATCGTCCAGGCGCAAGCTCAGAAGGAAATCGACATTACATTCCCACCATCGGCTATCAAGTAACTGCGCCACCAACTCTGGCGGGTGCCGATACTTGATGACCTTCGCCGGAATCCCGGCGACTACCGCATAAGGCGGCACATCGTGGGCAACCAGTGCGCGGGTGGCGATAATGGCACCCGTGCCCACCGTGACACCTTCCATGATCATGGCGCCATGTCCGATCCAGACGTCGTCGCCGATCGTTACATCAACGATCTCTGGTTCGAAGGACAGTTTTGTACGGGTAAATTGGAAGGGGTGCGAACTGACCCAATCGGACGGGTGGGTATTTTTGTCTTGTCCGATGTAGCAGTCATTTCCAATCGAACAAAACCGTCCTATCGAGGACACCGCGGACAGCACGCAACCACTTCGAATGTAAGTGTGGGCACCAATGCTCAACCGTTTGGTGCCGACCACCACATGGCCGAGCGAAACATTCTCTTCCACCAGCAACGTGGTTTTGGCGTTAAGCGATGACACCCCGCCAGCGATCTTGCATTTATGCTGGCGAAGCCATTTTTTCCAGAAGTGGTTGCGGCAGTAATTTATTATTTTTTCCATGTGGCAGTCGTCGTGTTCCGTTCATCTACGGGGGTATGAATTCCCCCAAAAAGAATAGTTAAAAAGAGGGTCGGCCGATCAGTCGGCGCTCACCACAATCGACACCCGGCGGTTTTCGGTTCGACCGGCCGCGTTATCGTTGGAGGCTACCGGCTCACTGCTGCCAAAGCCCCTTAGCTGGATATTCTGCTCTTTCATGCCAACCGCGATCAGGACCTTGCCGACGCTGTTCGAGCGGCGCAGGGACAGCTGTTCGTTGTAGGTCTCTTTGCCCGACGCATCGGTGTGACCATCAACCCGCACCCGATCGATCCCGACACCCAGCAACGCCTTGCCAATGCGCTCGACGATCTCGGTGCTCTGCGGATTCAGGCTTTCGACATCACTGCCAAACAACACTTTGCCGGACAAGCCAAACGCCCAGCCCTCGTCGGTCAACTCGAAACCTTGCTGTTGGAGTACTGCAACCTGTGCCGGACTCAAACCTTTTTGTGGTGCCGTCTGGCAACCGGTCAGTGCCAGCAAAGCCATGAACAAAGGGATCGCAAGAAATCGCAGATTGAATGAGAACACGAACATTAGCTCCTGGTTTGAACATCGGCGACAGGGTGCTCCGACCCTGACGTGTGCTGTGCACCTCTGGAAAAGCGTTTGGCCTGGTACATGGCCGCATCGGCAGCATTGAGCAGGGCACCCGGTGTAGCACCATGATCCGGGTACACGGCAATGCCGATGCTCAGAGAAGTCAAAACCTGAGTATGACCCGGCAACGGGATCGGCACTTCCATGCTGGCAATGATTTTATCGGCAATCCGCTCGGCGTCTTCGGTCTTGTGCAGCGGTGTCAGCAGGACAGCAAACTCGTCCCCCCCAAGACGCGCCACCAGATCCTCTTCGCGCAGTTGCGCGCGAACCCGATTGGCGACTGCGACCAACACTGCATCGCCAGCGGCATGACCGAAGGTGTCGTTGATTTCCTTGAACCGGTCACTGTCGAGAAACAGCACCGCTACCCGCTCGTTGAGCTTGTTGGCGTTGCGTAGTGCACGAATCAATCGTCCTTCGAAAAACGCCCGGTTCGGCAACCCGGTGAGGCTGTCATGACTGGCCTGGTGGGCGAGGGTTTCATTCTCGCTTTGCAGGTGGGTTTGCCAGGATTCGAGTTCATCGAGCAGGGCATTGAAGTCATTGCCCAGGTTATCAAGTTCGGCGATGTCGGCGGGCGGCACACGCTGGTCGAAGGCTCGTTCGCTGCGCGCAGCGTGCGCCACGAACGCCAGACTGCGCAGCGGACCGGTGATCCCGCTCAGTTGTCGGCGAGCCAGATAAAGCGCTACCCAGGCACTGGCGGCGGTGCACAGAACGATGCCCATCAGACCGCTGAGCAAGAAGCGCATCAGGCTGCCGCCGTGGCCGATCAGCAGAGTGCTGCCGATTTCCTGACCTTGATGGATGATCGGCATGCTGATGGGCTCTTCCAGAAAGGCTTTGGCCATCTGCATTTCGAGATCAGAGAACAATCCGGTTTCCGGTCGCTGCCAACGCGCCAACAACTTGCCTTGCAAGTCCAGCACTTGGGCATCCGCCACTTCTTCGGTGGAGGCGATCAGTGCCAGCGCTTCAGTGGCGGCGGCTTTGTCGTTGAACACCACGGCAGCTTCCACGGTGTAGTTGATGGAGCGCGCGATCAAATGCAGGTTGTGGTCGGCATAGACCCGCAACGCCAGGACGCCGAGCAGCGTCAGCGAGATGCTGGCCATGGCGACGCCGACCAGCGCGACGATCAAATGGCCGCGGCCAATGACCGAACGCAAGGTCGGACGACTGCCCGGCTTGAATAGACTCATGGCGCCGCCGGTTTGCGGCGGGACAGTTGCAGCACACTTGGGTGAATTCGCACGCCGCTACGGGCGACGGAATCGAGGTTGACCTCAAAGGACACTTGTTCATCGCCGACACGCAAACAGAACAGACTGCCGACGGTGCATTGATCGTCGCTTTCGCTGATGCTCAACACCGGATGCCCGCTCAGCGAAGCGAACAACCGGCTGCGCTCTTCGCTGGTCAATTTGCCGATGTACACCGCGTCGCACTCACTGACAATGGATGGGTTGTCGGCCAGCAGGCGGCGCACGGTAACGGGTCGGCCGGTGGCCTGGGTGGTGCCCTTGACCAGGTCGTCGGTGTATTCGGTAGGGCCGACGATGCACAAACGAAGTTGTGCGGGCTCAACTGGCCAGCGGGCATAGCTGAGTATCCCAAGTACAACCTGCGTGACCGATTTGGCGCGCTGGTCGGCCATGCCTGGTGGGGTTTGCGCTTGAGCGAAAACGAAGCCGCTCAGCAAACAGAGAAAGCCTGCAAGTACGGCCTGCTTGCAGCCAGCAACGCACTCTGTCATCCAGACAGCCACCTTCATGCAGGGATTCTCTTCGATCGTAACGGGAGGGTGCCGCAACGATAGCACAGCGCTGAAACACCAGCGAGGCCACGTACGACGGCACTTCGGACAGTTTCCGGCGTCCGGTGCCGCCGCCATTTATTGCCTCGGCTCGACGGCCTCTTCCAACTCCAGCATCAACCCACTCAACCGCTTGACCTTGCGTCGCACGGCCTCTTCAAACACTCCGGCACGTGGCTCGATCAATGTGAACCAGTCCTTGGCCCTGGTAATGCCGGTATAGATCAGCTCCTTGGTCAGAACCGGGTTCAGGGCGTCCGGCAAAATCAACGCCGTATGGGCAAACTCGGAGCCCTGGGATTTGTGCACGGTCATGGCGTACACGGTTTCGACATCATTGAGCCGGCTCGGCAGGACAAAACGCACGCCACCCTGGCCATCATTGCGCGGAAAGGCCACGCGCAATACCTGACGACCCGCCTCGGGGCCATCGCGCTCTGGCAGCTTGAGGGCAATGCCGATGTCGCCGTTCATCAAACCCAAGCCATAGTCGTTACGGGTCATCAGCACCGGCCGGCCTTCGTACCACTGCTGATTGCTGTCGATCAACCGGGCCTTGAGCAACGCATCGGTCACGCGCTGATTCAAGCCCTCCACCCCCCATGGCCCTTTGCGAACGGCACACAACAACTGGAAGGCGTCAAAGGCTTGCAGCACCTGGCGTGCCCAATCGGTCCAGCGTGAATCCTCAAGCGAGCTGTCGGGCGATGGCCGCAGGTGGCGCAGCAGGCTGAGGTAATGCCGGTAGCCTTGCGGCCCATCACCATGGCCTTCGAGCAATAGGCGCTCCAGCGCCCGGTCCTGTTCACCCTTGAGGGGCAGGGAAAATACATCGCTGTGGCTTCCAGTCGCCAGAAGCTGCCGAGCCTCTTCGGGTTGTTGCCGGTTGACCCAGCGCGCCAGTTGGCCAATGCCGCTTCCCTCGCCGAACCGGCGCGAGTGACGCAGCATTACCACTTGCTGGGCCAGCGGATGAGTCCCCTGAGTGTCTTCTTGCAAACCACTGGCTGCGAGATTTTCACCACTGACCGTTTCCAGCCACTGACGCGTCTGCGGGCTATACCAACCGGCCTCGGCGTCGCGGCACAGATCACCCAGCACAGCGCCGGCCTCCACCGAGGCCAGTTGGTCCTTGTCACCCAGCAGAATCAGTCGTGCATGGGCCGGCATCGCGTCGAGAAGATTGGCCATCATCTCCAGGTCGATCATTGAGGCTTCATCCACCACCAGCACATCCAGCGGCAAACGGTTACCGGCGTGGTGCCGGAAATGTCGCGTACCGGGCCGACTGCCGAGCAGACGGTGCACGGTGGTCACGTCTGACGGAATTTTATCTCGCACGGCTTCAGCGACTTCCAGCGTGCGGACTTGTTGGCTGATGGACTCCGTCAACCGTGCCGCAGCTTTCCCGGTGGGGGCGGCGAGACGGATGCGCAAGGGTTTGCCAGCCTCCACCGCCGGCGCCTGAAGCAATGCCAGCAAGCGCACGACCGTGGTGGTCTTGCCCGTCCCCGGGCCGCCGGTGACGATGCTGAAGGCACTGCGGGTCGCCAAGGCACACGCGAGTTTCTGCCAGTCGATCAGCTCGCCAGGCTTGGCCTGGCCGAACAAACCGACAAGACGTTGGGGCAGATCACTCGGCGTGGTTTCGTGTTCGGCCAGACGCACACGCAGGGCGTCATCGATACGCCGCTCGTAAGCCCAATAGCGGCGCAGATAAAGGCGTTTACCCGACAGTACCAACGGCCTTTGTTGAGCCGTTTCACGCCTGTCTGCTGCCAATGCGACCAGATTGCTGGCGGCCAGTACCTTGCACCAATGGGCGCCGTCCAGCGCCTCAAGCAATTGTGATGGCAGCAGCATCGCGCCACTTTGCAGATCGCCTTCCGGCGGCAATGACAGTGCGAAGTCAGGCTCTTTCAGGGTTTCGAACAGATCCAGGCAGACATGGCCGTGGCCCAATTGGTGACTGGTCAATGCCGCAGCCAGCAGCACCAGAGGGTCATCGTCGGGAGCGAGTTCGTGCAAGAACGCAACGAAGGCCTTGTCCAGCGCTCGCAACCAGCCCCGCTCTACCCAACGGGTGAGCAGCAGCAACAAGTCATCGGCGCGACTCAACGGTGCCAGACTCGCCAGACTTTCCGATGCCAATGGCGTCGGCAGCAAATCGGCGAAGGTGCGACTCATAGCAGTACTCCCTGTTCCCAAGCGGGTTCGGCCTTGGGTTCTGGCTTGCCCTGGAACAGCCGGTCAAGACGCTCGATCAGTTCTCTTGGCGGACGGGCGAAATACACGCCCTGACTGGATGCGCGGGTGCCACGCAGGAACAGATACAGCGCCCCACCGACGTGCCGGTCGTAATCGTAATCGGCAAGCCGCGCCTTGAGTTGGCGGTGCAGGGCCAACAGGTACAGCACGTATTGCAGGTCGTAGCGATTGTCCAGAATCGACTGCTCCATGGCTTGCTCGGTATAGGCCATGTCATCGACGCCCAGCCAATTGGATTTGTAATCGGCGACGTAATAGCGACCATCATGCTCGAACGTCAGATCGATGAAACCTTTGAACATGCCATTGAGCAACACCGGTTCGGCTGCAACACGGGCAACGCCGTTGTGGGTGTATTGGCGGACCAGTTCGTCGAGTTTGAGCACATCGACTTTATGGCTGGCGAACCAGAATTCCATCTCGACGCGGTACTGGGTCAATTGCTCGAATATCACTGGCGCCTGTCCGGCACCGATGTGCAGCGGGGACTTGAGCAGGTGCTGCAGCCAATCGCTCAGCGTGGTGATCCAGCCTTCCCAGCCACGACGGTTGCAGCGACGGGCAATGGCATCTTCCACGGCTTGTGGTGTGGCGGCAAAACCTTCGTTACCGGCCCATTCAAGCAAACCATGGAGAAAGGTGCCGGGGTTCGGACCCCGAGGGAAGCGATGGATATCGGCACCGCCAGCGACCACCTCTCGCGGCGCTTCCGGGTCAAGACGCTCGTCGTCAAACAGCTTTTGCGCTTGCGGGTTTTCCGGTGCTTCGTCACTGCCCACGCTCAGGCTGTCGCCAATGCGCAGGGCGCTGTAGGAGGCAATCCACCAGTTTTCGCTGGCCTTGCGTTTGGGAATCAGCGGGGCAAGCAATGTCGCATCGTTTTGCGGCGGGTGGTAATGCTCGGCGGTTTCTTCAGGCATTTCACTGTAGTTCAGCGCCGGACAGTCCTGCTGCAAGTCTTCAAGCCAACGCGTCAATCCCGCCGATTCGGTCAATGGCGCACCACCTCCCAGCAAATAACCCAGTGCCGAAAGGTGCAGCACCGAGCTGTTGTTATTGCCGCGCTTGAGGTCCGTAACACCGAGCCAACAGGCATGTTGTGCACGGGTCAAGGCCACATACAACAAGCGCAGATCCTCGGCCAGGCGCTCATGATCGGCCAGCGCGATCAACTCGGGTGTCAGCTTCAACGTCACCTGGGCCTTGCCGGTCTCGTCGTGGTAATGCAGCGGCAAGCGGCTGCCGTCGACCGGCTTCGCCGAACACACGAACGGCAGGAACACCAACGGATACTCAAGCCCCTTGGACTTGTGAATCGTCACGACCTTGACCAGTTGCTCGTCGCTCTCCAGACGCAGTATCTGCTCTTCGCCAGCCTGGCCGGACAACGCCAGGTGTTCGGATAAATGCCGGATCAACGCTTGCTCGCCATCGAGTTCGGCGGCCGCCTGTTGCAGCAGTTCGGACAAGTGCAACAGGTTGGTCAGCACACGCTCGCCGTCGCTTCGCGCGATCAGTGCCTGAGGTAGCTGGAAGTCATGCAGCAAGCGACGCAGCATCGGCAGCACACCCTGTTTGCACCAGAGTTCGCGATAACCGCGGAACTGCATGACCCGCGCTTCCCACGCCAACTCGTCCTGATTCAAGCGTTCCAGCTCAGCCAGCGACAGATTCAGCGTGATACAGGCCAACGCCGCTCGCAGCGGACGCTCGACATCCGGCTCGGCGCAGGCCTTGAGCCAGGTCAGCAGGTCATGAGCTTCCTGTGCGGCGAACACCGAGTCCTTGTCCGACAGATACACGCTGCGCACACCCCGTGCCGTGAGTTCGGCGCGCACGGCCTGGGCCTCTTTGCCGTCACGTACCAGGATCGCAATATCCGCTGGCAGCAAACCTTTGAAGTCCTTGCCGTCCTGGATGAAACCCGCCTGGCCTTGTTGCCCGCCATTGAGCAAAGCAGTGATTTCGCTGGCGCAAGCAGCGGCTAATTGCTGTCGGTAAACGGCGCCGGACAATGGTTGCTCGGCGGGCAGATGCCAGATGTTCAGAGCGGGTACAACCTGACCATTAACCTGCAAAACTTCTTTGCGGCCCTGGGAGGCAACCGGCAGGAACGGCACCGGATTTTCGCCACTTTTTTCACGGAACAGAAATGCGCCCCGCCCCGCTTCCCGCGACTCGGCGCGCTCGAACACATGGTTCACCGCATCGACCATGCCATGGCTGGAACGGAAGTTGGTGCCCAGGGTATGCAGCCGGCCAGTGGTGGCCTGGCGGGCACGCAGGTAGGTATAGATGTCGGCACCACGGAAGGCATAGATCGCCTGCTTCGGGTCGCCGATCAGGAACAGGCCGCATTCAGGATTGTTATCCTCGATGCGATAGATGCTTTCGAAGATCTGGTACTGAACCGGGTCGGTATCCTGGAATTCGTCGATCAACGCTACCGGAAATTGCTCGCGGATCAGGGTTGCCAAACGTTCGCCGCCCTCGGCTTGCAACGCAGCATCGAGGCGCAGCAGCATGTCATCGAAACCCATTTCCGCGCGGCGACGTTTTTCCTCCTCGAACCGCGCGCCTACCCACTGGGCGGCGTGTTGCAGGACAGCCGCATCGGGGGTCGGCAAACTGTCGAGACTGGCCTTGAGGCCAGGCATTGCGTCCAGTCCCGGGTGATTGGGCACTTCGCCCTTTTTCCACGCCTCAGCCATGCCATCAGGCGTCAGGCGAGTGAAGCCGGTGCCAATATCCAACTGCTCAAGCAATTCATCTTCGGCCCAGGCTTTTATCTTTTCGAACCAGGGTTCGAAATAGCGTGCCTGCATCTTCCGACCGTCGACGCTTTTACTCGCGACGCCCTCATGACAGATGGCAAGCAACTCGTCCGCCCATTGACGCCAAGGCATTTTAAGTTCGAGCAACGCAGCCCGTCGCTCCTGCAGACACTCAGTGATCAGTTCGACAGGCTCTTTGCCTTCAGCGCTGTGGCGCTCACTGGCGAACAAACCACGAACTCGCGGCAACAGCGCTGCGGGCCCGCCCCAATTACCGCGCACCCAATTCAGCGCATCGCCTTGCATCGGGTAACAAAACAATCGCCAGTAATCGCGCAGAACCTCGCCGAGCAAATCACTGTGATCGGTTTCCAGGGTCTGGGTAAACAGGCTGCCACTGTCGAACGCGTGCTCGCGCAACATGCGCTGACACCAACTGTGGATGGTCGAGACAGCTGCTTCGTCCATCCACTGAGCAGCGATGTCCAGACGGTTTGCGCATCCGGACCACTGCTCGGGAAGGTACTGTTCACGCAGCTCTGCAATCAGGGCATCCGGCGCCGGTGTTTCATCGCGGAAAAATCGTGCGGCTTCGGCAAGGCGCGTTCGAATACGTTCGCGCAGCTCTTTGGTCGCGGCGTCGGTGAACGTCACTACGAGGATTTGCGGCGGTAACAGTTCACGTCCAAATCCGCTCGATTCCCCGCCGTGGCCCAAGACCAGACGCAGGTACAACGCGGAAATAGTGAAGGTCTTGCCGGTCCCGGCACTGGCCTCGATCAGTTGACTGCCGCGCAGCGGGAACGCCAGGGCCAACGGTGTCTGGCTGGTCATGAGCGTGACTCCTCACTGGTCAATGAGCGCCATGGGGCTTCCAGCATTGGCTTGTACAAGGCGTTGCACCAATCGGCGAAGGTCTCGTCGGCAATCAGTGCGTCATAGTCAGCAAACTGCCGGGCGAGCGCGGGACTTTCGCGGCGCTCGCCATCAGTGGTCAAACCGTCGCCTTCATAGGCCTTGCGAGCAGCGGCGTCGGCTTTGGCAGGATCAGTCTGGGCCAGCCAGGCAAACGCGGTTTTTACTGCAATGGGTAGAGGTTGGCGCATGCCTGCTTGCCAGGCCATCAGCAGGTCGCTCAAGGTCCGGAATGCAACATCCTTCTCCATCGGACCGAGCAGCAGGCTGTCGTCACTGGCCACCAGCGCAGTGGTCATGGCCATTCCACTGGCGCTGGCAACCAGATGATTGACCCATGACCGTGTCAGACGATGCCATTTGCGAGATTTGATCGAGCCGATGCTGTTGGGAATCGTGGTGACCGACAGCAAACCACCGTCAGCTCGCTGATGCAGACCGCTGAGCCAACCTTCGAGGCGCAGCCCTTGCAGCTCAAGACTCACAGGTAAAGCGCTGGTGAGCGGTGTCGGCCATAGGGCCAAAAGCTGTTGATAACGCTGCAGCAGATCCGGCAATGGCTCGATCAATTCCCGTTGCAGGCATTCGCCAAAGCCGGCCATGGGCAGCAGGCCGCTGTTTTGCAGACGTTTGGCTTGCGCCTCCAAAGCCTGATCGGACTGATCCAGATGCTCCAGCGCGGCGTCGAGCAAACTGTCGCTGAGGCTGTAGCGTTGCAGCGCGTCGAGGACAAATGGCTCCTCATCGGCAAGCGGCACTTCAGCCGCTTCAAAGAACACCTTCAGCCGCTGACTGAAGAAGTGCCGCACCGGGTTGCGCAGAAAGTCCTGCAGTTGGCCAAGGCTTAGCGGCTCTTCCTGAACATAGGGGGCGAGGATGCCGTTATCGGTTGCCGACTCAACAGCATGATGAAGCACCTGCCATTCGCTGGCGTAGCTGAACAAGTCATCGCCTTCGTGGAAATAGCGGGCACTGAACGGCTGTAACGGGTGCTCCTGAGTCATTGCCTCAAGCAGGTCTTCATCGGCATTGTGCAGTCGCCATCCGCTGGACAGATGGTCGCGCAGTTGGCCAATCAGCACAGAAGCCGGGCGTTCGCTGTTATCGCGAATGCTGCGGCCAACCCAACTGATGTAGAGCTGGTTACGCGCTGACAATAGCGCTTCCAACAACAGATAGCGGTCATCTTCGCGCCGGGAGCGATCACCCGGACGGTAATCGCTGCCCATCAGGTCGAAGTCCAGTGGCGGTTGCGCACGCGGATAATCGCCATCATTCATCCCGAGCAGGCAGACCAGCTTGAACGGGATTGCGCGCATGGGCATCAGGGTGCAGAAGTTAACTGCACCGGCGAGAAAACGTTGGGACAAGCGCCCCTGATCGAGACCGGCGAGCCAGGCTTCACGAACTACGGTCAACGGCAACTCGTCATGCAGACCGACAGACTCACAGGTCTCAAGCCAGGTTTCACGCAACTCTTCGAGCTGGGCAAGCAAGTAGTCGTCGTGCTCATTACTGGCCTGGAAAAACAACTGCACCAACGCTTGCAGGCGCATCCCCCATTGCAGGGGCGGCGCAGGTCGGGTGAGTTCCTGGTGAGCAATTTCAAGCGCATCCAGGAGCGCCACTAATGGACCTATGAGCGCGGCGTCCAGACCACCAATCTCATCGTAGGGCTCGATACCTTGGCAGGCACCGGCGCTGCCGACTGCATACCCAAGCAACATCCGCCGCAAGCCGAATCGCCAACTGTTTTGCTCCAGTTCCTGCGGCAATCCAAGCCCAGCTCGTTGCTCGGCGCTCATGCCCCAGCGGATGCCCGCGCCTTCGATCCAGCGATGCAGGGTCGGCAGGTCACGTTCCTCTACACCGAAGCGAGCGCGCAACGCTGGAACGTCCAGCAGATCAAGGATCTCACTGACGGGGAAGCGACTGTCGGGCAGTTTGAGCAGGTGTTCGACAGCAATCAGCAACGGGTCACGACCGCGCTGGCCTTGATCTGCGAGCGTGAATGGAATGAAGCGTGGGTCATGGCGCTCAAGCTGGCCGAACACAGCGCGAATATGCGGTGCATAACTGTCGATGTCCGGAACCATCACGATAATGTCGCGCGGTCTTAACCCAGGATCAGCACTGAAGCGTGCGAGCAACTGATCGTGGAGTATCTCTACTTCGCGCTGAGCACTGTGGGCAATGTGAAAACGGATCGATTGATCCGCGCCTGTATCGACTGCCGGCCAGCGTTCGCGCGTTTCATTCAGAGGGCGCAATTCGAGGATGTCGTCCTGCAGCTGGTTCAGCAGGTTCTGTGGCTGGCTGTCACTGAACAGATCAATGCGCCCATCACGAAACGCCGAGCGATAGCTGTTGGGATCGTCATAGCTGTCTAGCAGATTAATGTAGTCCCGCCCTTGTTTACCCCACGCTGCCAACAGCGGATGTGCATGCTGATGCAGGGTTTGAGAATCCAGCACGACCGGCATGCCACTCTTGCGAGCCTGACGTTTGTATTGATGCCGTAACAGGTCTTTATCAGCGACGATGTCCGCCCAATGGTGACGACACGGGTTGTGCACGCAAAGCAGAACCTGGCTGAAACGGGCCAGACCGGCGAGTGCTTCCAGAGCCTGAGCGGGAAGCGAAGAAATCCCGAAAACGATCACTCGGGATGGTAATCCGTCGGGGGCGACATCGAGGTTGTTAATGCGCTCGATAAATCGTTGATGGACGCCAGCACGACTTTGCGCCATGCCTTGCTCCCCCACATCCAGCAACAACGCACGCCACAATTCCGCCTGCCAGCAGTTGGCCGGGGTCAGGGGTTTCGCTTCACCCCGACCGTTGCGTAATTGATGACGACCTTCAGACCAGTCTTCAAGCCAGTCGGCTCGGTACACCTGATATTGGTCGAACAGGTCTGCCAGCCGCTCAGCCAGTTGATAGCGTTTGCGCAGATCGGTGTCATTGGTCAGAAAGCGTTGCAGAGGTTCGAAGTGGGGCTGACCTATCAACTGCGGAAGCAGCCGCATGAGTCGCCAGGTCAGCGGGGCCTTATCGAGCAATGACTTGGCGGGAATTTCATCTCGACCAAGCACCATGCGATAGAGCTGCCACATGAAGCTGCCCGGCAACTGCACGTCGATGGCTGCGGCGATTCCGCAGCCGCCCATATCGTCCTCTTCCGGGTCTTCTGCCAGTGCCAGCTTTAGCCACTGGGCGATGCCGTTGCTCTGCACCAGAGCGATTTCATTTTCCAAGGGAGCCAGCGGGTATCGCCGCATCCAGCTGACCACCAGGCTGCGCAGCTCGTCCAGGCGGTTACCGTGAACCACCATAAAACCAGCACTGAGGGACGTCGCGTCCGGCATAAAGGCTTCCTTGGAGAAATACAAAAGCTAGGGCCGAACCTTAGCATTGTCGGGAGACTGTGACAGCCGGGAGCTGTCCGGTAATGCTGTACGA
>NZ_CATKQM010000055.1:0-22080 GCF_949768225.1 Pseudomonas sp. IT-P44 | reverse complement strand
TTTTTGAATAGCAATTTTAGGTGCGTGGCTTGCCCGCGAAGGCAGCGTATCAGGCGCCGCATGACCAACAGGCAGAAACAAAAATGCCAGGCGCAATGCCTGGCATTTTTTTGTAGCTCATCCGACGCGCTTTGGCGAATCAGAACGGCAGCTTCATCCCCGGTGGCAGTTGCATGCCAGCGGTCATGCCGGACATTTTGTCCTGGCTGTTGGCTTCGATCTTGCGCACGGCGTCGTTGACGGCGGCGGCGAATACGGCCTCCAGCATCTCTTTGTCGTCTTCACTCAGGCCTTCGACCAAGCTTGGATCGATGGTCACGCGCTTGACGTCGTGACGACCGGTCATCACCACGGTGACCATATCGCCACCCGCCTTGCCGGTGACTTCGGCGTTGGCCAGCTCTTCCTGCATCTTGGCCATTTTTTCCTGCATCTGCTGCGCCTGCTTCATCAGGCCGGCCATGCCACCTTTCATCATGGGAATCACCTCAAAGTACTTGGATAAAAACAGCGCCCGGCCCTTTCGGCCGAACGCCTTCAGTTATTAGCCCTGACTGACCAGGGCTTCGACAGGTTCAATAGTATCGTTACGGACCACCGCACCGAACTGCTGCATCATTTGCTGGATGAACGGATCACCGTGGATCGACTCTTCCGCCTCGCGCTGACGGTTGGCACGGCGCCGGGATGCAGCCTGGGCCGGGGTCTCCTGCTCGGGCTTGATCAGCTCCATGCTCAGGGTCAGCGTACGCCCGTGAAACTGGTTCAGCGCATCGTTGAGACGACGTTGCTGGGTCGCGTTAAACAAGGCGCTATGGGCCGGGTCCAGGTGCATCAGCCAGTGGTCACCTTCCACGGAGATCAGCGTGCAGTTGGCGGCGATGCTGCCGGTCATGCCGGAAATCGGCAGTTTCGGGAACAGTTCCAGCCATTGCAGGGCCAGACCGGTGGCGGGCATCGCGGCCGGCTCAGGTTCAGGTTCCGGCGCGGGTTCGGCGGCGTGTTCACTCGCCAGCTCGTCGAGGTAGCTGTACGCCGAATCCATGTCCGGTTCGATGTAGTCCTCGTCCAGCGGCGGCTCGTCGTCGGAGTCGATGCCCCGTGTCGCGGCGTCGACGTCGGCCACGGAAGGTTCCGGGATCGGCGCAGCGGCCCATTCCGGCGCGTCCGGCACAACGCTGTCAGGCGTCGGCAACGGCATCGGGGGCAATTCGGGTTGTTCAGCGGCGGTTTCCAGCACCGGCTCGACGGCCGGCTGCTGGACGACTTCGGGTTCTACCGGATCATTCCACGGCAGATCGACGACGGCTTCGACCGCTACCGGCGCAACAACGGGCTCCGGCACGATGACCGGTTCCGGCACGACAACGGCTGCAACCGGCTCAGGCTCGGGAGCAACCACCGGAGCGACCGGCGCGGCAACAACCGGTGCAACTGCCGCAGCGACTACCGGCGCAACAACCGGCGCGGCAGCCACTGAGTTTGCGGAATCAACTGTGGCCTGGCTGATCCCCACTGGCTTTAGCGGTTGCCTCGGCGCATCCGCGGTGTCCGCCGGGCGGAACGCGAGCATCCGCAGCAAGACCATTTCGAAGCCGCCGCGCGGGTCCGGTGCCAGCGGTAAATCGCGGCGGCCGATCAGGCCCATCTGGTAATAAAACTGCACGTCTTCGGCGGGCAAGGCCTGGGCCAGCGCCAGCACCCGATCACGGTCGCCGTGACCGTTGTCGACGCCTTCAGGCAAGGCCTGGGCGATGGCGACACGGTGCAGCACGTTGAGAATTTCCGAGAGCACGCCGTTCCAGTCCGGACCTTGCTCCGCCAGATGGCGGACAGCCTCGAGCAACGCCTTGGCGTCGCCTTCGATCAGCGAGTGCAGAACGTCATAGACCTGACCGTGATCGAGCGTGCCGAGCATCGCCCGCACATCGGCGGCCATGACCCGACCTTCACCGAAGGCAATCGCCTGATCGGTCAGGCTCATGGCATCGCGCATCGAACCATCGGCGGCGCGGCCCAACAGCCACAGCGCGTCGTCTTCGAACGGTACGTTTTCGACGCCCAGCACGTGGGTCAAATGCTCGACCACGCGTTCAGGGGTCATGTTCTTCAGCGAGAACTGCAGGCACCGCGACAGAATCGTTGCAGGAAGTTTCTGCGGGTCGGTGGTCGCCAGGATGAACTTGACGTAGGGCGGCGGCTCTTCGAGGGTTTTCAACAGCGCATTAAAGGAATGGCTGGAGAGCATGTGCACTTCGTCGATCAGGTAGACCTTGAAGCGCCCGCGGCTCGGGGCGTACTGCACGTTGTCGAGCAGCTCGCGGGTGTCCTCGACCTTGGTCCGGCTCGCGGCGTCGATCTCGATCAGGTCGACGAAACGGCCTTCATCGATCTCGCGGCACACCGAACACTCGCCACACGGCGTCGAAGTGATACCCGTTTCACAGTTCAGGCATTTGGCGATGATCCGCGCGATGGTGGTCTTGCCGACCCCGCGCGTGCCCGTAAAGAGGTAAGCGTGGTGCAGCCGCTGGCTGTCCAAGGCATTGATCAGAGCCTTGAGCACATGGGTCTGGCCGACCATTTCGCGGAACGAGCGCGGACGCCATTTACGTGCAAGAACCTGATAACTCATCGAAAACCATCGCCACTGGGAAGCAGAAGCGGCTAATGCTAGCGGAGCAAGGCCAAAATTGCATCCGGCGCGCTCGTCTAATCTGGCTAAGCTGCACTTGCGGTGATTTTTATCGGCTCGGTTTTCATCGATAGCGGAGCGTTTATGCGGCTGGCCTTGGGGGCACTGCTGTTGATGAGTCTGAACGTCATGGCTGCCAACGCGCCGCTGCGCTTCGTGGTGCCCGACAGTTGGGCGATGCCGATGGTGCAGCTTTATCAAGGCCAGCCGACCCAGGGCATCCTGCATGACGTGATGGTCAGCCTCGCGACCCAGGTTGGCGTTCCGGCCGAGTTTCACGTACTGCCACGGGCCCGGGTGCAAAATGCCATGGAGCACGGCGAGATCGATGTCCGCTGCTACGCCGCGCAAACGTGGTCGCCAAATCAGTCCGGAGACTACATCTGGAGCATTCCGCTCTGGACCCAGCCGGACGTGCTGATCAGCCGGCACGAGTTGCAGACCTCAATCGATCCGGCGAATTTGCCACAACAATCCATCGGCACGGTGCTCGGCTACAGTTACCCCACCCTGCAACCGCTGTTCGACGCCGGGCGCCTGCTTCGCGAGGACGCGCGCAATCAGGAACAGGTCCTGGAAAAACTCATGGCCGGACGCTATCGCTACGCCGTGAGCAATCAATGGACACTGGACTGGTTCAATCAGCGTCTGCTGCCTGAGCAGCAACTGCAAGGCGTGGCGGTGCTGCAAGTGCAGAGTGTCGGTTGTTACGTGCGTAATGACCCGAAAGTGCCCGTGCAACGCATTCTGCGCACGTTGCTGAGGATGAAAATGTCCGGGGAGATCGATGACATTATCCGGCTTTATGTCGGCAAACCCTGAACCTGCGAGAGCGAGTCTCAGACTGTTTGATCGAGCGCTCGCCATTGCGCCGGAGCAACAAAACCTTCGACCCAGCCCGGCACATCAACCGCCGGCATCGGCCGGGCGATGAAATAACCTTGGGCAACGTCGCACCCCAACTGCATCAACAGCTCGCCGTGCTCGATACTTTCCAGCCCTTCGGCGATCACTTGTCGGCCAAACGCGCGGGCCAGGCCAATCACTGCGGTGGTGAGGGCCAAGTCGTCGCGATCATGCAGAATGTCGCGGATAAACGACCTGTCGATCTTGATGGTCTGGGTGCGCAAGCGCTTGAGGTAGTTCAAGGACGAATAACCGGTGCCAAAGTCGCCCAGTGAAAACTGCACGCCGAGCGCCTGACAGGCCTGCAGACAGGCGCTGACATGCTGGATGTTTTCTATCGCCACCGACTCGACGATTTCCAGATCGAGCATCTGCGGCGCGACCCTGGCATGGCGGGCGAGCACCTGCCTGAGCCGGTCGACGAAATCCGCTCGCTGGAAATGCCGGGCGGCGATGTTGACGCTGATCGGCCAGCCCTGCCCCGCTTGCTGCCAACGGTCCAACTGCATCAACACCTGATCCATCACCCATTCACCGATATCGATGATCAGGTCCGTCTCCTCCACCATCGGCAAAAACTCTCGGGCCGGCACCATGCCATTTTGCGGATGCTCCCAGCGCAAGAGCGCCTCGAAGCCGACGACGACACCAAGACGCATGTTCACTTTCGGCTGGAAATGCACACGCAGCTCGCCGGCGGCCAACGCCTGCCGAACCCGTTCGACGGTCTGGTGAGTGGCCTTGACCTCTCGATCCCGAAACACGTCGAATAAATGAAAGCGATTGCGCCCGCTCTGCTTGGCCACGTACATCGCCTGATCGGCGTGACGCAGCAAGGTTTCGGCATCTTGATTGTCATCGGGGAACAGGGTGACGCCGATGCTGGCAAATACATTCAGGGTCTTGCCCCGCAACTGGTACGGCGCCGAAATCGCACCCAGCACACGGTTCAGCGCCGCGCGCAACTCCGGCACATCACGCACATAACGCAACACCAGCACGAACTCGTCACCGGCCAGCCGCGCCACCACATCCTCGCCGCGAACAATGTCGCGCAAACGCTTGGCCACCTCCACCAGCAACAGATCGCCACTGGCATGCCCGTAGCCGTCGTTGACTGCCTTGAAGCCGTCGAGGTCGAGCATGCATACCGCCAGCGGGATGTTTTCCTCACGCGAGAACGCCAGCGCCTGATCCAGCAGGTCCGAGAGAAACGCGCGATTGGGCAGCCCGGTCAGCACGTCATGGCCGACCCGCCATTGCAGGGAATGCAGCAGTTGGCGTTTTTCGCTGATGTCGAAACGGATCGCCAGGTAACGATGAATCCGCCCGGTGGCGTCATCCAGCAGCGGCACCAACGTACTTTCGACCCAATACAGACTGCCATTCTTGGCGCGATTGCAGATCTCGCCCTTCCAGACATTGCCCAGCGCAATGGTGCGCCACATGCCGGCGAAGAAATCAGCGGAGTGCAGGCCGGAATTGAGCAGGCGATGGTTCTGCCCGAGCAGTTCGTCGCGGCTGTAACCGGAGACGGCGCAGAACTGATCGTTGACGTAGGTAATCCGGCCGGTCAGATCGGTCTCGGAAAAGATCGCGGCGGCGTCCACGGCCCTGCGGTATTTCTCATCCATGAGTCAGGCTCACTGTCGCTAGCGGTGGTACCGCTCGACCAGCGCAAAATGCCCGGAAGAGATGTTTTGATTCGTACTGCGCAGAGCCACGTGATCACTCCAGGAACAGCGATTGATGGCCCTTTGGCCGCCGAAGATCAACTAGGCTCAAAGACCCGGACAAAGGGCAGCAACAACGAATTCGATAACATTTTGCAAGGCTTCAGGGCGGCTTCAGCACTCCACATATTGTTCAAGGGAGCACCGTACTGGCTCTTTCGCATCAGCCAAACTTACGCAAACAGGTCACCAAATACCCTTTGGAGGAGGCAATTCTACGAAATGCATCACATTTTGCAAAGCAAGGTGATGGATCATGCAGTTGTCTAATGCAAAAATCTATCGTTAAGTTCTTGATTCTAAATGGGAATTGAGCGATGCAAATTTCAAGTTTGGGTTCAGCCATTCGGCGTTACCGCAAGGTCGCGGGGCTTACTCAGGCTGAACTCGGCGAAAAAACCGGTTTTGACCCGAAAACCATCAGCCGTTTTGAAACCGGCACCTACACCCCCAGCGTGGAAGCCCTGTTCCTGCTTGCCGGCGTGCTGGGGGTGAAACTGAAAGCCTTCTTCGCAGATTTGGGCGATGAGGATGAACAGCGGGCGTACCTGTTCGGAGTCATCCACAAAGCCACCCCGAAGGATCTGGGAAAGCTGATTGCAGCGGTTGACCAGGCCATGTCCAAGCCTTAGTGGCAGAAATGAAAAAGGAGGCCGACTTGTCGTGATTCGACAGGTCGGCCTCCTTTTTTGCGCCTGTTTTCAAAACGGAAACGACGAAAAATCCGCCCTGGACGAAATCCATGGCAGAGCAAAAAGACGGTATTTTTTGATGAAGAACGCGAGAGAAGGCTCGCGGTGCGTTATGGAGGCAACCCCACCAGCCACACCCCGGCACACAATGTTCCCGCTGTGGCTGCTTCCTTCCGGATCTGACCAGGTTCACGGGTAATCGTTGCGGGGGGACCGATGGGGTCACCATAACGACGCTCACCTGACGGCGAGCCGCGCCATTGTACCTATCTGAGGCGAAGTTACAACCGTTCGGGCGGATTAAAAAATATGAGCGGCTTCAAGGACATGCGCAGTCCTGAAAAGAGCGCAGGCGCCTACAGGCCCTGTACCACTTCATCCGCCCTGCCGCCCTCCTGCTGGATCACCAGATGAATGAAGTGCAACTTGGCAATCACCGCCGGCGGCAATACGAACGGGTAGAAATCCGGCTGGCCCATGCTGCGCGACAGTTCGTTGAGCATTCCGGCGAGTTCGATCCACGCATTGACGAATGACAGGAACGCCGCGCCGCCGGGATGCTGCGGATCATAGAGGGTGCTGGACGGGAATGGCCGGTAATCGAAATCCATTTCCCGCGCACTCATGCCGAAGCCGAGGGCGGTGTCCACCGCGTCCATCATGTGCAGGTAATGCGCCCAGGTTTCGGCCCAGTCTTCCCAGGGATGCATGGTGGCGTAGGCGCTGACGAAATGTTGCTGCCAGTCGAGCGGCGCGCCTTGCTGGTAATGCCGGTCGAGCGCCTCGGCGTAACTTGCGCGCTCGTCGCCGAACACGTCGCGAAACGGTTCCAGCCACTGGCTGCTGGCGATCAGCCGGTCCCAATAATAATGCCCGACCTCATGACGGAAGTGCCCGAGCAACGTGCGATACGGTTCGTGCATCTGCACCCGCACCTGCTCGCGGTGCGCGTCGTCGGCTTCTTTGATATCGAGGGTGATCAGACCGTTGGCATGGCCCGTGGTCGGTGGCTTGCCTTCGAGGTCGACGCCGATGAAATCGAAGGCCAGCCCGCTCTCTTCGTCCACGGTTTTGGGGATGACCTGCAAACCCAGGCTGACCAGTTGCGCAACCAGCCGACGCTTGGCGATTTCGACCTTGCGCCAGCGTTCATGATTCTCGGGAAGCGATAAATCAGGAATGGTGTGATTCAGGCTACAGGCGATGCACAAGGTTTCGTGATCGTTGGCCGGCAATAGCCAGTTGCAGGCGGCCGGGGTGTCGAGATTGGCGCAGCGCCGGAAGATACCCGCGCCGGATTCGGCATCGAGAATCCAGGTGTCGACCTGCGAAGCGGGCTGTAACGACGATAAGCGACTCTGTTCAGGCTGATAGCCCAAGGCCGCCGAACAGGCCAGGCACTGGCTGTTGCGAAAGAACAGCGACTGCCCGCAGCGACAATGCCAGACCTTGCTGTTGCGCGAGCTTTCGCCAATGAAAGGCGCGGCGATGCGTGAGCTGAGCTGTTCGAAGAAGCGGTGCATGGCGATCTCTCCCTGGGCTTGCCAAGACTAGATCATGATTGGTTGTCGATCGTTCCCGGATTTTGCGTGATGGCGAATATCGCCTTCGCGAGCAAGCCCGCTCCCACAGTTGACCGCATTCTCACAGGAAGAGCGCGACCAACTGTGGGAGCGGGCTTGCTCGCGAAGGGCATCACACAGAAATACCGTGCTTGCTCAAAAACCCGACAAACGCCTCTTCATCCAGCACCTTCAACCCCAGCTCATTGGCCTTGGCCAACTTCGAACCGGCACCCGGCCCGGCCACCACGCAATGGGTCTTGGCCGACACCGAACCGGCCACTTTGGCGCCGAGGTTTTCCAGTTTGTCCTTGGCAACATCGCGGCTCATCAATTCCAGCGAACCGGTCAGCACCCAGGTCTGCCCTGCCAGCGGCAAGCCTTCGACGACCTTCTTCTCGCTTTGCCAATGCATGCCGAAATCGCGCAGCTGCTTTTCAGCGGCTTCAGCGGTCTGACGATTTTCGGCGACGGCAAAGAACTCGCGAACCGAATTGGCCTGTTTCTCTGGCAAGGCCTGGCGCATGTCCAGCCAGTCAGCGCCGAACACGCCCTCCAGCGAACCGAATTTTTCCGCCAGCTTCTGCGCCCCGCCCGGCCCGACCGAAGGAATGTGCAGCTTGTCGAGGAAACCGCCCAGCGTGGTGCTCGCCGCAAACTCGGCGCCCAACTCGCCCTGATCCTGAATCTGCAGGCCATGCTTGAGCAGATCGGCGATCACCTGCTGGTTATGCGCATCTTCGAAGAAGCTGTGAATCTCGTGAGCCACTTCCAGGCCGACATCCGGCAAGTACGTGAGCACTTGCGGCAACGCCTGCTGAACCCGCTCCAGCGAGCCGAGGGAGCGTGCCAGCACCTTGGCGGTCTCTTCGCCGACATCGGGAATGCCGAGGGCGTAGATGAAGCGCGCCAGGCCCGGCTTTTTGCTGTCTTCGATGGCGCTGAGCAGGTTCTTGCTCGACAGCTCGGCAAAGCCTTCGAGATCGACGATTTGCTCGAACGTCAGGGCGTACAGATCGGCCGGCGAACTCACCAGGCCTTCGTCCACCAACTGCTCGACGCTCTTCTCGCCCAAACCTTCGATGTCCATCGCTCGACGGGAAACGAAGTGAATGATCGCCTGCTTGAGTTGCGCACCGCAGGCCAGGCGACCGACACAGCGATACACCGCGCCCTCGCTGATGGTCTCGCGCCCCTTGCTGCGTTTAACCAATTGTGTGCGTTCGACATGCGAACCACACACCGGGCACTGTTCAGGAATCTGCACTGGCCGTGCGTTTTCCGGGCGGCGCTCCATGACCACTTGCACCACCTGCGGAATCACGTCGCCCGCGCGGCGGATGATCACAGTGTCGCCGATCATCAGCCCCAGACGCGCCACTTCGTCCATGTTGTGCAGCGTCGCATTGGCCACGGTGACGCCCGCCACCTTGACCGGTTTCAAGCGCGCCACGGGCGTTACGGCACCGGTTCGCCCGACCTGGAATTCCACGTCGAGCAATTCGGTGAGTTCTTCCATCGCCGGGAATTTATGGGCAATCGCCCAGCGCGGTTCGCGGGCGCGGAAGCCCAATTCACGCTGGGAGGCGATGCTGTTGACCTTGAACACCACGCCGTCGATTTCATAGGCCAGGCTGTTGCGGCGCTCACCGATGTCGCGGTAGTAATCCAGGCATTCATCGATGCCGTGTGCCAGTTTCAGCTCGCGACTGATCGGCATGCCCCATGCCTGAAGCTGCTTCAGATTGCCGATGTGGGTGTCGGCAATCTCCGCCGAAACCTGGCCGATGCCGTAGCAGCAGAATTCCAGCGGACGGTTGGCAGTGATCTTCGAATCCAGCTGCCGCAAGCTGCCCGCCGCCGCGTTGCGCGGGTTGGCGAAGGTCTTGCCGCCGACTTCCAGTTGCGTGGCGTTGAGCCGTTCGAAACCGGCCTTGGACATGAACACTTCGCCGCGCACTTCCAGGGTCGCCGGCCAGCCGGTGCCTTGCAGCTTGAGCGGAATATTACGCACGGTGCGTACGTTGACACTGATGTCTTCACCGGTGGTGCCATCACCGCGCGTTGCGCCGCGCACCAACACACCGTCCTGATAAAGCAGGCTGACCGCCAGGCCATCGAGCTTCGGTTCGCAGCTGTACTCCACCGCCGCCCCGCCGCCAAACAAGTCGCCGGCTGGCAGGTCGAGGCCTTCAGTCACCCGACGATCGAACTCGCGCATGTCGGTTTCTTCGAAGGCGTTGCCGAGGCTGAGCATCGGCACTTCGTGACGCACCTGGGTGAACGCCGACAGCGCCGCGCTGCCGACGCGCTGGGTTGGCGAGTCACTGGTGATGAGGTCAGGGTTGGCTGCTTCGAGGGCCTTGAGCTCATGGAACAACCGGTCGTACTCGGCGTCCGGAATGCTCGGCTCGTCCATCACGTGGTAGCGATAGTTGTGCTGATCCAGCTCAGCGCGCAGCTCTAGAATGCGGGTTTTGGCGGCGGTCATGGGTGTTCTCTCATAAAGCAAAAGAGCAGCCGAGGCTGCTCAATCTGTAAATACGGCGCTGATTTATTGTAGGAGCCAGCGATGCGGCGATCCGACTTGCCGGCGAAGGCGTATTTGAAATCGCCTTCGCCGGCAAGCCTGGCTCCTACAAGGTGCGGGAGTCGCGTCATGAACGCCCGCACATTGCCAATATCAGCGCTTCTGGGTCAGGGCGCGGCGTTCGAATTCGACGATGCGCTGACGGTAATGCTCGATCGTCTGCGCGGTCAGTACGCTGCGCTGGTCGTCTTTCAGTTCGCCGTTAAGCTCCTGGGACAGTTTGCGCGCCGCAGCCACCATCACGTCGAAGGCCTGCTTCGGATGACGCGGGCCTGGCAGGCCAAGGAAGAAGCTCACGGCCGGTGTGCTGAAGTGGTCGATGTCGTCCAGGTCGAAAACGCCCGGCTTGACCGCATTGGCCATCGAGAACAGGACTTCGCCGTTGCCAGCCATGCTTTCGTGGCGGTGGAAAATGTCCATCTCGCCGAAGCGCAAGCCGCTTTCCAGAATGTTCTGCAACAGCGCCGGGCCTTTGAAGCCAGCGGCGTCGCGGCAGATCACGCTGATCACCAGCACCTCTTCGGCTTGCGGTTGTTCTTTGTCGCTGACCGAAGGCGAAGACTTGGCATCAACCGGGAAATCGTCGTCACGACTGCTGAAGCTCGGGCCGCCGTCCAGGTCCAGGCTGAGGTTCATGTCGCCTTGCGACGGCTCGCCATGGCCACGCTTGCCGCGCTTGGAACCCGACTCACGGGGCTCACGGGCAGGCATGCTCACCGACGGCAGATCGTGCTCGTCCAGTTGCGGTTCTTTGTGGGTATCCAGAACGCGCGGCGGGCCCAACAGCTCGGCGCTGGTGTCCTCGTCCGGCAAATTGGACAGACTTCGATCAAGACGGAACTTCAATTTTCCCTTGCCGCCGCGCATACGGCGCCAGCCATCGAAAAGAATACCGGCAATGACAATAATGCCGATGACGATCAGCCACTCGCGCAGACCGATTTCCATGTAATCCCGTGCCTCTATAAAAAATGCTGAAAAATAAGGGGTTTACAACTCGTAAACCGCTTTAAAACGTGGCGCCAACTCTATGTTCTGACAGGCGTTTTGCCCACGTATACGAAAAATTGACATTAAACTAGCACGACCAAAGGCAACTTTACACCGTCTGTCACAATGGCTTGCGCGAATATGTCGATTGGCCAGCAAGTCAAGGAAGGTAAATAAGTCCTACGGACAAAAAATACTCAACCTACAGACGCCGACTCAGGCATCCACCATCGCCATCGCCTCCTCGACATCCACTGCCACCAGACGCGAGCAACCCGGTTCGTGCATCGTCACCCCCATCAATTGATCGGCCATTTCCATGGCGATCTTGTTGTGGGTGATATAGATGAACTGCACCGTCTGCGACATCTCTTTCACCAGCCGGGCGTAGCGTCCAACGTTAGCGTCATCCAGCGGCGCGTCAACTTCATCGAGCATGCAGAACGGCGCCGGGTTCAACTTGAAGATCGCAAAAACCAGGGCCAATGCGGTCAGGGCTTTTTCGCCACCGGAGAGCAAATGGATGGTGCTGTTCTTCTTTCCGGGCGGCTGCGCCATGATCGTCACCCCTGTATCGAGTAGATCTTCGCCCGTCAGTTCCAAATACGCGCGCCCTCCACCGAAAACTTTTGGGAAAAGCGCCTGTAAACCGCCATTGATCTGATCAAAGGTATCCTTGAAGCGGTTGCGGGTTTCCTTGTCGATCTTGCGAATCACGTTCTCGAGGGTGTCCAGCGCCTCGACCAAATCGTCGTTCTGCGCATCCAGATAACGTTTACGCTCGGATTGTTGCTGATATTCGTCGATGGCCGCGAGGTTGATCGCGCCGAGGCGCTGAATGCGTGCGGCAATGCGTTCGAGTTCCTCTTCGGCGTCCTTCTCGTTGGCCTCGGCTGTCAACGTGACGAGTACGCCGTGCAGGTCGTAACCGTCTTCCAGCAACTGATCTTCCAGGGTCTTGCGGCGCACGGTCAGGGCTTGCCATTCCATGCGCTGGGTTTCCATCTGGCCACGAATCAACTGCGATTGCTGCTCGGCCTGATGGCGGCGTTTTTCGGCGTCACGCAATTCGCGGTCGGCGTCTTCGAGGGCAATCTGTGCGGTCTTGAGTTCTTCGTCGACGGTCATGCGTTTGTCGAGCAACTCTTCGAGCTTCAGGCGCAGCTCTTCCAACGGCGCCTCGCCCTCCTCCAGATTGAGACTGAGCTGTTCGCGTTTTTCGGTGAGGCGCTCGGACTGCATTTCCAGCCGTTCCAGCGCCTGACGCGTCGAGTCGTGTTGCGCCTTGAGCGAACCCAGGCGCACCGCCAATTGATGCGCGTGATCCTTGTGCTGCCGGGCTTCCTGACGCACGCGGTCAAGGCGCTCGCGCAGGCTGTCGCGCTGGGCCAGCAGCAGCTCACGCTGCTCGGTGTCCAACGCCATGGCGTCGAGAGCTTCCTGCAATTGCAGACGTGCTTCGCCGATGTTTTCGTGTTCCAGCGCGCGCTGTTCGGCCAGTTCGGTGAGCTCTTCATCGAGCCGCGTACGGCGCAAGGTCAGTTGCTCGACCTTGGCTTTGCCGGCGGACAACTGGGCTTTCAATTCACCTTGCTGACGCGCTTCGTCCTGCAGCAAACGGCGCAAATGTTCGCGACCGTTTTCCTGCTGACGCTGCTGCGCCCGCAGATTCTGAAGTTGGGTTTCGAGGGTTTCGACCGTGGCCTCGCGCTCTTCGCGTTCGCTGCTCAGACGCTGGATTTCCTGACCGCGAGCCAGCACGCCACTTTCCGCCTCGCTGGCGCGGCGCACCCGTAAAAAGTGCCGGCCGACCCAGTAACCATCACGGCTGATCAGGCTCTGACCGGCGCTCAACTGACTGCGCATTGCCAAGGCCTGTTCGAGGTTTTCAACCGGCTTGACCTGCCCCAGCCACGGCGACAGATCGATCTGCGCCTCAACCTTGTCGAGCAGACTGCCTGGCACGCGCACGCCATCGCTGGCGGGGCTGAGCAATCGCAAATCACCCTGGGCAAAGCCGGCCAGGTCGAAACCGCCGAAATCGTCCACCAGCACCGCTTGCAGATCGGCGCCGAGCACGGTTTCCACCGCCAGCTCCCAACCGGCTTCAACCTTGAGGCCTTCGGCCAGGCGTGGACGGTCCGCCAGGTGTTGTTCGCGCAACCATTCAGCGGTGCCGGTGCCCGGATCGAGCGCGGCTTGCTGCAAGGCTTCAAGCGAGGCGAGACGCCCGTTGAGACGCTGCAAATCGCCCTGCGCCTGTTGCTGCGCCGACAACGCTTGCTGCAATTCCTGACGCAGTTGCTCGAGTCGCTCGACCTGCGCTTCTTCGCTGGCCTGCAAGTCCTCAAGCGTGGCCTCGGAAGCGGCCAACTGCTCGCTGAGCTCCATGATCGCCGCGTCTTCCGGGTCCGCCGAAAGCAAGGCGCGTTCTTCGCCGAGGCGCTTCTGACGATCAGCCAATCGCTCCATGCTGGTTTCCAGCTGCTGGATGCGTGATTGCTGGACTTCGGACTGGCGACGCGGTTCGGCGGCGGTCAGGTTGAACGTGTCCCACTGCTCCTGCCAGCCGTGCATGGTGGTTTCGGATTCTTCCAGCGCGGCGGCGGCTTCTTCGGCGGCGGCACTGGTGACTTCCTGCTCCGGCGTGAGCATGTCCAGCTCTTCGCCGAGGGTCAGCAGCAACGTGCGGTCGTGACCCAGGTGAGATTCGGTTTCCAGGCGTGCGCGCTCGGCTTCTTTCAGATCATCCTGCAGCTGACGCAAGCGCTGCTGCCCGTGCTGGATGCTCTGCTCGACCCGGGCGATGTCGCCACCGACCGAATAGAAACGCCCCTGCACCAGATTGAAGCGCTCCGACAGGTCATGATGCCCGTCGCGAAAGCGTTCGATGCTCGCGTCGGCGTTGCGTTGCTCGGCCACCAGCGCTTCGAACGTGACTTCCTGGGTGCCAATGATCGCTTCGCGCTGGCCGACCTGTTCGTTCAAGGCCTGCCAGCGCAGGGCTGACAATTGCGCCTTGAGTTGACGCTCCTCGCCCTTGTATTCCTGATACTTCTTGGCCGCTTCCGCCTGGCGATGCAGGCGTTCAAGCTGACGCGTCAGCTCTTCGCGCAGGTCCGTCAGGCGCTCCAGGTTTTCGTGGGTGCGACGAATACGGTTTTCGGTCTCGCGCCGGCGCTCCTTGTACTTGGAGATGCCCGCCGCTTCTTCAATGAAGTTGCGCAAGTCTTCGGGCTTGGACTCGATCAGCTTGGAGATCATCCCCTGCTCGATGATCGAGTAGCTGCGCGGGCCCAGGCCGGTACCGAGGAAGATGTCGGTGATATCGCGGCGACGGCATTTGGTGCCGTTGAGGTAATAGGTGGTCTGGCTGTCGCGGGTCACTTTGCGGCGAATGGAAATTTCCGCATAGGCGGCGTATTCGCCGAGCAGCGTGCCGTCGGTGTTGTCGAACACCAGCTCGATGCTGGCCTGGCTCACCGGTTTACGGCTGGTCGAACCGTTGAAGATGACGTCGGTCATCGACTCGCCGCGCAAGTTCTTGGCTGAGCTCTCGCCCATCACCCACCGCACGGCGTCGATGATGTTCGATTTGCCGCAGCCATTGGGCCCGACCACCGCCGCCATGTTACTGGGGAAGTTCACCGTGGTCGGATCGACGAAGGATTTGAACCCCGCCAGCTTGATGCACTTGAGCCGCACGCTTAAGCGTCCGTCAGGGCAGAAATCACCAGATCGCAACTGCGCTGGCAATACGCGGTCAGCACGGTGCGAATCAGCGCATGGTCACGGGCGATCACGGCCGCGAGCAAGCGTTCGAACAGCTCCAGATACTCGCTCATCGAGGCCTTGCGCTGTTCCAGAGCGAGGAAGTACGCACGGCTCATGGCCGGTTGCAGATTCTCGACGGTTTCCTGCAAGTACGGGTTGTTGGCAAACCCGTACGTGGCGCGCATCACATTGAAACTGTCGTCGACGAAGGCGTGGATGTCCTGGCGCTCGTAGCTCGCGGTCAGGCGTTGCTGAATCTGCACGAACGGCGCCAGGTCGGCCTGGACTTGCCAGCCAGTGGCCACGGCATTGGCGAGCAGGATGTACATCTCGCCCATCAGCGCGCACAGGCTCTGCACCTTGTGCACGGTGAGTTCGGTCACATGCGCGCCGCGTCGCGGCAGGATCGCGATCAGGTGGCGACGCTCGAGGATCAGCAAGGCTTCGCGGACCGAGCCGCGGCTGACATTGAGGGCCAGCGTGACCTTCTGTTCCTGGATGCGCTCCCCGGGCTTCATTTCGCCACGAATGATGCGTTCGGCGAGGTGGTGAGCAATTTGCTCGGCGAGGCTGTCCGGCGCCTTGAACGTCATGGGTGTCCTTCAAATTCTTCGATCTGTACAAGCGGCGCAGTGTAGCGCACATGAGGGGTCATGGCGGAGTGCCCACTCGGCGGTTTTTGGCACGAATCCCGCAAAAAGCAGGCTAACCCGCAAGGGTCAATAATGAAGGAACGAGTCGTTGATCGACAAAATGCTATTTCCTGACCTTTAAGTCAGAAAATCATTGACCGCAAAGTCAGACCTGATAAATTCGGTCCAAGTCGGTTAACAACAATAATGAGTCTGCGAGGCCTTCCGTGATCCAGTTTTTACTTAACCAGGAACTCCGTAGCGAGCACGCCCTGGACCCAAACCTGACCGTGCTCAATTATCTGCGCGACCATGTGGGCAAACCCGGCACCAAAGAAGGCTGCGCCAGCGGTGACTGCGGCGCGTGTACCGTGGTGGTCGGCGAGTTGCAATCGGATGACGATGGCCGCGAGCACATTCGCTATCGCAGCCTCAACTCGTGCCTGACGTTCGTTTCGTCGCTGCATGGCAAACAACTGATCAGCGTCGAAGACCTCAAGCACCAAGGCGAACTGCACAGCGTGCAGAAAGCCATGGTCGAATGCCACGGCTCGCAATGCGGCTTCTGCACCCCCGGTTTCGTGATGTCGCTTTTCGCACTGCAAAAGAACAGCGAACAACCGGACTCGCATAAAGCGCACGAAGCACTGGCCGGCAACCTCTGCCGTTGCACCGGCTATCGGCCGATTCTGCAAGCCGCCGAGCAATCCTGCTGCGGCAAGCAACCCGATCAATTCGACGCTCGCGAAGCCGAGACCATTGCGCGCCTGAAAGCCATCGCGCCGACCGATATCGGCGAACTCAACAGCGGCGACAAGCGCTGCCTGGTGCCGCTGACCGTCGCCGATCTGGCCGACCTCTACGACGCTTATCCACAGGCCCGGCTACTGGCCGGCGGTACGGACCTGGCGCTGGAAGTCACGCAGTTCCACCGCACGCTGCCGGTGATGATTTACGTCGGCAACGTCGCCGAGATGAAGCGTATCGAACGCTTTGACGATCGCCTGGAAATCGGCGCCGCCACCGCCCTCTCCGATTGCTATGAAGCCTTGAACGCCGAGTACCCGGACTTCGGCGAATTGCTGCATCGCTTCGCTTCGTTGCAGATCCGCAACCAGGGCACCCTCGGCGGCAACATTGGCAACGCCTCGCCGATCGGTGACTCGCCACCACTGCTGATCGCCTTGGGCGCGCAGATTGTGCTGTGCAAGGGCGAAACCCGCCGCACCCTGGCCCTGGAAGATTACTTCATCGATTACCGCGTCACGGCGCGTCAGGAAAGCGAGTTCATCGAGAAGATCATCGTGCCGCGTGCCAGCGCCGAACAACTGTTCCGTGCGTACAAGGTTTCCAAGCGTCTGGACGATGACATTTCCGCCGTTTGCGCCGCCTTCAACATCCGCCTGGAAAACGGTGTGATCGCCGATGCACGCGTTGCCTTCGGTGGCATGGCTGCCATCCCGAAACGCGCCGCCAACTGCGAAGCCGTGTTACTCGGTTCACCGTTCAACAACGCCACCGTCGAACGCGCCTGCGCCGCACTGGCCGAAGATTTCACGCCGCTCTCGGACTTCCGCGCCAGCAAGGAATACCGCCTGCTCAGCGCGCAAAACCTGCTGTGCAAATACTTCATTGAACTGCAAACGCCGCACATCGAGACTCGGGTGACCGCTTATGTCTAATCATCACGCTGTAGAGAAGACCCAAGCCGAATTGGCTGAACTGTTCGCCAAGGACCTGACCACCGGCGTCGGCCGCAGCGTCAAGCACGACAGCGCCGCCAAGCATGTGTCCGGTGAGGCGCAGTACATCGACGACCGCCTGGAGTTTCCGAACCAGCTGCACGTTTACGCACGGCTGTCGGACCGCGCCCACGCGAAAATCATCAGCATCGACACCAAGCCTTGCTACGCCTTCGAAGGCGTGCGCATCGCCATCACCCACGAAGACGTTCCGGGGCTGAAAGACATCGGCCCGCTGATGCCCGGTGACCCGTTGCTGGCCATCGACACCGTGCAGTTCGTCGGTCAGGTCGTCATGGCCGTGGCCGCCCGCGACCTGGAGACCGCACGCAAAGCCGCCATGGCCGCAGTGATCGAATACGAAGACCTGGAACCGGTGCTGGACGTGGTCGAGGCCTTTCGCAAAAAGCATTTCGTGCTGGACAGTCACACCCATGAACGCGGTGATTCAGCGGGCGCGTTGACGACAGCGAAAAATCGTATCCAGGGCACGCTGCACATTGGCGGCCAGGAGCACTTCTACCTCGAAACGCAGATCTCGTCGGTGATGCCCACTGAAGACGGCGGGATGATCGTCTACTGCTCCACGCAAAACCCCACCGAAGTACAGAAACTGGTGGCGGAAGTGCTGGACGTGTCGATGAACAAAATCGTCGTCGACATGCGCCGCATGGGTGGTGGTTTTGGTGGTAAGGAAACCCAGGCAGCGAGCCCGGCCTGCCTGTGCGCGGTGATTGCGCACCTGACCGGCCAACCGACCAAAATGCGCTTGCCGCGTGTCGAAGACATGCTGATGACCGGCAAGCGTCACCCGTTCTATGTCGAGTACGACGTGGGCTTTGACGACAGCGGGCGCCTGCACGGCATCCAGCTGGAACTGGCGGGTAACTGCGGCTGCTCGCCGGACCTGTCGAACTCGATTGTCGACCGTGCGATGTTCCACGCCGACAACTCGTACTACCTCGGCGATGCGACCATCAACGGTCATCGCTGCAAGACCAACACCGCGTCGAACACCGCTTACCGCGGCTTCGGCGGCCCGCAAGGCATGGTCGCCATCGAAGAAGTCATGGACGCGATTGCCCGGCATCTGGCCCTCGACCCGCTGGCGGTGCGCAAGGCCAACTACTACGGCAAGACCGAGCGCAACGTCACCCATTACTACCAGACCGTCGAGCACAACATGCTCGAGGAAATGACCGCCGAACTGGAAGAAAGCAGCCAGTACGCCGAGCGCCGCGAAGCGATTCGCCGCTACAACGCCAACAGCCCGATCCTGAAAAAAGGCCTGGCGCTGACCCCGGTGAAATTCGGTATTTCCTTCACCGCCAGTTTCCTCAACCAGGCCGGTGCGCTGGTGCACGTCTACACCGACGGCAGCATCCACCTGAACCATGGCGGCACGGAAATGGGCCAGGGCTTGAACACCAAAGTCGCGCAGGTCGTGGCCGAAGTGTTCCAGGTGGAAATGGACCGCGTACAGATCACCGCGACCAACACCGACAAGGTGCCGAACACCTCGCCGACCGCCGCCTCCAGCGGTGCTGACTTGAACGGCAAAGCTGCGCAAAACGCGGCGGAAATCATCAAGAAACGCCTGGTTGAATTTGCTGCGCGCCAGTACAAGGTCAGCGAAGAAGACGTGGAATTCCACAACGGTCACGTACGGGTTCGCGATCACATCCTGACGTTCGAAGCGCTGATCCAGCAGGCGTATTTCGCTCAGGTCTCGCTGTCGAGCACCGGCTTCTACAAGACCCCGAAAATCTTCTACGACCGCAGCCAGGCACGTGGTCGGCCGTTCTACTACTACGCGTTCGGCGCGGCGTGCTGCGAAGTGATCGTCGATACGCTGACCGGCGAGTACAAAATGCTGCGCACCGACATTCTCCACGACGTCGGCGCCTCGCTGAACCCGGCCATCGACATCGGCCAGGTCGAGGGCGGTTTCATCCAGGGCATGGGCTGGCTGACCATGGAAGAACTGGTCTGGAATGCCAAGGGCAAACTGATGACCAACGGCCCGGCGAGCTACAAGATCCCGGCGGTGGCGGACATGCCGCTGGACCTGCGGGTGAAGCTGGTGGAAAACCGCAAGAACCCGGAAGACACGGTGTTCCACTCCAAGGCTGTGGGTGAGCCGCCGTTCATGCTCGGCATCGCGTCGTGGTGTGCGATCAAGGATGCCGTGGCGAGTCTGGGTGATTACAAACATCAACCGAAAATCGATGCGCCGGCGACGCCGGAGCGGGTGTTGTGGGGCTGTGAGCAGATGCGGCAGTTGAAGGCGGCGAAGGCCGTTGAAACCGAAACCGAGTTGGCTTCGCTCTAGAAACCGAGACGCGCCCTTCGCGGGCAAGCCTCGCTCCTACGGGTCAGATGTTGAATCGCGATTATGCGGACGACACAAAACCTGTAGGAGCGAGGCTTGCCCGCGAAGAGGCCGGAACAGACAACACAGATGTCGAGGTGAAACATGTACAACTGGATCGACGCCCTCGCCGACCTGCAAAACCGCGGTGAACCCTGCGTGTTGGTGACCATCATCGAAGAGCTCGGCTCGACGCCGCGCAATGCCGGTTCGAAAATGGTCATCAGCGCCAGCCAGACCTTCGACACCATCGGTGGCGGGCATCTGGAATACAAGGCCATGCAGATCGGCCGCGAGATGCTCGCCAGTGGCAAACAGGACACGCACCTGGAGCGCTTCAGCCTCGGCGCCAGCCTCGGCCAGTGCTGCGGCGGAGTGACCGTGCTGCTGTTCGAACCGATGGGCCAGGTCCAGGCGCAGATCGCCGTGTTCGGCGCCGGCCATGTCGGTCGCGCACTGGTGCCGCTGCTCGCCAGCCTGCCCTGCCGGGTGCGCTGGATCGACTCGCGGGAAGATGAATTCCCTGAACAGATCCCCCACGGCGTACGCAAAATCGTCGCCGAAGAGCCGGTGGATGAAATCGACGACCTGCCCGCCGGCAGCTACTGCATCGTCATGACCCACAATCATCAGCTCGACCTTGAACTCACCGCTGCGATCCTCAAGCGCAACGACTTCGCCTACTTCGGCCTGATCGGTTCGAAAACCAAACGGGTGAAGTTCGAACACCGCCTGCGCGACCGTGGTTTTGACAGCAGCGTGCTGCAACGCATGCGCTGCCCGATGGGCATCGGCGAAGTCAAAGGCAAATTGCCTGTGGAAATCGCCATCTCCATCGCCGGCGAAATCATCGCCACCTATAACGCGAATTTCGGCCAGCACACCGCCAGCGCCGGATCGTCGATTGCCAAATTGCTGCCTGCTTCACGCCGCAGCCAAGCCTCTAATTGAGAACGCCCATGCCTCTGACTCGCAAAGCCTACCGCGCCGCCATCCTGCACAGCATCGCCGACCCCGCCGAAGTGGGTATCGAAGCCTCGTACGAGTATTTCGAAGACGGTTTGCTGGTGGTCGATAACGGCCAGATCAGCGCCCTCGGTCACGCCAGCGAATTGCTGCCAACCCTGCCCGCCGATATCGAGATCACTCATTATCAGGACGCGCTGATCACCCCCGGTTTCATCGACACCCACATCCATTTGCCGCAAACCGGCATGGTCGGTGCCTACGGCGAGCAGTTGCTGGACTGGCTCAACACCTACACCTTCCCGTGTGAAAGCCAGTTCGCCGACAAGACTCACGCCGACGAAGTCGCAGACATTTTCATCAAGGAACTGCTGCGCAACGGCACCACTACTGCGCTGGTATTCGGCAGCGTGCACCCGCAATCGGTGAACTCGTTCTTCGAAGCGGCTGAACAGCTGGACCTGCGGATGATCGCCGGCAAGGTGATGATGGACCGCAACGCGCCGGACTACCTGACCGACACCGCCGAATCCAGCTATGTCGAAAGCAAGGCGTTGATCGAGCGCTGGCACGGCAAGGGTCGCTTGCACTACGCCGTGACGCCGCGTTTCGCCCCGACCAGCACCCCGGAACAACTGACCCTCGCCGGTCAGTTGCTGAGTGAATATCCGGACCTGTACATGCAGACCCACATCAGCGAAAACCTCAAGGAAATCGAGTGGGTCAAGGAGCTGTTCCCGGAGCGCAAAGGCTACCTGGACGTCTACGATCACTACCAGTTGCTCGGCGAGCGCTCGGTCTTCGCCCACGGTGTGCACCTGTGCGATGACGAATGCGCGCGATTGGCAGAAACCGGCTCGGCCATCTCGTTCTGCCCGACTTCGAACTTCTTCCTCGGCAGCGGCCTGTTCAACCTGCCGATGGCCGAGAAGCACAAACTCAATGTCGGCATCGGCACTGATGTGGGCGGCGGCACCAGTTTCTCGCTGCTGCAAACATTGAACGAGGCGTACAAGGTCATGCAGTTGCAAGGGGCGCGACTGAGCCCGTTCAAATCGTTGTACCTGGCGACGCTGGGCGGCGCACGGGCACTGCGGCTTGAGGACAAGATCGGCACACTGCAACCGGGCACCGACGCGGACTTCCTGGTGCTGGATTACAACGCCACGCCGTTGCTGAGCTACCGCTTGAAGCAGGCGAACAACATTGCCGAGACGTTGTTTGTGTTGATGACGCTGGGGGATGACCGGACGGTGTTGCAGACGTATGCGGCGGGGAATCAGGTGCATCAGCGCTAGGGATTTTCGGGCATAAAAAAATCCCCCGCAATCGATGGTTGCGGGGGATTTTTATTGGCTTTGAGGTCGCCTTCGCGGGCAAGCCTCGCTCCTACAGGTACAGCGTAAACCCCGTAGGAGCGAGGCGTG
>NZ_CATKQM010000054.1:0-22563 GCF_949768225.1 Pseudomonas sp. IT-P44 | reverse complement strand
CTCGAGAGGCCGAGCGCAGGTTCTGCGTAGTGGGCAACCCGGCATGGATGCCGGGTTAGCCGCGCACGGCCAGGGATGGCCGATCGCGGCGGGCCCACGGAGCAGGACCGGAGCGAGGGCATGCCGAGCCATGGCGAGGCACCGAACGAAAGGGGCAAGAGCCCTTGGTTACTTGGGGCTCTTCCAAGTGACTCGCCGTAAGGGCGAAACCGCCAGCCGCCATCACCAAAAAAACGGATATACACCCAACCCCTAATGCGAAGTCCCCTCCACAAACTCGATCTTGTTGCCAACGTTGTACTTGCCCGACGGCTTGTTCATCGGGATACGCTTGATCTCCTCAAGCGTGTCACTGTCATAAACAATCAGCGCCCCATCGGTGGCCCAAATACTCAGCAGCAAGTGCCGACCATCGCGAGTGAACTCGACGTGCGCCGCCGTCTTGCCAGGCATCGGACGCAAGGTACGAGCGATTTCCAGGGTCTGTTTGTCGATCAAATGAATCGCATCGTTGTCCGGCCCGAAGAACACATCCGTCCAGGCATAACGCGAATTGACGTGACTGCGCATGAAAAACCCCGGCCCTAACGTCGGGATTTCCTTGATCAGCTTCCAGGTCTTGAAATCGATGACCGAGATCAGCCCCTTGCTGATGTTCGGCGTAGCAAACACCCACTGACCGTTGCGTTTCCAATAGGTCCCGGACCCCAGGTGCGGCATACCCGGCAACGGAATGTCGGTGACCACCTTGCCACTGTCGAGGTCGATCACCTGACCACCCTTGGCCTTGCGCGACGTGGCCAGCAACTGCTTGTAGTCCGGTGAAAAGGAAAAGTCGTCGAGCATGTCCTCAGCCTCGATCCGTCGCGGCTCGAAGTCCGGAGTCCCGGCGCTCGACAGTTCCCAGACCTCCTTCACGTCCTTGAGCGCGACGATGAAACTGTCCCGTGGCGGCGCGGTGTAGACCGCGCTGACCCGTGACGCCGTGCCGTCCCGGCCGATGGCTGGAATGGTCTTGACCAGCGACAGATCGCGGGCATCCAGCACGACAAGATTGCCCGGCAAATAGTTACCCACCAACACCCAGCGACCATCCTTGCTCACCGCCAGGTTCCGGGTGTTGAGCCCGGCGCGGACCTCGGCGATCAGCTTCAGGTTGTGCAGGTCGTACAGGCTGACCCAGCCATCGCGCGAGGCGACGTAGACGAAGCGCCCGTCGGGCGAGAACTTCGGCCCGCCATGCACGGCAAAGTGCGAGGTAAACCGCGCCAGCACCTCGAAACGATCGCCGTCGAGGATGTTGATGTGGTGATCGCCAGCTTCCACCACCACGAACAGGTTCAGCGGATCGGCGCCATGCTGGGGCGTGGTGGGCAGCTTGCTGATGTCTGCGAGCATCGAGTGACTGCCGCGAATCTCGTCGTTGCTCCAGGTCGGCGCGGTGGCGGGCGGTTGCTGAAGGTAGCTCACCAGCGCGTCGATCTGCGCCGGGTTTAATACGTTGGCAAACCCGGCCATCTGGCTTGCGGGGCGGCCGTTCTGGATCACGCTGCGGATTTCATCGGGTTTGATCCGGCTCAGACTCTCTGGCAACAACGCCGGCCCGGTACCGCCGAAACGGTTGGCGCCATGGCAGCTTTGGCAATGCTGGCGGTAGTCGTTCGCGGCGTGTTCAAGTGCCGGATCAGCGGCGCCAGCGACAGCACTGACCCATAACAACGGCAGCAGCAGCCCGCGCTTCATAGCGCCACCTTGCCGTGCCGTTGCAACGCCTGGACAGGATAAAAGCGCGCCGGGTATTCCATCGGTTGTGCGGCGAACAGATCGACCACCTTGCCGATCACCGTCAGCGTCGGGATACCGGGCGGGCACTCCAGCGCCAACGTCGGCAGTTGGTGCAACAAACCACGGGCAACGTGCTGGTCAGGGCGCGTGCCGTTGCTGATCAGCGCTGCCGGTGTGTCGGCCGACAACCCGGCCTCGATCAGGTGCCGGGCGATAACCCCGAGGTTCGATAAGCCCATGTAAAACACCAGGGTCTGGCTGCTGTCGGCCAGATCGTGCCAAGGCAGTTTCAACTCGCCGTCGTGTTGCAAGTGGCCGGTGATGAATCGACAGGAGTTGACCAGGTCCCGGTGCGTCAGCGGGATGCCGGCGTAAGCGCTGCACCCGGACGCGGCGGTGATGCCCGGCACCACCTGGCAGTCGATGTTGCGCTGCAGCAGATACTGCAACTCCTCGGCACCGCGACCGAAGATGAACGGGTCGCCACCCTTGAGCCGGACCACGCGTTGCCCTTGCTCGGCGAGGTCGGCCAGCAGCTCGTTGATCTGTTCCTGGGGCAGGCTGTGGCAGCCGCTGGCCTTGCCAACGTAATGCCGGGCGCAAGTGAGGGGGATCAGCGTCAGCAGGTCGGGGCTGATCAGACGGTCGTAAACCACGGCGTCGGCCTGCATCAACAGGCTCCAGGCGCGCAGGGTCAGCAGGCGTGGATCGCCGGGGCCCGCGCCGACCAGGGCGACTTCGCCCGGTCTGAACAGGGACGCAAGTGCGGCCGGTAAAATAATCGATGGGTACATGGGACGTCCTTGGTTCTTCATCAGGTTGGCCGGGGCTTGCCAGGCGGATGCTTCAGTGCATGACGCAAGGGATTGTCGTGATGGGCGGCACACCGATTTCTTCATCGCTGAGGTGGCAACCGGGATCCTGCCCCCACAGATCGCCTTCGGCCCAGGCGCGGGTTCGGGTGTTGCCGTTGCAGATGTCCAGCCAGCGGCATTGGCCACAGCGGCCGCCGACGGCGCGCGGATGCGCCCGCAGCTGTTGCAACAAGGTGTCCGGCCGGTCCAGCCACAGCGTGCGAAACGGCGTGTGCCGCACGTTGCCCACCGAGTGCTGCCACCAATAGGTGTCCGGGTGCACTTCGCCGGTGTTGTCGATGTTGGCGATGCCACTGCCCGAGGCATTGCCGCCCCAGGCGCGCAGCATGTGTTCCAGGCGCGGGTAATGTTCGGGCAGATGCAGCCCTACCCATTGCAGCAACAGAACCGCGTCGGCATCGTTGTTGCCGCTGACGAAATCGCTGTCGCGACCCTGCGCGATGTCTTCCCAGGCGCGTTCGAAAATCTGCGTCATCGCCTCGCGGCTCATCTGTTGCCGGGCGTCGAGCTGGCGGCTGCGTTTGCCGCGACCGCTGTAGTTGAGGTGTGACAGGTAAAACTTTTGCACGTCGTACTCGCGCATCAGCGCCAGCAATTGGGGAAGCTGCGCATGGTTTTCCTGGGTCAGGGTGGTGCGCAGGCCGACCCGAATACCTTGTTCGCGACAGAGGCGGATCGCCCGCATGGAACTGGCAAAACTGCCCTTGAGTTGGCGGAAGGCGTCATGGGTGGCTTCCAGGCCATCGATGCTGATCCCGACATAGTCGAAATTCGCCGCACGGATCTGCGTGATGTTGTGCTCATCGATCAGCGTGCCGTTGGTGGACAAGGCAACAAAGAAACCCTTGGCGCGGGCATAGGCGCTGAGCACAAACAGATCGTCACGCAGCAGCGGTTCACCGCCGGACAGGATGAGCACCTTCACCCCGGCAGCGCGCAGATCATCGATCACGCTCAGTGCGGCGGGCGTATCCAGTTCATCGCGAAAGACACTGTCGGCCGAGGTCGCGTAGCAGTGTTTGCAAGTCAGGTTGCAGCGCCGCAGCAGGTTCCAGATCACCACGGGCGGCCGGTTGCTGCCCGGTGGGCTGGTTCTGGGGGCGGGCGCCTGGCCGGCCAGCGCACGCAGGTATTGGCTGATCCTTAACATGCAACTCTCCTTGAGTCGGCGCGCCTTCAGTGCGTTGCGGGTGGCAGGCGCAATCCGGTTTTTTTCAGGATGCGGCTGCTCACCAGCATCTCGTCGGCGGCACAGGCATCGCCCAGCAAGTAGCGCAGGTGTTCGCGGTAGCTGTCGATTTCCTCGCTGCTGCGACCGTGCACCATGGCAAACAGGTTGTAGCGCCAGTCCTCACGGCGCGGGCGTCGATAGCAATGGCTGACGAAGGGCTGTGCACCGATCAGCGCGCCGAGGCGCGGCATGTCGGCGTCGCGCACATCCCAGACAGTCATGCCGTTGTAGCGATAACCCAGGCGATAGTGGTTGGGGACGGCGGCGATGCGCCGGATGGCGCCCTCGGCCTGCAAGCGCTTGAGCAAGTCCAGGGTGGATTCGATGCTCAAGTCCAGCTGCTCGGCGAGCCAGGCCCAAGGGTCGTCCAGTAAGGGCAGGCCGGTCTGGGTCAGCTCGATCAGGCGATGGGCCAGGGTGTCTTCAGACCGGGAAATACAAACCGACATGGTAGGTCTCCTCTTTGGGCAGATTCAGCAGCGGCAAGCCGGTCAGGGATTCAATGCGCTGCAGGGTCTCGGCAATGCCTTGTTCGGTCGGGCAACCGAGCACAAACCACATGTTCCAGGGGTGTTCGCGTCGATAGTTGTGGGCCACTTCCGGCAGGGCGTGCAGTTGTTCGGCGACGTCTTCGAAGCGTTCTTCCGGCACTGCCAGCGCCGCGAGCGTGAAGGCACCGCCCAGCCGTTCAATGTCGAACATCGGGCCGAAGCGCGTGAGCACGCCGTCTTCCAGCAGTGCGTGGAGCCGATCGAGCAGTTCGCTGCTGCTGCTTTGCAGTTCGGCGGCCAGTACTTTCCAGGGATGGCGCACCAGCGGCAGGCCCAGTTGCAAGCGGTTGATCAGTCGACGGTCGAGGTCATCCACGGTCGGAGGCTCCTGTTGATGAAGGCGCAAAGCGCCCGCCGCATTGTTTGAAGGCGTGGGTGCTGAACAGCAGTTGGTGGGGCAGGTCGCTCAGCAGGTGTTCTTCGAGCAGCGCCTGAATGTGCGCCGCAACTTGATCGCGTTGGCGACCGTGAACCATGCAGAACAGGTTGTATCGCCAGTCAGGCAGGCGTCGCGGCCGCTGATAGCAGAGGGTGATGCCGGGCGCTCGCCCCAGGCGCTGGCCGACTTCGTCGATCAACGCATCCGGAATGTCCAGCACCAGCATTGCGTTGGCGGTAAAGCCCAGTGCGCGATGGTTGAGCACCAGGCCAACCCGGCGGAACAACCCTTGTTCGTGCCACTGGTGCATTTGCGCGAGCACCTGGTTTTCCTCGGCGTTGATCCGTTCGGCGAGGGCCTGATAAGGACGCGAGACCAGCGGCAACCCGCCTTCCAGGTGCCGACGCAGGGCCAGTGCCTGTTTGGGATTCAACGGTGCTTTCATCGGCTTTCTCCCAGGGCAAAGCCGAGGTCGATGCGGTAAGCGGTCAACATCGGCAGGTCCAGTGGGGTGAGGCCGGTGTCGTACTCCAGTTCTTCGAGAATGCGCTCGATGTGTTGGCGATCGGGGCCGGTCAATACAAACCACAGGTTGTAGTGATGCTCGCGCGCATAGTTGTGATTGACCTCGGGGTATTGGCTGACGCGCTCGGCGACCTGATGCAGGCGTTCGGCGGGCACGGCGAGGGCGGCGAGGGTGCTGGCGCCGGCACGGCTGTGGTCGAACACCGGGCCGATCCGCGACAAGGCCCCGGCCAGTTCCAGGCGTTGCAGGCAGGCGATCACTTGCGACTCGCTGCAACCCAACACCTGGGCCATTTCGAGATAAGGTTCAGGGCACAGCGGCATGCCATGCTGGAAGCGATCGATCAGTTGGCAGGCAAGCAGGTCGAGGTCCATTTCAATAGCCCATTTTTTGTGCGCGGCTGCTGAAGAAGATGCCGCTCGGTGCGGTGGCCGGCAGGGTGCTCAGCTGTTTCAGGCTGTACGGGTCCCAGACCTGAACCTGATTGCCGTCGCGTAACGACAGCCACAGCTGATCGCCGCGTGCGGTGAATTCCATGTGCAGCACCGCCGGGCCCGGTCGCAGGTCGGCGACCACGGCGTGGGTTTCGGTGTCGATCACCTGGACCCGATCGTTGTCCGGGTAGGCGAAATTGACCCACAGTTGCCGACCGTCCGGGCGCGAGGTGACGAACACCGGTTGGCCGGCCACGGGGATAGCCGCGCTCTGCTGCCAGGTGCGCGAATCCATCACCAACACTTGATGGCGACCGACAGCGGGGACAAAGGCCTGATGGTCGGCGACGGCCCAGCCCTCAAGGTGCGGCATTTTGTAGACCGGCAGTTTTGCCTGGCCGCGTCCGTAATCACCGAGCACCCGCTTTACCCCACGCTCGGGATGCCAGAGGTCGAGTTGCGCCATGCCGTCTTCGCCGAACAGGCCGGCCATGTAGTAGCGCCCGTCCGGGGTGATCAGCGCGTCGTAGGGTTGCTCGCCGATGTCGGTGAAGCGGCTGATCTGCGGGGTGGTGCCCTGGCTGAAATCCAGGGTCCAGATCTCGCCGGTGTCGAACAGGCTGAACACAAAACGCTGGCCAGGCGCGTCGACCAGGCCGACCACACGGGAACGCTTGCTGCCATCGGCCAGCGGGGTAGCGGGAATGTCGGCCACCAGCTGCAAGGTTTCGGCATCAAAGACCTTGACCCCGCCCGGCACATAGTTGGAGACCGCGATCAGCTTGCCGTCCTGACTGATGGCGCCGCCGATGCTGTTGCCGCCCTGGATCACTCGGTGATCGATGCGTCGGGTCAGCAGGTCGATCTTGCTCAGACCGCCGTCGCGGCCGAACACATAGGCATAGCGCTGGTCGCGGGAGAACACCACGGAGGCGTGGGACAGGTCGCCCAATCCTTCGAGCCGGGCCAGCGAAGTGCGGTTGTCGCTTTCGATGATTTGCAGGCTGCCGGTGGCGCGTTCCACCACCACGCCCAAGTCGCCGGTGCCACGCAAGGGTGGCTGAGCGCAGGCGGACAATAACAGCCCGGTCGCCGCTGACAGCAGGATTGAACGGATCATGGTGCGGGATATCCCTGGAGAAGAAGATCGATCAGCCAACGGATGTCGGCGGTGCTGAGCAGCGGGGCCCAACCGGGCATCGCGGTGCCGGGCCGGCCATGGGTGACGGTGGCGATCAGGCTGTCCCTGGACTTGCCCGCCAGCGCTGTGCGGGTCAGTTCGGGGCCGAGGCCGCCGGTCATGTGCAGCCCATGGCAGGCGCCGCAGTCCTGGGCCAGCAGGTGTTCGAGTTGCGCCTGACGCTGGGCGTCGGGCGCGGCAACCGTGGTTGCGCAAATGAGGAGGAGGGCCGCCAGAACCAGAGCCTTTCGATAAATCATCATGGCGCCCTCCAGGCGGTTATTTGAGCGTCAGGACCCAGGTCGCGAGAATCTTCGCTTCCTCATCCGTGACCGGGTTTGCCGGCATCGGCATCGGTCCCCAATTGCCCTGTGTGCCGTTTTTGATATGACTGGCCAGGGTGTCCGCGGCCCCGGCTACGCCCGCATTCTTGGCCGCTACATCCTTGAGTGCCGGGCCGACCAGTTTGGTGTCGATGGAGTGGCAGGCGGCGCAGGGTTTGCTCTTGAACAGCTCCAGCGCGTCCTGGGCCATGGCCGGTTGCACGCTCAGCGCAGCGGTCAGGGCGAACAGTGAAAGCAGAGTATTTTTCATGGTGTTTCCTTGCATTGATGGAGCTCAATAGATGTCGTGTTGGGTGTTGTAGACGTTGAACTTTCCGGTGGGTGTGATCAGTCGTTTGTCCTTGATGACTGACTTGAGCTTCAGGGTTTTATCGTCGATCACCACCAGCGCCGATTCGTCGGCCTGGCCGCTCCACACGGAGAACCAGACTTCATCGCCGGCCTTGTTGTATTCCGGTTGCACGACGCGCATCGCCCCTTGCTTGATGCCTGCGTATTCGGCGATGGGCAGCACGGTGTAGCCGGCGTCGAGCTTGTCGATGTTGAACACCGCCACCGACTGACTGAGTTTTGCGTCCGGGTTGAGGGTGGTGTCGACGTACAGGTGACGGGAGTTGGGGTGGGTCTTGATGAACAGCGATCCACCGCCCTGGCCCTTGATCGAGGCGACCTGTTTCCAGGCGTATTGCGCGTGTTTGACCGGGTCGGTGCCGATCAGCGAGATGCCTTCATCGCCCAGGTGGCTGGTGGCCCAGACCGGTCCGTAGGTTGGGTGGTCGAAGTTGGCGCCGCGCCCAGGGTGCGGGGTTTTGCCGACGTCCACGAGCGCGGTCAACTTGCGCTCCTTGGAGTCGATCACGGCGACTTTGTTGGAGTTGTTGGCGGCGGTCATGAAGTAGCGGTGCGTGCTGTCCCAACCGCCGTCATGCAGGAACGGCGCGGCGTCGATGGAGGTGACGGTGAGGTTCTTGATGTCCTGGTAATTGACCAGCATGACCTTGCCGGTTTCCTTGACGTTGACGATGAACTCCGGCCATTCGTGGGACGCGATGATCGCCGCGACACGCGGCTCAGGGTGATATTCCTGCTTGTCGACGGTCATGCCGCGTGTCGAGACGATCTGCTTCGGCTCCAGGGTTTCGCCGTCCATGATGGTGAACTGCGGCGGCCAATAGGAACCGGCGATGGTGTACTTGTCTTCGTAGCCCTTGAATTTTGAGGTCTCGACCGAGCGCGCTTCGATGCCCACTTTGACTTCGGCGACCTTGGTCGGCTCCACCGGCCACAGGTCGATCATGTCGATCCGGGCGTCGCGGCCAATCACCAGCAAGTAGCGGCCCGAGGCGGAGATCCGCGAGATGTGCACCGCATAACCGGTCTCGATCAGCTTGACGATTTTCTTGCTGTCGCCGTCGATCAGGGCAATCTTTCCGTCATCGCGCAATGTCACCGAAAACAGGTTGGGCAGGTCGAGTTTGCTCAATTGTTTTTTCGGACGATCCTCGGGTTTGACCAGCACCTTCCAGGTTTTCAGCGTCTCGGCCATGCCCCATTCCGGTGGTGTTGGCGGCGTGTGCTGAACGAACTTGGCCATGGCCGTGATTTGCTCCTTGGTCAGGGCATTGGACGTCCCCCAGTTCGGCATGCCTGCCGGTGAACCGTAGGTAATCAAGGCCTCCAGGAACGGTTGCCCGCGCGACTGGGTGATGTCCGGGGTCAGCGGCTTGCCGGTCGCCCCTTTGCGCAGCACGCCGTGACAGCCGGCGCAGCGCTGGAAGTAGATTTCCTTGGATGAATCGAACTCGGCCCGGCTCATATCGGGAGCGCCAGCGGTTTTGACCATGGGCGGTGTGGCGGCGGGCTCGTTGGCTCTGGCTGCGTGAGACACCGCAAAGGCCAGTGTCGAACACAGGGTGGCGACGGTCAGAGCAAACGTTTTTCTATTGCTGATCAGCATTCCATTTCTCCTCAGGCAAGACCTTTGCGATGCGCTGGAACGACAGCGCAGGACGCAGGTTCTTAGTGCGCTGCAAGGCTATGCCCGAGCAGGCCAATGCCCGCTTGACGGCGATCAAGTTTGTCGGCCATGTCACTTGCCAGGTTGTCGCAGGGGTCCGTAGCGTGTCCCTCAATTCTGTTGTTGAATCAGGTGCCCCATGGACCATCTCCCGTCTGGCGAACACAAGGCCGAACCCTTCTATCAACCGCTCAACAATGAGGAGGCGCTGTTCGAGCAGGCCTGGCAACACGGCATGCCGGTGCTGATCAAGGGGCCGACCGGTTGCGGCAAGACCCGTTTCGTCCAGCACATGGCGCATCGGTTGAACTTGCCGCTGTACACCGTGGCGTGCCACGACGACCTGAGCGCGGCTGACTTGATCGGTCGCCATCTGATCGGTGCCCAAGGCACTTGGTGGCAGGACGGACCGCTGACCCGCGCGGTACGCGAAGGCGGCATCTGTTATCTCGACGAAGTGGTCGAGGCGCGCCAGGACACCGTGGTGGTGTTGCATCCGCTGGCCGACGATCGTCGCGAATTGTTCCTGGAGCGCACCGGCGAGGTGTTGCAGGCGCCGCCGTCCTTCATGCTGGTGGTGTCCTATAACCCCGGTTACCAGAACCTGCTCAAAGGCATGAAGCCCAGTACCCGACAACGCTTCGTGGCGATGCGTTTCGATTACCCGCCGGTGGCCGATGAGGAGCGCATTGTTGCCCGCGAGGCTCAGGTGGACAGCGCGCTGGCAGCGCAAGTGGTCAGGCTGGGGCAGGCGCTACGGCGGCTCGATCAGCATGATCTGGAGGAAGTCGCTTCGACGCGGTTACTGATTTTCACCGCACGAATGATCCGCGCCGGCATGAGCCCGCGTGAGGCGTGCATGGCCTGCCTGGCCGAACCATTGAGCGACGATCCGCTGACCGTTGCGGCGCTGATGGACGTGGTTGATGTCCACTTCGGTTGAGCCCGGCGGTGTTGCGCCCAGGCATTTGCCGGGCGATCTGGCGATGTGGTTTTTCATTCTGGCCGAGCTGTCGGTGTTTGCCATTCTGATTCTGGTGTTCGCCGTGACCCAGGCGCTCAAGCCGCAGCTGTTCAGTGAAAGCCGTCTGTTGCTGAACACGTCGACCGGTCTGGCGATGACCCTGAGCCTGCTCACCGCCGGGCTGTTCGCGGCGCTGGCGCAGGCGCAAGTCAGGCGCTCACGGCTTCGCCACGGCGCTGTCTGGTTGCTGGCGGCGTTGCTCGTCGCCAGTGTCTATGTGGTGTTGAAAGTCACCGAATACCGACACTTACTGGCCTCGGGGCTGGGCATGGAGCACAACACGTTTTTCACGCTGTACTGGATCCTCACCGGGTTTCATTTTCTTCATGTGTTGCTTGGCATGTTCATCCTCGGATGGCTGGCCGAGCGTTGCCGTCGTGGGTTGTACGACGCCAGTAATCGCAGCGGATTTGAATCCGGCGTGTTGTATTGGCACATGGTTGATCTGATCTGGGTGGTGTTGTTTCCGCTGGTCTACGTGCTGGGTTGATGAGGTTTTCATGTCTGCTTCCAGGTTCTTGTTTGTCTGCTGGGCAGCGCTGGCCACGCTGAGCGTAAGCACTGTGTTGCTGGCGCAGTCGGGTGCGACAGGGGTGTTGTCCGTGGCCATTTTGCTGGTGGCGGTCGTCAAGGCCTGGTTGATTACTGATGGCTTTATGGAAATGCGCCATGCGCCGCGATTGTGGCGTCGGTTGTTGGTGAGTTGGGCGTTGGTGTTGGCGGTGGTTGTGGGGGGGATGTTGGTGGTGGTTGATTGAGTACATATCCGTTTTTGTGGTGATGGCGGCTATTGGTTTCGCCCTTACGGCGAGTCACTTGGAAGAGCCCCAAGTAACCAAGGGCTCTTGCCCCTTTCGTTCGGTGCCTCGCCTAGGCTCGGCATGCCCTCGCTCCGGTCCTGCTCCGTGGGCCCGCCGCCATCGGCCATCCATGGCCGGGGGCGGCTAACCCGGCATCCATGCCGGGTTGCCCACTGCGCAGAACCTGCGCTCGGCCTCTCGAGGGGGCGTGCACCTCAAGATCAAAAGCTGAAGGCGAGCTAACGCTCGGCCTGATGAGTGGTGGAAATCAAAAGCGCACGCAATTCCCTGTAGGAGCGAGGCTTGCCCGCGAAAAACGACCGGACAACGCGTTCATTCAGACAGCCCGCGTTATCGTTGACGTCCATCGCCAGCAGGCTGGCTCCTACAGGGGAATGTGCAAACATCCAAAATTAGTGCAGCCACCACAGTGCGGAAGTGTGCGCACGACCGTAGAGCCAGGTCGGCTTTCAGGCCGCCTCGGCGGCTGTGGCGGTAGTCGCCCCCTCGAGAGGCCGAGTGGAGGTTCTGCGCAGTGGGCAACCCGGCATGGATGCCGGGTTAGCCGCCCCCGGCCATGGATGGCCGATGGCGGCGGGCCCACGGAGCAGGACCGGAGCGAGGGCATGCCGAGCCTAGGCGAGGTACCGAACGAAAGGGGCAAAAGCGCTTTGGTTACTTTCGCGCTTTTCGAAAGTGACTCGCCGTAAGGGCGAAACCAATAGCCGCCAACACCACAAAAACGGATATGCCCCCCCCCCTTCAAAAAAACAAACGGCCTGACACAAAAACGCTCCCACATTCGATCTGCGGTGTCGGCAATACCCGAGCAAAACCATCGGAGTTTCTTGATCGCCATCAAGCAGGTTTCAACCCTTCGCTTCCTATCATGGACGGGCCAAGCAAAGAGGAAGCGACCATGTCAGAGACCTTCACCAAAGGCATGGCCAGGAACATCTACTTCGGGGGAAGCATCTTCTTCTTCCTGGTATTCCTGGCCTTGACCTACCACACGGAACAGACCTTCCCGGTGCGCAGTAACGAAGCGCAGTTAACCGAATCAGTGATTCGCGGCAAAACAGTCTGGGAGCAAAACAACTGCATCGGCTGCCACACGCTGCTGGGCGAGGGCGCCTACTTTGCGCCTGAGCTGGGCAACGTCTTTCAGCGGCGCGGCGGGGAGCAGGGCTTCAAACCTTTCCTGCATGCCTGGATGAAAATGCAGCCGCTGGGCGTACCGGGCCGGCGCGCGATGCCTCAGTTCAAATTGAGTGACCAGGAGGTGGATGACATCGCCGAGTTCCTCAAATGGAGCTCGAACATCAACACCAATGGCTGGCCGCCAAACAAGGAGGGCTGAGCAATGAGCATTGCCAATCCACATCTGAAATTCGCCTCGCAAGCCGTGGCCAAACCGTACTTCGTGTTTGCCCTGATCCTGTTCCTCGGTCAGGTGCTGTTCGGTTTGATCATGGGCCTGCAATACGTGATCGGCGACTTTCTGTTCCCGATCATTCCGTTCAACGTGGCGCGGATGGTGCACACCAACCTGTTGATTGTCTGGCTGCTGTTCGGCTTCATGGGCGCGGCCTACTACCTGATCCCGGAAGAGGCCGACCGTGAGCTGCACAGCCCGAAACTGGCAATCCTCCTGTTCTGGGTGTTCGCCGCCGCCGGTGTGCTGACGATCCTGGGCTACCTGCTGGTGCCGTATGCGGGCCTGGCCAGGCTGACCCACAACGAGTTGCTGCCGACCATGGGCCGGGAGTTCCTCGAGCAGCCGACCATCACCAAGATGGGCATCGTGGTGGTGTGCCTGGGCTTCCTCTACAACATCGGCATGACCCTGCTCAAAGGTCGCAAGACCACCGTCAGCATGGTGATGATGACCGGGTTGATCGGGCTCGCGGTGTTCTTCCTGTTCTCCTTCTACAACCCCGGCAACCTCGCCCGTGACAAGTTTTACTGGTGGTGGGTGGTGCATCTTTGGGTGGAAGGCGTGTGGGAATTGATCATGGGCTCGATGCTCGCCTTCGTGCTGATCAAGATCACCGGGGTAGACCGGGAAGTCGTGGAGAAATGGCTGTACGTGATCATCGCCATGGCGCTGATTACCGGGATCATCGGCACCGGTCACCACTTCTTCTGGATCGGTGCGCCCGAGGTCTGGTTGTGGGTCGGCTCGATCTTTTCCGCCATGGAACCGCTGCCGTTCCTGGCCATGGTGATCTTCGCGTTCAGCATGGTGAAAAACCGTCGTCGGCAACACCCGAATCGTGCGGCCACGCTGTGGGCCAAGGGCACCACGGTCACGGCGTTCTTCGGTGCGGGCGTCTGGGGTTTTCTGCACACGTTGGCCCCGGTCAACTTCTACACCCACGGTTCGCAACTGACGGCGGCTCACGGTCACCTGGCCTTCTACGGCGCTTACGCGATGATCGTGATGACCTTGATCAGCTACGCCATGCCACGCTTGCGCGGCTTGGGTGAAGCCGGCGACGAGCGTTCGCAGACGCTGGAGATCTGGGGCTTCTGGTTGATGACCCTGTCGATGGTGATGATCACATTGTTCCTCACCGCTGCCGGTGTCGTGCAGGTCTACCTGCAACGCTGGCAGGCCGACGGAATCGCGTTGCCCTTCATGTCCACGGTCGAACATTTGCAAGTGCTGTTCTGGGCCCGCCTGGGTTCCGGTGTGGGTTTCTTCGCCGGGTTGCTCTGCTACTTGTTCAGCTTCAAGCAACGTGGCCGCGCCGCTTTGCGCGCCCCGGCTGCCGTGGTTCCGTCATGAGCCTGCATAACGGCTAGAAAAGGTCGGCCCGGCTGAGACAGCGGGCCGTTTTTTTGCTTTGGAAAAAGGGCAACTACCATGGCCTTTACCGTTGAACTGGAAGAGTGGGTCGGCAGTGTCTGGCACCGTTTCATCACCCGGCGCGCCAGTGCGGATTTCCCTGAGGCACGCGTTGAGCTGATCAGCCAGCAACGCCCGCTGGCGCTGTTGTTTCGCGCCATGGGCGGTGCCAACGGTGTCGGCGTCGAAGCCGCCAGCGACCGCGATCTGCTGCTGCGGCGCAACGTGTTGCAGCAGATCGCCGGCACCTGCAAACAAGTGCCGTTGGCGTGGTGCGACGACGCAAATCTTCGGCTGCCGTCGAGCCTGGCGGTGTTTCCTGACGTCGCTCTGAACGAGGAGCTCTATCGTTGGCTCGCGCTGCTGGCGGCACAGGCCGGGCCGATGCGCCACTGGGGGCGGGACAATCAGCGCTGGACGCAACAGCTGTTGCAGCGCTTCCCCGCGTTACGCGTCCGCTATCAACGCCTGGTCGATGCGCATCTGCAATTGCGCCCGGATCCCGCCTCGTTGAACCGCAGCGAAGCCGCGCTGGAGCGGGCGTTATGCCAGGCGTTGCGCGAGCCGGGCAGTGTCGAGCATTTTCCTCGTAGCGAACGTGCAGCCTGGCCGCTGCCGTTGTGGTTGTACCCGCCGCAAAATTTCGGCAGTGCGCAGGCAGCCGATCTGGGCGATGAATCCGAAGAGTCGTTGACCACGCCACCCGGTGAACAGAAAAGCGGACGCAAACGTGCCACGCGGATCGATGAAAGTACCCGTGATGGCGGGCTGTTGGTGGTGCGCCTGGAGAACCTGTTCAGTTGGACCGAACACGTGGACCTGGATCGCTGGTCGGACGACAGCGAAGACCCGGACGCCGCCCGGGTCGCCGATGACCTGGACGAACTGACGCTGTCGCGCACCCGTCTGCGCAAGGGCGGTGGCCTCAAGCTGCACCTGGATCTGCCGCCGGCCGATGTTGACGATATTCCCTTGGGCGAGGGCATCAAGTTGCCGGAGTGGGACTATCGCAAGCAACGGATGCAGGACAGCTTCGTCAATCTGCAAATGATGGTGCCGCGCGACTGTGAAGCCCAGCCGCTGCCGCCACGGCTCAAGGCCTCGGCGCGACGTTTGCGCCGTCAGTTCGAGCACCTGCGCAACGACCGCCAGTGGTTACGCCAGCAACCCCAGGGCTCTGAACTGGACATGCAGGCCTGGCTGGATTTTCACGTTGAACGCGAGCATGGCGAGTGCGCCGAGCGGGGTTTGTTCATGGAACAACGTCAGACCCGCCGCGACCTCGCGTGCCTGTTGCTGGCCGATGTGTCGATGTCCACCGACGCCCATCTCAACGATGAACATCGTGTCATCGATGTTATTCGCGACAGCCTGCTGCTGTTCGGCGAAACCCTGTCGGTGCTGGGTGATGATTTTGCCCTGTACGGGTTTTCCTCATTGCGTCGCCAGCAAGTGCGCATGCAGGAACTCAAGTCGTTCACCCAGCGTTATGACGACAACACCCGAGGTCGCATCCAGGGGCTCAAGCCGGGTTATTACACACGCATGGGCGCCGCCATTCGCCAGGCCACCAAACTGCTGGGCACCAGCAAACGACGCAGCAAATTGTTGCTGCTGCTGACCGACGGCAAACCGAATGATCTGGATTTGTATGAGGGCCGCTACGGTGTCGAAGACACCCGCGAGGCGGTGCGGGAGGCGCGGCGCCAGGGATTGACGCCGTTCTGCATCACGATTGATCGCGAGGCCGGGGATTACTTGCCGTACATGTTCGGCGCCAATGGCTACACCTTGATCCGCCAGCCCGAACAACTGCCTCTGCGCTTACCGCAGTTGTATCGCCAGTTGACTCAGCCTTGACCCTGGCTTCAGCGCGGCAGCCAGAAAAACATCGCCACGCAAAAAACCGTCAGGCCGATGCAGAACCACATGAACCGATGCTGCCGACGCTCTCCAGAGCGTTCGGCCAGTGCCGGCAGGGGCATACCGCAGTGGCGGCATTCGGTTTCTTTTGATGGGTTGGCGTGCTGGCAATACAGGCAGACGGGCATGGCGCTCACTCGAACTGTTCCAGGCGTGGACGATCAAGAATGGCGATCTGGCGGCCGTCCTGGGTAATGATTTTTTCATCGATCAGGCGGCGGATGATGCGCGAAAACGTCTCCGGCTGGATCGACAGGTGCCCGGCAATCAGTTGCTTGGCCATCGGCAGTTCGAATTGACTGTCGATGGTTTGCTGGCGCACCAGTTGCGTCAGCAGATAGCGCACGACCCGGTGGGTGGCGTTTTTCAGTGACAGGGTTTCGATTTCGTTGACCCGCTGGTGCAGGCGAACGCAGAGCTTGCCCAGCAGCGCGAAGGTCAGCCGGCTGTTGTTCTGCAGCAAGCGCATGTAGGTGCTGTTGGATAACCGGTAGAGCTGGGTAGGGCAGACCGCTTCGGCCGAGGCCACATAGTTGGGGGTGTCCATCAGCATCATCGCTTCGGCGAAGGTTTGCCGATCGCTGAGCACCTCGAATACTTTTTCCTGCCCGTCGGGTGTCAGGCGGTAGATCTTCACCGCCCCGGCAATCACGAAATAGAACGAATCGGCCGGCTCGCCCTGACGGAACAACGGCTCGCCTTTGTCGATGCTCAGCAGTTGGCTGGTACTCATCAATTCATCCAGCTGTTCTTCATTCAACGGCTCGAACAAGTGATGACTGCGCAGAATCTGGTGATGGACGCGATGAAGCACCATGGGAATTCATCCTGAAGGTTGAGGAGTGGCTTGCGATCAAGAATCAGACAAGGCCCAGGGAGATGCCGCTGGCCACCGCCAGGACAGAGGTCAACACCACAAACCAGGCCAGTGGCTGGACGACTTTTTTCATGAGGACTCCCGGGATCGAGTTTGCTTTGAGTTCCCGAGGCTTGAGCAAAACGCGGGCCATGCCTGAAGGCCTTTGTTTATTGGGGTTGTAGACGGACAGGGTAAAAAAGACCCATGCAATAAGGGTAAAAACAACCCTTAAATGGTCATTTTTACCCTGCGCCAGCTACCGTTACAGCTAGGAAGTGCCGCCAGCCGTTGATCTGGAGCGGGGGCACGCCCCTTGCACACTTGATCTGCGACAAAGGCAATTGCTCGGCAATACCCGATGATTGCACCCGGAATTACCTCGCGCGCAGGTTGGCGCCAGGTCAGCAACAAGGTAGAGGAGTGGCTTTATGCAAGTGCTTGACCGCCGTAAAGCGATGGCCATCGCGCCGCTGTTACGTCTGGCCTTTCGGCCGTTCTTCCTCGCGGGCGGCCTGTTGGCCGTGCTGGTCATCCCGCTTTGGCTGGCGGCCTTCAGCGGTTCGTTGTCCGCGTGGCAGCCGGCCGGTGGTTGGCTGGGCTGGCATCGGCATGAATTGCTGTTCGGGTTCGGGCTGGCGATTATTGCGGGCTTCCTGCTGACGGCCGTACAGACCTGGACCGGTCGCCCCGGCCTCAGCGGCAAACCGTTGGCCGCGCTGGCGCTGCTGTGGTTGGCGGCGCGCGTGGCGTGGCTGGTCAATGCGCCGTGGCCGCTGTTGGTGGTGCTGGAAATGGCGTTCCCGTTGGCGGTGGCGGCGTTGATGGGCTTCACGTTGTGGAAGGTACGGCAAAAGCGTAACTACCCGATTGTGGTGGTCCTGCTGTTGCTGGCCGGGGCCGACGGGTTGTCGGTGTCGGGGCTGGTCGCAGGTCATGAGGGCTGGCAGCGTCAGGGCGTGCTGACCGGCATCTGGCTGGTGGCGGCCATGATGGGGTTGATCGGCGGCCGCGTGATTCCGTTCTTCACCCAGCGCGGCCTCGGCCGGGTTGACGCTGTTGCCCCTTGGCCATGGCTGGATTGGCTGCTGCTGATTGGCTCGCCACTGGTAGCGTTGCTGTATGCCGTCGGCCCTGCGCTCAACGCCAATGTCTGGGTAGGTTTGTTGTTCGCGATGCTGGGGGCTGGGCATCTGGTGCGCCTGGTGCGCTGGCAAGATCGCGGCCTGTGGCGCGTGCCGTTGTTGTGGTCGCTGCACCTGGCTTACGGCTGGCTGGCGGTGGCTTGTCTCGGCATGGCGCTGTGGCATTTCGGCGTACCGCTGAACCCGAGCCTGGCAGTGCATTGCCTGACAATCGGCGCCATGGGCGGTCTGGTGCTGGCGATGATCGCGCGGGTAACGCTCGGGCATACCGGCCGTGCGCTGGAGCCACCGTCGGGCATGACCTTGGCGTTCATTTTGCTCAACCTGGCGTGTCTGAGTCGGGTCGTGTTGATTGTGTTTTTCCCTTTGCCGGCGCTGTGGCTGGCCGGTCTGTGCTGGACGCTGGCGTTTGCGCTGTACGCCTGGCGTTATGGGCCGATGCTGCTGCGGGCCCGGGTCGACGGTCATCCGGGATGAGCAGGCCAAAGAATGGAGGCGGGCGATGATGTATCCCTTTTTGTTGATTACGCATTTGCTGGCAGCCATCGCCTTCATCGGCACGCTGTTTTTCGAAGTGGTGATCTGGCACCGCGCACGCCAGCCGCTGGCAGAAGCGGCGCGAGCGACGGCGGATCAGGCGATTGCCGTGCGCTCGCGCAAGGTGCTGCACGGTGTGGTGTTGCTGTTGTATGGCGCCGGCATCGCGCTCGCCTGGCAACACCGCGGTGTTTTGAGCCAGCCGCTGGCCAGCAGTTTTGGCACCTTGCTGAGCCTGAAAATCATCCTGGCCCTGAGCATCATCGGCCATTACCTGCTGCTGGCGTATTGGTTGAAAAGCGCGCGGCTGTCCACGACCCGCGCGACCTGGATTCGCCGCAGCATCCTCGGGCACATGGTGTTGATCGTGATCCTGGCCAAGGCGATGTTCTATTGGCACGGCTGATGGCGATGGTGAATGTGTGGGCCTTGAACATCGCGCTGTAAAACTTGTAAATCCGAGGTGGCGCCATTCGCGAGCAAGCCCGCTCCCACAGGGGATGGTGATCCAATGTGGGAGCGGGCTTGCTCGCGAAAGCGGTATCACGGTTTCAGTGTGATCAGTGGTGTGGGTTCAGGGCGTTAATGAACAGCACGTTGTTTTCCAGGTGAATGTGTTGCATCAGGTCGTCCTTGAATTCCAGCAACCCGCGATAGAGTGCGCGCCAGGTGTTGCAGGCATCCGCCGGCGGGGTGATGTGGTGGGTCAGCGCGAGCATCTGTTCCAGCGCTTCGCCATGTTGATCATGTTCGAAACGCAACACCTGGATCGGCGGTGCGGCCTGCGGGCCGATGCCCTGTTGCAGCATCGGGAAGAGCACTTGTTCTTCCTTGAGCATGTGGCCTTCGAGTTCTTGCTGCATGTCGCTCAGCAGATCGGCCAGGCCGTTGGGGCAGGTGCTGCGCGCCCCGTGCACTTGCTCGACGCGTCGGGCCAGGCGGATCAGTTCCGGCAGTTGCTCGCGGTGGCGGGCGTGGTAGCGCGTCAGGAGGTGGGCAATCAACGCCTCGGACGTTTCGGTGCGCCAGTCGTGCTGGGTTTCGCCGGTGTCTTGCAGGGTTTCCAGGGCATCGGCAATCAGCAGCGGATCGAGGTCTTTGCCAAGGGCCGCTTCCCGCAGGCTTTTATGCCCGCCGCAACAGAAGTCCAGTTTGAAGTTGTGAAAGATTCGGGTGGCGCCGGGAATGTCGCAGGCCAGTTGGCCGAGGCTTTGTTCCAGTAGGGTCTGGCTCATCAGGGTTTCCTTGCTTGGGTTTCAACGGTTCCCCTGGCTTGTTGCATCCGGCATGCCATATTTAACTGATTGATAAATATGAATTTATTTTTAGTTGTGGTGATGCGCACCCTGACGCATTAGGGTGAATCCCACCATAGAGGGTAATTAAAACCATGCTGCGTGAAAGCCTGGCGGCCGACCTGATTGTCGAGTTGCCCAATGCCGTACGGTTGCAACGACTGGTCCAGACCCTGCGCCAATACTTCAACAGTGGCGCGGTGGGTTTATTGCGTCTGGATGACGACAGCCTCAGGCCCGTGGCGACGGTGGGGCTGGTGCATGAAGCGTTGGGGCGCCGGTTCGTCATCGCCCAGCATCCCCGGCTGGCGGCGATCATGGCCTCGCGCGAGCCCGTCTGGTTCGAGCCCGACAGTCGCCTGCCGGATCCTTACGACGGATTGCTCGACAACCACATCGGCGAACCGCTGCCGGTGCATGACTGCATGGGCGTGAGCCTGTATGTCGAGGGTCGGATCTGGGGCGCGATCACCCTTGATGCGTTGCACGCTGGAACCTTCGACAGCCGTGCGCGGGAGGAGCTCAAGCGCTGCACCTTGCAGATCGAAGCAGCCGTGCGGGTCACTCGCCTGGAACAGGAAAACCGCAGCTTGCGCCTGTCTCGCAGCGATCCTCAGGATTTGCGAATGCCGGTCGAGGAGGGCGAGATCCTCGGGCAGAGTGAGGTGTTGCATCAGCTACTCAATGAGCTGGACGTGTTGGCCGACTCCGATCTGCCGGTGTTGCTGCTGGGCGAAACCGGCGTTGGCAAAGAACTGTTCGCCCGGCGCTTGCATCGTCTGTCGCGGCGCAGCCACAAGCCGCTGATTCAGGTCAACTGCGCGGCCTTGCCCGAGTCGTTGGCGGAGAGTGAATTGTTCGGACACGTCAAAGGCGCCTTCTCCGGTGCCACGGGTGACCGTGCCGGGCGCTTCGATGCGGCCAACGGTGGCACGCTGTTTCTCGATGAAGTCGGTGAGTTGCCATTGAGTGTGCAGGCGAAATTGCTGCGCACCTTGCAGAACGGCGAGATCCAGCGCCTGGGTGCGGACAAGCCGCTGCATGTCGATGTGCGCATCATCGCCGCCACCAACCGGCACTTGCCGGACAGCATTCGCGATGGCCTGTTTCGGGCCGATCTGTATCACCGGCTCTCGGTGTACCCGGTGCCGATCCCGTCGTTGCGCGAACGCGGCAATGACGTGTTGATGCTGGCCGGGCATTTCCTTGAACTCAATCGGGCGCGTCTCGGCCTGCGTGGCTTGCGTCTGTCGCCGGCGGCCGAACGCGCATTGCTGGCGTATACCTGGCCGGGCAACGTGCGCGAGCTCGAGCATGTGATCAGTCGTGCCGCCTTGAAGCAGCTCAGTCGCGGCAGCAGTCGTGCGTTGATCATGACGCTGGAGCCCGAGATTCTTGATCTCGACAGTGCTCCGAACGCACCGCAGGTTGTTTCTGAGCCTTGCGACGCCGCTCCGGCTGATCTGCCATTCCAGCCGCTGGGTGAAGCCGTCGACGATTATCAACGCAAGAAAATTCTCCAGGCCCTGAGCCTGTCCGGGGAAAACTGGGCCAGCGCGGCGCGGATTCTGGAAGTCGATCCGAGCAATTTGCACAAACTGGCGCGGCGTCTGCGGCTCAAGTAATCGACACTGTTGATGGCGGTCAAGGTCGGTTGGCGCAGTGCCTCGCACACTGAGCAAAACCTTCCGGAGATCACTGTCATGCCGCTTTCCCTGGCCCAAATGCGCCGCAACTACACCCTGTATGGCTTGCAGGACGAGCATGCGCTGGATGACCCTTTGGTGATGTTTCGCCAATGGCTGCAACTGGCCCGCGACACCGAGAGCGCGCCTGTCGAAGCCAATAGCATGATGCTGGCGACGGTCGACAGCGATGGGCGGCCGCACTGTCGTGTCCTGTTGCTCAAGGGCTTGAGCGAGGAAGGTTTTACGTTCTTCGGTCATTACCAGAGTGACAAGGGCCAGCAACTGGCCGCCAATCCTTATGCCGCCATGACGTTTTTCTGGCCGGGGCTGGAGCGGCAGGTGCGTATTGAAGGTCGCGTCTCGAGGCTGGATCCGGCGTTGTCGGATGAGTACTTTGATTCCCGGTCCATGGCCAGCCGTCTCGGTGCCTGGGCTTCGCCGCAAAGCCGTCCGCTGGCGAGTAGGGCAGCGCTTGAATTGCTGTTGGCTGACACGATCAAACGCTTCGTCGGGCAGACTGTGTCGCGACCTGAGCAATGGGGCGGCTACTGCCTGCATCCTGAGCGTCTGGAGTTTTGGCAGGGGCGTGCGGACCGGTTGCATGACCGTATTGACTATCGCTTGCATGAGGGTGTCTGGAAACGGAGCCGTTTGGCGCCTTGAGTCTGATGGGAAATGGTGGGGTGGGTTTGTTGGTGTGTATATCCGTTTCTTCGGTGATGGCTGCTATTGGTTTCGCCCTTACGGCGAGTCACTTTGGAAAAGCCCCAAAGTAACCAAAGGGCTCTTGCCCCTTTCGTTCGGTGGCTCGCTAATGCTCGCCATGCCCTCGCTCCGGTCCTGCTCCGTGGGCCCGCCGCCATCGGCCATCCATGGCCGGGGGCGGCTACCGCGGCATCCCTGTCGCGGTGCCCACTGCGCAGAACCTCCACTCGGCCTCTCGAGGGGGCGACTACCGCCACAGCCGCCGAGGCGGCCTGAAAGCCGACCTGGCTCATTTTGCGTACGCGTTGTCCTTCACTGCTGCGTTCACTCATTCCGGATATGTTCACCGATCCCCTGTAGGAGCCGGCTTGCTGGCGATAGCGTCAGTTCAGTCACGCACTCATTGCCTGATCCACC
>NZ_CATKQM010000053.1:0-22930 GCF_949768225.1 Pseudomonas sp. IT-P44 | reverse complement strand
ATCACGAACACCGCAAATCCGTGCTACCGATCGACCTTATGCTTCGCCGCATACAAACACAGCATCTCCATCGCCAACGTCGCCGCCGCCAGTGAGGTAATGTCCGCGCTGTCGTAGGCCGGCGCCACTTCCACCACGTCCATCCCCACCAGATTGATCCCGCGCAAGCCGCCGAGGATTTCCAGCGCCTGCACCGTGCTCAAACCGCCACACACCGGTGTGCCGGTGCCGGGTGCAAACGCCGGGTCGAGGCAATCAATGTCGAACGTCAGGTACACCGGGTTGTCGCCGACCCGTGCGCGAATCGCCTCGACAATCGCATCCACCCCACGCCGGTGCACCTGCCGCGCATCCAGCACCTGAAAACCCTGATGATCGTCATTGGTGGTGCGCAAACCGATCTGCACCGAGCGCGACGGGTCCACCAGACCTTCCTTGGCCGCGTGCCAGAACATCGTGCCGTGATCGACGCGCTTGCCCTCTTCATCCGGCCAGGTGTCGCTGTGCGCGTCGAAGTGAATCAACGACAGCGCCCCATGTTTACGGGCATGCGCCTTGAGCAGCGGGTAACTGATGAAGTGATCGCCGCCGAACGTCAACATGGCGCAACCGGCATTCAGAATGTGCTCGGCGTGGGCCTCAATGCTTTCCGGCACCGAATGCGGCGAGCCGTAATCGAAGTCGCAATCACCGTAGTCGATCACCGCCAGATGATCGAACGGGTCGAACGTCCATGGCCAATGCCGCTCCCAGGCGATCCCGGTGGACGCCGCACGAATGCCGCGCGGTCCGAAACGCGCGCCGGGACGGTTGCTGGTGGCGGTATCGAACGGCACGCCGCTGACGACCACGTCGACACCGCGCAAGTCGCGGCTGTACCGGCGACGCATGAAACTGGTGATACCGGCGTAGGTACTTTCGGCGGCAGTCCCGTAGAGACTGTCGCGGGTCATGGCCTGATCGTTTTGCACTGGGACGTCCATCAGGTGCTCCTTCTTGTTTATTTATTGGCGGCTACGGAAAGTGGTCCACAAACGGGTGCGCTGACGCATGTCCTTGAGGCTCATGCTGCGGTCGGCGTACAACCGCTCGCGCACATCGGCCAGTGGGTAAATGTCGGGATCGCTGCGTACCGCCTCATCCACCAGCGGTGTGGCGGCCTGGTTGGCGGTGGCAAAGAACAGCGTGTTGGTCAGCGCCGCCACGGATTCGGGACGCAACATGAACTCGATAAAGGCGCGGGCGGCTTCGGGGTGCGGTGCGTCCTTGGGGATGGCCAGGTTGTCCTGCCAGACCAGCGTGCCTTCCTTGGGAATCCGGTACGCCACTTCATACGGTTTGTTGGCCTTGCGCGCCTGATCGGCGGCCATGCTCGCATCACCGTTGTAGGTCAAGGCCAGGCAGACGCTGCCGTTGGCCAGGTCGTTGATTTGCCGGCCACTGGCGACGTACAGCACATTCGGCTGCAACTGACGCAACAACGCCTCGGCGGCTGACAGATCGGACTTGTCGGTGCTGTAGGGATCTTTACCGAGGTAGTGCAGCGCCAGGCCGATCACTTCCTGCGGCGAATCGATGATCGCCACGCCGCAATCTTTCAGCTTGCTGGCGTATTCGGGTTTGAACAGCAAGCCGAGGCTGTTGAGCGGCACATCCGGCAAGCGCTTTTTCACCGCCTCCACATTCATCCCGAGTCCGAGCGTGCCCCAGGTGTACGGCACGCCGTAGCGGTTGCCGGGATCGACCGCGGCGAGTTTTTCCAGCAAATCCGGATCGAGGTTGGCGTAGCCCTTGAGGCCTTCGTGGGGAATCGCCTTCAACGCACCGGCTGCCAACCCCCGCGCCAGCACGCTGGACGACGGCACCACCACGTCATAGCCGCTGCCGCCGGTGAGCAACTTGGTTTCTAGGACTTCCGAGGAATCGAACGTGTCGTAGCGCACGTGAATGCCGGTTTCCTGCTCGAAGCGCTGCAAGGTTTCCGGGGCCACGTAATCGGCCCAACTGTAAAGATTGACGACCTTCTCCTCGGCATGGGCCGACACGGAGGCGGCAAGGAACAGCGCGGGTAAACACAGCTTGAATAGAGGAGCCATGACGAACACCTGACCAGAGGAAGTGGCCCCAGCATGCGTCGTCGGATACATTGGAAAAATACCAAGTCAGTTACCCTGACTTTATTGCGGAGTAATGTTTGATGCTCGGCCAGCTTCACGATGTGGATCTGCAATTGCTGCGCCTGTTCGTCAGCGTGGTGGAATGCGGCGGTTTCAGCGCAGCCCAGGGTGAACTGGGCCTGAGCCAGTCGAGCATCAGCCAGCAAATGGCCAGGCTTGAAACCCGGCTCGGCTATCGGCTGTGCAGTCGCGGCAAGGGCGGATTCAGGATCACCCCCAAAGGCGAACAACTGTTGACCGCGACACGCGGACTGTTCGAATCCATTGAAGCGTTCCGTCATCAATCCAATGGCGTGGCCGGCCGGCTGATCGGCGAGGTGCGCCTGGGGCTGTCCGAAGCCGTGGATCAATCCGTGCTGCAACGGGTGGCCGAGGCGATCCGGCGCTTTCGCGAACGCGATGAGTCGGTGCGTATCGAATTGATCAGCGCCATGCCTGGCGAGATGGAGCGCTTGCTGCTGCAACAACGGCTGGACCTGGCGATCGGCTATTTCTCACAGGTGCAGAGCGCGTTTGACTACCGCGAACTGTTCACGGAAACCCAGCACTTGTATTGCGCCGCCGGCCATCCGCTGTTCACCGACGAGGCGCCGGACGATCAAGCGTTGCAGGCGTGCGACCGGGTGGATCACCCTTACCGTTTTTTGCGCAGCGACGAACCCTTTCAGGGCAAACGGTGCTCAGCGCGCTCGGAACAGGTCGAAGGCACACTCGCCTTCATTCTGTCCGGCAAGCATGTCGGTTACCTGCCCAGCCACTTTGCCCGCAGTTGGGAAGACAAAGGATTGCTCAGGGCCGTGCGCCGCAGCGACATGAGTTTCGACGTGGCATTCCACCTCGCCCGCCACCGTGCGCAGGTGCCGGGGGATGCGCAGAAAGCCTTTGAAGAGGATTTGCTGGCAGCGTTCACCTAATACACCGAAAATCCCCTGTGGGAGCGGGCTTGCTCGCGAAAGCGGTGTGTCATTCAGCAGAGATATTGACTGACACACCGCTTTCGCGAGCAAGCCCGCTCCCACAAGGGTTTTGTGTAAGTCGATGAATTTTCTGGCATCCTGCGCCTCCATTTTCTGACCCGGCCCGCCTTTCGGCACGCAAACCACCATGACCGCCTCTGAAAAAGCCCCTGCCCCGCGCCACAACGACCTGATCTACGGCCTCGACGACCGCCCTCATTTGACCGCCACCGTCTTCGCCGCCCTGCAACACGTACTCGCCAGTTTCGTCGGCATCATCACCCCGACCCTGATCATGGGCAGCGCCCTCGGCCTGCAAAGCGAAATCCCCTATCTGATCAGCATGGCGCTGTTTGTCTCGGGGCTGGGCACCTTCGTCCAGGCGCGCAAGTTCGGCCCGATCGGTTCCGGTTTGCTGTGTCTGCAAGGCACCAGTTTCTCGTTCATCAGTGTGATCCTCAGCGCCGGTTTCATGGTCAAGGCCCGCGGCGGCGGCACTGATGAGATCCTTTCGACAATCTTTGGCGTGTGCTTTTTCGCCGCGTTCATCGAAGTGGTGTTGAGCCAGTTCATCGGCAAATTGCGGATGCTGATCACGCCGGTGGTAACCGGGACGATCATCACGCTGATGGGGTTGTCGCTGATCAAAGTCGCCATGACCGATATCGCCGGCGGCTTCGGTGCGACGGATCTCGGCGCCGCCAGTCATCTGGCGTTGGCTGCGTTGGTGCTGGGCACCATCGTGGTGCTGAACCGTGTTGATGTGCCGTTCCTGCGCCTGGGCGCCATCGTGATCGGCCTGACCCTCGGTTATCTCGTGGCATGGCTCATGGGCCACGTGGATTTCGCCAGCATGCCCGACGTACCGCTGATGAGCGTGCCGGTGCCGTTCAAGTACGGTTTCAACTTCGACTGGGTGGCGTTCGTGCCGGTGGCGGTGATTTTCCTCGTGTCGCCGCTGGAGGCGGCCGGTGACCTGACGGCCAACTCGATGATTTCCCGGCAGCCGGTCAAAGGCCCGATCTACATTCGCCGGATCAAATCCGGCCTGCTCGCCGACGGCCTCAATTCGGCCATGGCGGCAGTGTTCAACAGCATGCCGATGGTGACCTTCGCGCAGAACAACGGCGTGATTCAACTGACCGGCGTGGCCAGCCGCTACGTGGCGTTTTTCATTGCCGGCCTGCTGGTGGTGCTGGGGCTGTTCCCGATGATCGGCGCGGTGCTGCAACTGATGCCGAAACCGGTACTCGGCGGCGCTGAACTGGTGATGTTCGGCACCGTTGCAGTGGCCGGGATCAAGATCCTCGCCGAAGCCGGCCTGCATCGGCGCAACATGCTGATCGTGGCGATTTCCCTCGGCATGGGCCTGGGTGTGGCGGCCGTGCCGGAGGTGTTGCGCGAGTTGCCCAAGGCGCTGCATAACATCTTTGAATCGCCGATTACCGTCGGCGCGTTGTGCGCTATCGTGCTGAACATCTTCCTGCCTGAGGAATTCATCGAGCTGGAAGAAGACGATTTCGATCCGGAAGCCTCGATCCTCCAGGTCATGGAAAACCCGGATGTCCCGGCCAAAGGTTAACCCGCCGTTCTGTAGGAGCCGGCTTGCTGGCGAAAGCGGCCTAATAATCAACGCAAGTCTCAAGGCCGCCATCGCCAGCAAGCCGGCTCCTACAGGGGGGTGTCAGAGGAATCTGACGCCCGGTTTGGCCCGTTCATCCACGGTCAACTCAAACACATCCGGGCGCGCGTAGTGGCCGACGACGTCGTAGTCGTAACGCGCGCGGATCAGGTCGTCGGTGTCGATTTCGGCGGTGAGCAGGCCGCGCTCACCGCGCAGCGGCCCGGCCAGAATGTCGCCCATTGGGCCAACGATTACGCTGCCGCCGGCAATCAACGGCCGGTCCGCCGGCCAGTTGGCGATCTCCACGCCCAGGGCTTGCGGCGAGTCCTGAACCTGACAGGCACTGACCACAAAGCAGCGCCCTTCATGGGCGATATGGCGCATGCTCACCTGCCACATCTCCCGCTCGTCCACCGTGGGTGCGCACCACACCTCCACACCTTTGGCGTACATGGCGGTGCGCAGCAGCGGCATCATGTTTTCCCAGCACACCACCGCGCCGATCCGCCCGACCTGGCTGTCGATCACCGGTAACGTCGAGCCATCGCCCTTGCCCCAGATCAGCCGTTCGGTGCCCGTGGGCATCAGTTTTCGGTGTTTGGCGACCAGTCCGGCCTGCGGATCGAAATACAACGCGGTGCAATACAAGGTGCTGCCAGCGCGCTCAATGACGCCAATCACCAGATTGGCCCCGGTGCGCGCCGACAACCCGGCCAGCGCTTCGGTTTCTACGCCCGGGACGTCGATGGCGTTGGCGAAATACCGGGCAAATGCTTCTCGACCTTCCGGCAGTCGATAACCCAGTTGCGTGCCGAACCCCTCGCCTTTCGGATAACCACCGAGCAACGCTTCGGGCATGACCACCAGCGCCGCGCCGGCTTCAAGGATGGCGTTTTCGTACGAGAGAATTTGCTCCAGGGTCTCGGCCTTGCCGCCGGGCAGTGCGCCGATTTGCAGTGCAGCAACGATTGACTTGGGCATCGCGGTCACTCCGTTCATATCAGGTGTTGCTCATTCTCAGGCGCTACCGGATCATGAATAAAGCCCCGTTCGCTGCTGAATGATATGAACACCATGAATATCGCCACCGTCGATCTCAACCTGCTCAAAGTCTTCGAAGCCTTGCATGAGGAGTCCAGCGCCAGCCGTGCAGCGTTGCGTCTGGGCGTCACGCAGTCGGCGGTCAGCGCGGCGTTGCGCCGACTGCGCGAGGTGTATGGCGATCAGTTGTTTGTGCGCACCGGCCGAGGTCTTGCGCCGACGCTCAAGGCCAATCAGTTGAAACCGGTGGTCAGCGACGCGCTGAACAAATGCCGACAAAGCCTGGCGATGGTCGATCCAGCCGCCCATCACTACGAAGGCCGTTCGGTCACGGTGGGCATGTCGGATGATTTCGAAATTGCCTACGGCCGCCGCTTGATCGAAGAGATCGACCGTTGCGCGCCGAAGTTACGGCTGATCTTCCGCCAGACCCACAGCCAGATCGTCGCCCACGCGTTGATGGAGCGCAGCATCGACCTGGCGATCACGGCCGGCGGGTTTGCCGAACGGTTGCTGAGTCGTCAGGTATTGGGGGAAGGCGATTATCTGTGTCTGGTTGACCCGAAGAGTCTGGCCGCGGGACAGCAAACCATCGACCTTGAGGAGTTCGTCACCCGTGAGCATATTCTGGTGTCATCGGGTGGTTTTATCGGGATCACCGACGAAGGGTTGGCCGCGTTGGGCCTGAGCCGGCGGGTATGCGCTTCGACCACGCATTTCGCGGCGTTGCCGCATCTGCTCAAGGGCAGTCAGGCGGTGGCGACCATCCCGGCACATGCCGCCCGAAGCATCGCCGCACTCAGCGCGTTGACGTTGCTGCCCTGCCCGTTGGCATTGCCGCGTTACCCGATCGAACTGGGCTGGCGTACCAGCACGCAGCTCGATCCGGTGGTGTTGAAAGTGCGTGAGGCAATTGTCGCGATTTTTGCGTGAAGCCGGCCTTATTTGGCCGCCATCAACCGATTGACTTCACTGCGCACCATGTTGGCGAATTCCGGAGGCGACATGCCGTCGAGTTCGGAACGGACCCACTCGGCCCATTTGCCTTTGCGCTTGGCGCGTTCGCCGAACAAGCGTGCGGCCTCGCCTTTGGCTTTGCCCAGGTTGTTCTGCCAGAGTTCGAACAGACGGGATTTCTCGTCTTCAAGCGCTGCGCGCTCGGCAAGGGGTTTGTCGGCCAGATTGAAGCTCATGGGGAGTTACCTGCTGCGTAAATAGGCGACATCTTACACTGTAGGAAGAAATGTCCTGCGCAGGATTTTTCTACAGTAGGGCCTGCGCAGGTAAAATCGCTGCAACTTTTTCAATCGCCGCAGACTCCATTGTTCACTGCCCACTCACCTGCAAGGAGTATCCCAATGGCTCGGAAAACCGCCGCACAAGCCGCCGAAGACCAAATCAAGGATCAAGCGTTCAGCGAGCTTCAGGCGCTGATCGAAGAGTCGGAAAAATTGCTGAAAAGCAGTGCCTCACTGGTCGGTGAGGAAGCGGACACGCTCCGTGGGCAAATCGCCCAAAAGCTCCAGCAGGCGCGGGACTCGGTAACCCGCGTTCGTGACCGGACCCTGCCTGCGGTCGAAGCGACAGAAATCTATATCGGCGGTCATCCGTGGCAAACCGTGGCGATTTCCGCTGGTTTCGGTTTGGTTGTCGGGTTGTTGCTGGGCCGACGCTAACCGGCCGCGCCTTTGTCACGCGGACGTTGGCTAAACGCAATTTAATGTGGGAGCCGGCTTGCTGCGGGCGGCGTTCCGACGATAGCGATCTCAAGGACGCCATCGCCAGCAAGCCGGCTCCTACACAGTCCGTGTTTCGACGTTAGAGTTCGGCCAACTCTGTTCCTGCTTTAGAGACCGGCTAGTTCGCGCAGATTCGCCAGCGTATCCGCATCCAGCTGAATACCATCAGCGTTGGACTTGGCGCGCTGATGGTGGCGGCGATCACCCGGCAACCGTTTGAGCCCCACACCGTGCATCTGCCGCACCAGTTCCTGGCTGCGCTCGGCAAAACTCTGCCCGGCGGCCTTGCTCGGATCGATCACGATCAACAGTTGGCCGGTCCATGGCGTTTTGGCGCCAGGGTGGTTTTTCCAGTCGAATTCGAAGGAGAAATTGCCGCCGGTCAACGCCGCCGCCAACAGCTCCACCATCATCGACAACGCCGAACCTTTGTGCCCGCCAAACGGCAGCAACGCCCCACCCTCCAGAATCGCTTTCGGGTCCTGGGTCGGCTGACCGAGGCCGTCCACGCCCATGCCCGCGGGCAAGCGCTCACCCTTGCGTGCGGCGATCTGCACATCGCCATGGGCGATGGCGCTGGTGGCCAGGTCGAAGACAATTGGATCGCCGTCCGCGCGCGGGGCGGCGAAGGCAATCGGGTTGGTACCGAACAGCGGGCGATCGGCACCGTGCGGCACCACGCAGGTCATGCTGTTGACCACGCTCAACGCCACCAGCCCTTCATAGGCGAACGGCTCGACGTCCGGCCACAACGCCGCGAAGTGATGGGAATTGCGAATCGCCAACACCGCGATCCCGGCGCTGCGGGCCTTCTCTACCAGCAAGGCGCGTGCGGCGGCGAGCGCCGGTTGGGCGAAGCCATTGCCGGCGTCGACCCGGACAAAACCCGACGCCACGTCTTCAACCACCGGCACGGCCTGGCCATTGACCCAGCCGCTTTTCAGCGTCGACACATAACCGGGAATGCGGAACACGCCATGACTGTGGGCGCCATCGCGTTCGGCACCTGCGCAGTTGAGGGCCAGTGCCCTGGCGACTTCGGCGGAGGTGCCGTGACGAACGAAAATGCGTTCGAGCAAAAGGACCAGAGAATCAAAATCCAGGGTTGAGTTGGCCGAACTGACTGCCATTTCAGGCGAAGCGGTCATCTGAAGCTCCAGTGTTATTTTTAGAGGCGGGCGACAGGTCGATTAAGCGCTTTTTTACCGGCTTCCTGTCAAGTCTCTCGCGCAAGCAATATGTACCGCACCCCGCCTTTTCCCGCCCCCTATTGTTGCCCCTCGACCCAACGAACTGCGCTGAACACCGCCGCAGTCCATCGAGGAAACATCATGACGACACCTGCACTGCCGTATTTTTTTGACGAAGCCTTGGCTGCATCCACTGCCGGGTTACTCGGCGAACGGGAAACCGCGCTGGGCTTTACCCTGGACGATCTGAACTGGTTGAACACGGTTTACAAGCCGACCCAGGCAGCCCGCAAAACCCATGAAAAACCGATGCAGGCCTTCCAGTTGCTGCTGTCTTTGCCCGGCAAGGCCGGCATTCCTTTGGCCGGCGCCTTTGCCATGAGCCGACCCGATAATGGCGCGGTCACGCTCTTCACACCGTGCAAAGGCTTGATCAAATTCGCGGGCATGGCCGACCTCAAAAACAAACTCAAAGAATGGCTGGCACAGGCCACTGAAAAAAGTGAACTGCTGCGCTTCCACTCCATCGAACAACGCCTGCCCTTGGCCGCCGCCGCTGCACTCGATATCTCCACTCGCGAAATCGAAGGCGCGGTATTCGAAGATCAGGAACTCACGCTCAAGCAGCAGCAGGAACAAAACCTCAAGGCGATGGCGGACGAGTTGGTCAAGATGCCCACCTTGCAATCAATGCTGGACGACCTCCTCAAGCACGCGTTGTCCAAGCCATTTCCCAAGCTGGACCAGCGTCTGACGCGGCTGAACAGCTTTGTCAGTACGGGTTCTGCGTTTGATCAACGTGGAACGCCCAATGGGATTGCAACGATGTCACTGAGCGAGGCCCTCCTGCATTTTTACCTGACGAATCAGTGGCCGACGGGCGCCTCCAGGGTGTTTACCCATCCCGAGCACGTCACCAGCAGCAATGCCGATAACCAGACCTGGGAAAGCGCGGTAAAAAAAATCGCGCAAGGTTTTACACCTCACCTGCATAGCCTGCTCGAGACGTTCTGGGACTCGCTCATGAGCAATGGCTTGTCGCGTCGGGCTTTTTTCACCGTGGGCCTGCAAGACACTTTTCACGCGAGGCTGTTAAACCAGCACCAGCAGGGCACTTTGACGACAGAGCAATACCTGCGACTGATGAATGTGAGCCTCCCCCCGGCCACGGTCGATCCCCTTCGCATCGAAAAAGTGCGGTTCACCGCCCCCTTCAAACAATTCGCAGAGCTTGCCTCGACCTTGATGATCGGCGGCGCGAACACGCTGGGTTTCCTGTACAGCCCGTCCCGCGGCATCGAGGCCACAAGCAACCTGCCAGCAGTGAAAAAAATCGCCCTGCAAATGCTCAACAGCGCAGAGCATGAAGACACGCTGCTCAAGTTCATGTCATTGAACGAACGCTGCACGTTTCTTGGACTGGTACTGAACGATCGGGTTATCGTCGGTGAACCCATCGTCGGCCCGGTGTTTGCAAGCGTGATGACTGACATCATTGATAAACAACGGCAAAACCTCAGCCATGCCTTGAGCCGTTACCGTGAAAGCGAAGGCACGCTGGACCCTCACGCCTTGCTCGACAATGCCCTGGACGTCCGGGCATTGATCGATCCCCGCTTGCTGCTGCCTGAAGCCGTGGGACGCTGGAGCACTCGACCGGACCATGGCGTGAATGCGCGGCCGGCCACCGTGCGCGCCGAGTCGGCCAAACAGGAGCTGTCGCTGCTGAGCTCGGTCGAACAGGCGCTTGATCAAGTCCTTGAAAACCACCCGGTCATTCCCACAACAACCCGCACGTTCGCCGCGGCGCAAAGCCTCGTCAGTTCATCATTGGCAGGTTTGAAATCGAGTTTTACCCACACACTGTCAACGGCACTGCGCAGTGAATTGAAGCTTCGCGCCGTCTCGCGCACCCTGGGTGCGGCGGAACAGGCGATCATCAAAACCGTTCTCGATACGCCTACAAGCGCGGACCGAGCGGCATTGAACGGCTTTTTACCGGAGGTCTTTTCCCTGGCGTTGAAGGCCGGCACCGCGGCAACCCCACTGAAACTGGCCAGCTGTTTTGTCCTGACTGAACGCGGCGGCCTGGATCCGCTGCACTCGGGCAAGGCCATTCTGTGGACGCCGGCACTGGGCTTTGAAGCCTTCAAGGCACTGACGCCGCTAAAGGAAGAGCTCGAACGACGCCTTAAAGACAAGAATCATCGTTCCATGCTTCTGGAAAACCTTGGCCGTAGCGAGCGATTGCCAGACAGGGCCTACACACTGGCGCCACTGCAACAGGTCCATGGGCATTTTCTCGACAGTGTGCAAAGGCCCTTTGTTGATCTGGACCAGAGCTCCATTACCCGCGCGCTGACCACCCCGCGCTCCCCCGCGCCGCGGGCCAGTCTGCTGAATCTGGTGGCCCTGCGTGAGCCGATGACCGGGCTAAGTCGTGCGACCGACATCGCCCAGTCCCTGATCACCCAGCAAAAACTGCCGGCCTGGCTGGCCAAGGCGCCGATCAAAGAGCTGATCCTGCATGGCGAACTGCTTCAGCAATACCTGAACAACGTCAAAGATGACGAGGATTACCTCACCGGCATCCGATCATTGAAGCAAACCACCCACCATGAACTGGAAAAACAACTCAAGGCCGACACGTTCAACATCAATCCGGACAAGGTCCAGGTCGAGATCAGCGCCAGCCCCTGGTCTGCGTCCAGCAAACAGACCCTGACCGATTTTGCGCTGGCGCACCTCAAGGATCTGGACACTGTCTCGCTCAAACTGACGTCGCTGGACACCACGGTCATTCCGGAGGGCATGGACGAACGCTACATCAAAGACCTGATACGCAACCTGAAACCGGGTGAGCATCAGCAAAAAATACTCAGCGCGGCCCTTGCAGACACCGTGGCAAACGCGGATCGCAGGCAGCGCTTTTACACGCAACTGCCCTGGCAACTGATGCACCACGCCCACGCGGAAAAACTGCAGGAGCGCCTGAGCGAAACCGGGTTCGATCTGATCCGCCAGGTCATGGACATGCCAGACGCCATCGCCCGTGCAGCCGTCGATGGCGCCCACGCGATCATCCGGCCCCTGGAGTTCCTCGGTGTCAGGATCGGACAAACCGTCAAAGTGCCGGGCGTCTATCTGATCGGCTCATCGGCCGACAGCACGGCGCCGCAGGTGCTTGTCGCCCCTCACAGTCCACGGCACGGGATCAAGGAATACCAAAGCGAAACCCAGCTGCTGGCAGAACTGAAGACCCGCGGCGCACTGTTCGATTGGGTGCTCATGAACCTGGAGAATTCTGACCGGATAATGCTGGAAACCCGAATGGCAACGCGCAGCAACCGGGCTACAAGAGCCGCACCCGTGGCAACGGACAATACCGATGCCGACGTCAAGCTGGCGTCCAACCCGATCAAGGGGCACCTGTTCGGGCACTTGTTCAATGACAATGCCGCGTTGTTGAGCCGGTTGCTCGGTTTTCAGTCCGATGACAAAAAGCAGAGTGCATGGGCAACAATCAAGCACGTTCTGGGCGAGGACCTGTACGAGGCGTATTCATTTTTCATGGGCAAGCTCGCCTACCCTGTCACGGTGTACCACAGCTACCTTGACATCAAAAAATCCGCCGAACACCTGCAAACGCACAAATGGGGTGCGGCTATCAGGGAATTCATCAGCGGCATTGCTCAACTCGCTTCGTTGCGCCAATCGCTGGACACTCACGCACCGCCGACTTCCACGCCAGCCGCACCGACACCGGAAAAAACCGATGCCCGCTGCAAATGGCAGGACATCAAGGTCACCGCCCCCGAGCGCACAGGCTTGAAGCGTCATGAAAGCCTCCACGTCGACCTGGGTTCGCTCAAGCCTGACTCAACACCCGGGCTCTACGCGCACCCGACGACCAAGCAACTTTACGGGCCGGTGGAAGGCAAAGTGTTTCCGGTGACCAAACGCGGCACCCACTGGCGCATCGCCGACACAAAGACGCTTGGCCCTTATCTACGGCAAAACGAATCGAAACAATGGGTGCTCGACCGGGATACACCGACGCCGCAGTTCGGCCTTCTCCGTCGGCTGGATACTCTGGCAGCGGCTTGGGAGGGCATGAACATCGACGCCCATGGAATGCGACAGATACGACGTTTTTACCCGCACAAGGCTCGGCAGATCGACCAGGCGCTTGACCAGGCAACGAGCTATGCCTGGAACAGCTTTCGAAACCTGCAGTTGCTGAAGAACACCAACGACACGGACACCCCCGTGCATCAACTCATCAAGCGTTTCATTGAAGTGGCTGAGGTGTTGCCGGCGCATGTCGAGAAACTTGAAAAGGTCGTGGGCGACATGTTTACCGCGTTGTTGGACCCTACGCTCAGAAAAGCCAAGTCCGATCGTTTTGTCGTCGGCCGGGTAAACGATGGCGCCGACAGTACATTCGGCCTCACCGTCCCAAATGACACCGAGAAGAAAATCTATCTGGCAGAAAAATTCTTCGATCCCGGTTTCGAGCATTATCGCCAATATCTTACCGACACGGCCTTCCCGATCCACACGCATGCCCAGGCGATAACGCTCCTGCATGAGCTATCACACCTTGTTTGTAATACCGAGGACATTTCCTACCTTGACCCTGGCAGACCTTTCACCGACCTGATCGGCACGGCCAGCGCGACCGCCACTGATCTCAAGAATGCATTGACCGATGCTCAGGACACCGCACTGTCGATCAAGACACCTTACACACAATTGTTCATGACCCAGGATGCCGACACCGGCGTGTGGGAAGACCCGGGAAGTACGACTTATGAAAACACTGACCGGGTAAAAGCCCAACTTTTGACGTTGACCGGTGCAGACAACCTGAGCGGTGCTCGCGAGACCTTCAAAAGGAACTCACTGACCCGGCTGGCGGTACAACTTGGAAATGCCGACAGCGTGGCCTGGTTAATCAGTCATCTCGGCCGCGAGTTACACGTTAATACACCTTGAGTCCAGAAAATAAACAGCCGTTTGATGGGTAAATGCCATGACGGCTGTTCTCGCAGACTGCCCTCAAGGTTAGAATGCAGGAAATCAGGATGAGTCAATGACCGACACCCCTCTCTCGCAAGCCCAATATGACGCCATCACCGATGCCGCTGCGCACTGGTGCATGCGTTTGCACGCTACCGACTGCACGGCCGAGGAACGGCAGGCATTCAAACAGTGGCTTGACGCTGATCCACTGCATGCGTTCGAGTACGAGGCCATGCTGGAGATTTGGGATGTCGCGGGAGATTTGCCTCGTCCCGAAGCCGTCATGCCCGTCGCTCGCCTCCAACCCACAACGCCTTGGCGCACGTTCGGCATCGCTGCCGCCGTGTGCGCCCTGGCGTTGCCGCTGGCGGCTTTTAGCGGGTGGAGCCTGGGCTGGATTCCCAACTCGTACCAGCATTTCGAAGCCAGCAATACGGTCCGTCAGGTCACATTGAGCGATGGCACCCAGGTCGAACTGAACCTTGGCACCGAGCTGACCTACAGCAATTACAAGGATCAGCGCCGCGTCAGTCTGGAAAAAGGCGAAGCCTTCTTCAAAGTCAGCCACGACACGAACCACCCGTTTATCGTTCGGGCGGCAGAAGGCAGAATCCGGGTCACCGGCACCCAGTTCAATGTCTGGATGTACGAGGATCAGGTGCGCGTCAACCTGATCGAAGGTTCGGTTCTGGTCAGCAGCAACAATGACCTGCCAGGTGATGGCCTGCGGCTTGAGCCATCGATGCAGGCGCGCTACAAACACGGCGACTTCACGCCGCAAATCAGCCAGACCTACGCTAACGACAGCTCGCTGGCCTGGCGTCACGGCAAACTGGTGCTCGATAACCTGGCGTTGTCCGAAGCCCTGCCATTGATCAATCGCTACCTGAACACCCCGGTGATGGTAGCCGACAGCAGCACCGGCTCAATCCGCCTCGGTGGCATCTACAACATCAAGGAACTCAACAGCCTTGTGGCGACGCTGCCCAAGGTGCTGCCGGTCTACCTGACCCGCAACAAGGACGGCAATCCGGTCCTCAACTCCATGCCGCAGCAACCGCCTAAAAGCTGAAGGCCGCAACCCTTGCGGGGTGCGGCCTTCTTTCTGAACGCAAACACTGTTCGATTTACTGTTTGGCCACCTTCGCGGCTTTTTCATCCTGCTCGCGAATTGTCTGTGCCTGGTATTGCGGGTCCGAAGTGATCTGCTGTTCGGTGAACGGCAACACACTCAACTGTTTCTTCGAGAAGGCCAACGTCTGGTCATTGGCGTGCTTTGAGGCCGGGTCGCTGGACAACGAAAACGCCAACAGCCCTTTGGCCTGCGGTCCCTTGTCGTCGAACGTCACCACTTGCAAATAGCTGGTGCCACTGACCACTTCGCGTTTGCCGTCGGTTCTCGGCACGCTCTGAATCGCGTTATACACGCCCAGGGTGCCCGGTCCGCCGTGAATCGGCGTCTGCTGGCCACCGCTGCTGACCACCTGGATATCGCCCCAGCGGCTGTCCGTCTTGAGCCCCGACGCGTTGACCGATTCCACCGACGCCAGCATCGCCTCGCGCACAGCCTTGGCAACGTCCACCCGCTCGACCGCCAGGCCGCGAGGCGTGTGTTGCGGGTCTTTCGGATCAAACACCACACGCCAGACATCGGGTGCTTCCTGCAGCGCTTCCATGACATTCTGGAAATGTACGAATCCCACGCCGCTGTCCAGATTCGCGCTGCGGTCCCAGGCTTTCAGACTGGCACACAGCGGTGTGAGCGTCTGCGCGTCGGCGCCCAGGTCTTCAGCGCAGAATTTCAACAAATCAGGCATCACTTGAGTCGCCTGGTACACCTGATCGTCCATCACCATCTGTTGCAGATCGGCCGCGGCAATCGGGCCAGTCTTGTTCAGTGTGGCCAGGCGATCCAGGGCAAAACGTGAGCGCAGGCCCAACGGCTGGCTGTCCTGGCTGATCAGTGGCGAGAAACCGGTGAGCGGTTGTGCCGGGTTGGCCATCCACGCCGAATCGTTGGAGTGCTGCACAAAGTCCTTGCGCAACAGCTGCGGTAATGTGTCCGAGGCATAAATGCCTTTTTGCGCCGCCGCCGGGTCGATGTCCCAGGCACAGGCGCTGTTGGAACCGTCGAGCACGATCATCTGCAACCCGGCCCGTGGATCGCTGCACGCGGCCAGTTTGTCGACACTGACGTTCGGCACCACCGACAGGTTCATGTACAGCGTCTGCCCCTGATCGTCCGCCGCCAGGGTGTTGACCCACGGGATGCCCTGGATCTTGTGAACCGATGCCTGCAACTCCTTGAGGCTGACCGCACGATTCATCGCGTACCACTGCTGCAACACCCGGTCGTTATCGAGGTTGGCATCGCGCAGGCTGTAGGCGAACTGGTTATCCCAATCCAGTTTTCCCGGCCATTGCACGATCGGGCCGAATTGCGAGCTGTAGACCACGCGAGAGACCGACCGGGTCTGCCCGTCAGGCTGTTTCACCTTCACGGTCACAGTCTGCTGCTTCATCGGCAGCGACTTGCCGTCGAGCAAATAGCGGGTCGGGTCCTTCGGATCGAGTTGCAGGCGATACAGGGTGAAATGCTTGGACGAGTCCACGGTGTGGGTCCAGGCCAGGTGTTGATTGAAGCCGATGTTGATCATCGGCAGACCGGGCAGCGCGGCGCCCATCACATCGAGTTTACCGGGGATGGTCAGGTGCATCTGATAGAAGCGCATCCCGCCGACCCATGGAAAATGCGGATTGGCCAACAACATGCCACGGCCATTGAAGGAACGCTCACTGCCCACCGCGACTGCGTTGCTGCCGCGATCCAGCGCGAAGCGTTGAATGCGCGCAGTGGCTAGCTGGAACTGCGCCGAGGCCTGCGTATTCTGCGCGACCGTTTTGGGTGGCGTGGCACCGGCCAGCGCTTCGGCAAACTGCCCGACGCCGCCTTCGACCAACAGGCGCCGCGTCAACTTGACCAGGTCCTGCGCGGTGATGTCCCGCACCCATTCGCCCTGGCATTGCTGCGGCAAACCTTGCGCGCGACGTTCCGCCAGCGAGCGGTTGTAACCGGCCACATACCCTTCAATGAGGTCGCGGACTTCCGGCGTTTGCGCCTGCCAGAACGCAGCGACGGCTTGCGGCGTATTCAACCAGTTGAAAAACACGTCGCTGACCTGATTTTCGCGCTCTTCGACCGTGAACTGCTCCGGGCCGAAATAACGTGAACGCTCGCCGTTCACCGTGGTGATCTCATTGGCCAGCAGGCACAGATTGTCCTGCGCGTACGCGTAGCCGATGCCATAGCCGAGGCCACGTTCGTTGTCGGCACGAATGTGCGGCACGCCGAAGCTGGTCCGGCGGATATCGGCCGTCGCCGAAGCATCCGGCTGGCTGCGCGCATGTGCCGCAAGACTCAAGCCCACCAACACGGCGGCAAGGCTCAATCGGGTTAACTGCCTGGTAATAATCACACTCGCTCCTGATCCAAATGCACGCAAATAGCTTTTGTAGGAGCGAGGCTTGCCCGCGAAGAAGGAGTCCTGGCCAACATAAGTGTTGACTGATCCCCCCTCTTCGCGGGCAAGCCTCGCTCCTACAGGAACGAAATCCATGACAAAAATTTAGGCCGCCGGAGGGCGTTTCTGCGGGGGTTTACAAGCTTCTGACGTGATGGCAACAAAATTTCTACATCTGATCCTTCATGATTTGGGTGGCTCGTACGTCTTATTGAGTAAGAGCACCCAACACATCTTTCCGGTTCAGGCTCTGAAAAGGAGATATTGCATGTACAACTCGCAACTGCCAACGGACGGTAGCGCTGCGCCAATGGGCACTTCCATGGGCTCGGGCCTGTTCAATCCGCGTACTGAACGACACAGCAACGAACGGATCCGGGTACTGCTCAAGAGCTTCGGCCTGCGCACCAGCCTGATCCGCCTGAAAGTCATCGACGCCTTGCTGACCGCCGCCGAAAGCGATCGCAGCCTGGGTGTGCGCGGCGTCCACAGTCACCTGCTGGACCTGGATATTCCGCTGTCCTTTCTCAGTGTGCGCGAAGTGTTGAAACGCTTGTGCAGCGAAGGCGTGATCACCCTGAACCCGGACAAAAGCTACAGCTTGCACCCGCAGGCGTTCGCCGCATTGCACGGCGAATAACCTGCCCGTGGTGCGTCGCTCAGGGCTTGACCTTGCGACGCATCACGCCATTGATCACCACCACGATCACCGCCACGCCAATAGCGATGTACTGGAACAGTTTTTCGCTGATGACCCCGGCATTCTGCAAATACGAAAGGCCAAACATGATCCCCAGCACCACCAGGGAGATCAGAATCGAGTATTTCAAACGTTGCGATTGGGTCATTGCCCTTTTCCTTAAACAAAAAGCTAAAACGTAAGGCGAACCTGAAAATGTATCGGGTTTGTATCCGAATGCATGCCAAGCCACTACCGTTTTCCGGGGATGGGGCGCTGCAAACGGGGTCTCATGTTACAGCCGATGAAGCCTTTTGGCTTCATAGCGGCGATAACCATGAGGATTTTGAAATGTTCCGTCGAATCACACTGCTGATTCCCCTGCTGGCCATACTTTCCCTGAGCGGCTGCATTATTTTCCCCCACGGCGGATGGCACGGCGGCCACCATTACGACGGCCGTGGCGGACCGGGTTACTACCAACACCGTTAGGATTTTTCAGCGGCCTGAATGTTCTTTGACAAAGCCATTTCCCGGCTGCGCGCAAAGCTCAACCATCCAGTCGACAAACACCCGTACCCGCCGCGACAGCTGACGGTGAGGAGGATAGAGCGCCGCCAACGGCATCCCCGGTGGCGGCACCTCCCTCAGCACCTCGACCAGATTGCCCTCCTTCAATTGCCTGGCCACGTGATAGTACGGGGTCTGGACCAAACCATACCCCGCCTCACACGCCGCCAGATAACCGTCGGCGCTGTTGACCGCCACATGCTTGGACAGATTGATCGGTTGTATCTGGCCATCGACCACAAACTCCAGTCCGAAACGTTTGCCGCTGTGACTGGAAACGTACTCCACCATTTCATGCCCCTCCAGATCGGCCAGGCACTGCGGCGTCCCGTGGCGTTGCAGATAACCGGGGCTGGCGCAGGTGACCTGATCCAGCATGACCAGCGGCCGCGCCACCAGAGAGTCGTCCAGTGACGAACCGCCCCGGAGCACGCAATCGACGCCCTCGCGAATCAGGTCCACCGGCCGGTCATTCAAACCGATTTCCAGCTCGATCAAGGGATAGCGGGCCGTGAACTGCGGCAAGGCCGGGATCACGATCAGGCGCCCCACCCCCGCCGGCATGTCCACGCGCAACAAACCCTTGGGGTTGTGACGCGCGGCGGAGAACACCGCTTCGGTTTCCTCCAGATCCGCCAGCAAACGCACGCAACGCGGGTAATACGCTGCCCCGTCGAGCGTCAGGCTGATCTGCCGCGTGGTGCGTTGCAGCAACTGCACGCCCAGATGCGCCTCCAGCTGTTTGATCAGAATGGTCACCGAGGCGCGGGGCAATTGCAGGCTGTCTGCCGCTTTGGCAAAGCCTCCCAGCTCGACGATCCGGGTGAATACGCGCATGGCGTTGAATCGATCCATTGTGCTGTCGTACCGGCTGATTATTTAGAAATTACTAATAGTGATAGCAGTTTTAGCTGGTTTATCTGGATTCTGTCGAGGTTAACAATGGGATCCACATTCACAGGGAGCTGATTTCATGCAAACACGTCAATTGGGTAAAAACGGTCCGCAGGTCAGCGCGATCGGTCTGGGCTGCATGGGCATGACCGATTTCTACACCACCGGCACGGACACCCGGGAAGCCACGGCCACCCTGCATCGTGCGCTGGAACTGGGCATCAACCTGCTCGACACCGCCGACATGTACGGCCCGCACACCAACGAAGAACTGATCGGCAAAGCCATCGCCGGCAAGCGTGATCAAGTGTTCCTGGCGAGCAAGTTCGGCATCGTCCGCGATCCGGCGAACCCTTCCGCCAGAGGGGTCGACGGACGCCCGGAATACATCCGCTCCTCTATCGACGGCACCCTCAAGCGGCTCGGCGTCGAAACCCTCGACTTGTACTACCAGCACCGCATCGACCCGCAAGTGGCCATCGAGGAAACCGTCGGCGCCATGGCCGAACTGGTCAAGGCCGGCAAGGTGCGTTACCTGGGCTTGAGCGAAGCCTCGGCCGCAACGCTGGAGCGGGCGCACCAGGTTCATCCGATCAGCGCGCTGCAAAGCGAATATTCGTTATGGAGCCGGGATCAGGAAGACAACGGCTGCCTGGCCGCGTGCCAGCGACTGGGCATTGCCTTTGTCCCTTACAGCCCGCTGGGTCGGGGCTTTCTGACGGGCGCACTAAAAAGCCCGGACGATTTTGCGGCGGACGACTATCGTCGGTTCAGCCCGCGTTTTCAGGGTGACAACTTCGCGAAAAACCTGTTGCTGGTGCGGCAAGTGCAGGACCTGGCGGCGGAAAAAGGCGTGACGGCGGGTCAACTCGCGTTGGCGTGGGTGCTGGCCCAGGGTGATTACGTGATCCCGATCCCCGGGACCAAACAGCGTAAATACCTGGAAGAAAACGTGGCAGCGCTGGAAATCAAACTTGGCCGCGAAGAGTTGCACGCGCTGGAAGCGATCTTCCCGGCGAATGCCACCGCCGGCTTGCGTTACCCCGAAGAAATCCTGAAGTTGCTCGACCGTTAACCTGCGTCCGGCCCGTTCAATTGCCTGAACGGGCCGGCGCAATCCCGCCGTCCGTCACCTCCCTCCGTTCTTGTACGATCGTACCTAAAGCTCAACTTGAGCCAGCCGATAGCCCTTTGAAGCGTCCAGTTTCATACCGATACCCACAATAAGATCGCTGCTCAAAAGGACCCGGCCCCATGCCCGCATTCCGCACTATTCAGGCTCGCTACACGCTGTTTCTGGTCCTGTTCATTCTGCTGCTGTCCATTCTCACCGTGGTTGGCATCAGCCAACTGGTCGCGCCAAAGCTGCGCCACACCGAAGAACAAGTCGCGCTCAATCGCATCGCCGAAGTCGCCGAACAAATCCAGGGCGAACTGAACAAGGTTCAGGCGCAACAGCGCAGTATCACCCAGACCATCCCCTTGCTCGACAGCGCCGCCATCGACACGGTCCTGCCGGGGCTGGTCGATCAGTACGGCGAACTGAAAGTCTTCGGTGGCGGCATCTGGCCCCTGCCCGGCCAGCGTGAAGCGGGACGCAACAAGTTCAGCACGTTCTGGCATCGCGATGCCTCGGGCAAACTGGCGGTCAATACCTTCTGGAACAGCGACGCCGCGCCCAACTATTACGACCAGAGCTGGTACAAGGGCGGCATGCAAACCCCACGCGGGCAATGCGCCTGGGCAGCGGCCTATAAAGATGATGCCAGCGCCGAGCCGCGCACCAACTGCGCCATGGCGATCCAGAAAAACGGCGCCGCCTACGGCGTGTCGACCATCGACGTGACCCTGGGTTTCTTCAACGACCTGGTGGCGCGCAAGGAAAAAGACCTCGGTGCCGAAATGCTCATCGTCGAGGCCGACGGCAAGATCATCAGCAACAGCTCGCGCATCAGCGGACCGATCGTACTGAAGAACATCAGCGAACTGGCCGGCAACTCACCTTTCGCCAGCCAGGTGAAGGCCGGCCTGCAAAACCGTGATCAGGCGCAGCGCGTCGAGTTCGACAACAAAGGCGAAGCCAGCACCTTCTTCATGCGCCCTATCGAAGGCACGCCGTGGTTCCTCGCCACCGCCCTGCCGACCAAGCTGATCACCGCGCAGCGCGACGACGTGCTCAGCACACTGAGCCTGCTGCAAATCCCGATGGTGATCCTGCTGGTGCTGCTGCAAATCTATGCGATCCGCCAACTGATCCAGCGCATGAAAGCCCTGAAGGCCAATATCGACGCGCTGTCCGCCGGTGACGCCGACCTGACCAAACGCATCACCATTCGTGCCGAAGACGAGCTGGGCGCCATTGGCCACTCGGTCAACGCGTTCATCGCTTACCTGCAAAACATGATCGGCGAAGTCACCCAGGCCACGGGCGCCATGGCCTCCAGCCTCGACAACCTGCAACGCACCTCTGCGCATACCAGCCAGATTCTGGTGCGCCACGCTTCGGAAACCGATCAGACCGTCACCGCCATAACCGAAATGAGCTCGACCGCCGAAAGCGTGGCGCAGAACGCGGCTGAAACCGCTGCTTTCACTCAACGCGCCAACGAAAACGCCGACCGTTCGCGGGTCGTGGTGGGTGAAGCGTCCAGCAGTGTGATTGCGTTGATCGACGAAGTGGCCAGCGCCACCCATAAAGTCGAAAGCATGCAGCAAGACGCCCAGCGCATCACCGAAATCCTCGGGGTAATCGGCGCCATCGCCGGCCAGACCAACCTGCTGGCCCTTAACGCGGCCATTGAAGCGGCGCGTGCCGGCGAGCAAGGTCGCGGTTTTGCGGTGGTGGCCGACGAAGTCCGCGCCCTCGCCGCCCGCACCCAGGCCAGCACCTCGGAAATCAACGAGATGCTCACCCGCCTGACCCAAGGCGTCAGTTCGTCGGTCAGCGCCATGGAAAACACCCAGGCCAGCTGCCAGTCAGCGGCCGATGCCACGGCGCGGGTCAACACCGGGCTGGACGAAATGGCCGGTTCCGTCAGCCACATCAATAGCCTCAGCACTCAGATCGCCACCGCCGCCGAACAGCAAAGTGCGGTGACGGAGGAGATCAACCGCAGCATGGTGCAGATCCGCCACATGGTGGATGAACTGGTGAAGAGCGGTCAGGCCAGTGAGCTCAATACCCGGCAGTTGCTGGAAGCCAATAGCCGCGTGAGTGCGATTATGGGGCGGTTCAAAGTCCGCTGATTGGCTGTAAGGCTTTTGTGTGCATATCCATTGTTTTGGTGATGGCTGATATGGGTTTCGCCCTTACGGCGAGTCACTTGGAAAAGCCCCAAGTAACCAAGGGCTCTTGCCCCTTTCGTTCGGTGCCTCGCCTAGGCTCGGCATGCCCTCGCTCCGGTCCTGCTCCGTGGGCACGCCGCCATCGGCCATCCATGGCCGGGGGCGGCTAACCCGGCATCCATGCCGGGTTGCCCACTACGCAGAACCTCCACTCGGCCTCTCGAGGGGG